>CAZWQS010000108.1:0-9774 GCA_964635925.1 uncultured Terricaulis sp. | reverse complement strand
CACAGCGCTCAACATCGAAGGTGAAGGCTCTTACCCCGTCCGCGTGGAAGGGCAGACGACGTACGTCGACATCAACGGCACCGCCCATCAGATGACGCAGATCAGCCGCCGCAACGCGGTGGCGTTCGAGGGCGAGCGCGTGATCCGCACCTTCGAGGACGGCGCCTACACCGATCGCGTCGAGCAAGAGCAGCTCTACGTTCAGATCCTCTATTTCTCGCTGGCGCTGATCATCATCGGCGTCGGCTTCCTGAAAGCCAACATCTCCACCACGGTCGGCGCGCTCTACGCTGAAGGCGATCCGCGCCGCGATGGCGGCTTCACCATCTTCTACATGGGCATCAATCTCGGCGCCTTCCTCGCCACTCTGGCCTGCGGCTATCTCGGGCAGACCTATGGCTGGAAATACGGCTTCGGCCTTGCCGGCGTCGGCATGTTGCTGGGCCTCATCCAATATCTGCTCGGCCAGAAATATTTGAAGGGCAAAGCCGATCCGCCACGGCCGATCGGCGCTGCAACCCAGGGCGTTTTCTGGGTTTTGGGGCTCTTGGCCGTGATCCCGGCGTGGCTCTTGGTGCAGCAAACCGATCTGATGGAAATGGCGCTGCCTTGGACGGTCGGGGCGATCTTCCTCGCTGTTCTGGCGTTCGCGCTGCTCGGGTTCAAAGGGCAAGAACGCTCCAAGATGGTGGCGGCGCTGATCCTGATCTTCTTCAGCGTCATTTTCTGGATGTTGTTTGAGCAGGCGGGCTCCTCGCTCTCGCTCTACGCCGAAAACTCCACCAATCTGACGGTCGCCCAAGGCGGCACCTTCGGCCATACGCTGACGACCGGCATCTTGTTCGCCGTCGCGGCGCTGGGCGCGGTGATGGCGGTCGTCTCGGTGATCTCCTTCATCCAGAAGAAGATCGACGCGGTGATGCTGATCTACGGCTTCATCTTCTTCGGTCTGCTGGCGGGCGCCGCCGGCTACATCGCCGCCACCACCGGCCTCAGCGGGGAGGTGTATGAAATGACCGCCGCGCAGACGCAGAGCTTCAACGCCGGCTACATCGTGCTGCTGGCGCTGCCGTTTAGCGCGATGTGGCTGTGGCTGGCGAAGCGGAAGATGGAGCCGTCCACCCCGGTGAAGTTCGCGCTCGGCCTCGTGCAGGTCGGTTTGGGCTTCTTCGTGTTGGTGTGGGGCACGCAATTCGCGGGGCCGGATTTCCGCGTGCCGCTGATTTTCCTCGCTGTGCTCTATCTTCTCCACACCACCGGCGAACTCTTCCTCTCGCCTGTCGGCCTCTCCATGATCACCAAGCTCTCGGCCGTGCGCGTGGTCGGCTTGATGATGGGCGTGTGGTTCTTGTCGTCTTCGCTCGCGCACATCCTCGCCGGACTCATCGCGCAACAGACGGCGTCCGACACGATCGCCGGCGTTGTCGTGAACCCCGCCGCGCAATTGCAGGCGTACGTTTCGGTGTTCACCGCGGTGGGCATTTTGGGCGTCGCCACCGGAATTGTGCTGCTGGCGCTTTCGCCCGTCCTGAAGAAATGGATGGGCGACGTGCGGTAATCCGTTCTCGATAAATTGCCAACAAAAACAAAGCGCCCTGGCTAAGTATCGGCCAGGGCGCGAGTTTTTGTCAAAGTGAGTTCCTCACAGCGTCAAGAGATTGCGCCGGGATTTTTTTCCGGCTGATGTGGGTCCGGACGGGGCGGGGACGCGCCGTCGCCGGCCCAGGCCCCGAAAGCCCGGAACCGGCCCTGATTGCAGGTTAAGATCGATTCACGGTCCGCTCTCCCCGGCGGCGCCGAAGGAGGGTTCATCATGTCTCGGCCCAGAACCACCCGCACGCGCAAGAAGCCAGTCGAGGCGGCGGGGCAGGGCAAGCCGGAGGCGATGGACCTGCTGCTGGGCTGGAAATCGGAAGACAACCGCCGCGGTCCCATGGGCTTTTCCGCCCCCCGCGCCGCCGAACTGGCCCCCCCGGGCGAGGTCCCGATCCTCTATGGGGAGGATCGCCACCTGGTCACCATCGCGCCCACTGGGGCGGGCAAAGGCCGGGGCGTCATCATCCCGAACCTGCTGCGCTTCGAGGGCTCGGCCATCGTCATCGACCCCAAGGGCGAGACCTGGCACGTCACCGCCCGCCGCCGGAAGGAGATGGGCCAGGAGGTGCGCCTGCTCGATCCCTTCGGCGCCATCGGCAAGCGCACCGACAGCCTGAACCCGTTTGACCTGTTCAACCGCCCCGGCGCGCTGCTGGACGCGGACAGCGAAATGCTGGCCAGCCTCCTGGCCGGCGATGTCGGCTTCCACAAGGAGCCCTTCTGGGACAATTGGGGCCGCTCGCTGATGTCGGGCGTGATCGCGGCGGTGGCGGAAACCGCCCCGAAGACCGAGCGCCATTTCGGCCGCGTGCGCGAAATTCTGATGAGCGACGATGCGGTCTATAATCTCGCGGCGCTGATCGAAGGCCACGACAATCTGAACCGGCTCTCGAAGCAGAACATTTCCAGCTTCCTGCCGATCACCGAACAGACGCGTTCGGGCATCCTTTCGACCACGCAGAGCTATCTGAAGGTCGTGAACTAGGATTCGGCGCTGCGGTCGCTCTCCAAATCCACGATCAACCTCGATGCGGTGCGCCGCGGCGATCCGATGACGATCTACATCGTCATCCCGCCCGATAAGCTCGAAAGCCACGGCGCGCTGCTGCGCTTGTGGGTCGGCGCGCTGATGCTCACGGTGATGGGCCGCAAGCGCCGCCCCAAACGCTCGACGCTGTTTCTGCTCGATGAATGCGCCCAGCTTGGCGAATTCGGCCCGCTGCGCCAATCGATGACGCTGCTGCGCGGCTATGGTTTGCAAGTGTGGCCTTTCTTCCAGGATTTGAGCCAGCTTCAGCGGCTCTATCCGAAGGATTGGCGCACCATCTTCAACAACGCCGGCGTGTTTCAGCTCTTCGGCGTCGCTAATCATTTGATGGCGAAGGAAAGCGCGGACCTGATCGGCGATGTCGATCCAGACATGTTGCGCAACATGGCCAAGGATCGTCAGATCATCTCGATCTCCAATGAAAAGGCGCAAAGCGCGCGTCTGCCGGATTATCTGCGCGACGCGCCGTTTGAAAACCTGTGGGACCCCAATCCCATGTTCGAGTCGGATGCGCCCGCCGCCCCCAAACGCCGCGCCCGCTCGCCCGCGCGCTAAGTTGGCGCCGAAAAAACGTGGATAGAGCGACGCTCTATCCACCCCCTCCCTTTGAGGGGAGGGGGTAGGGGGTGGGGTGAACCTCCGTCGACTCAGAATTAAGCCCGCACGATTTTCCGCGTCATTTAAGGCTTTTCGCGTTTCCCCTCAAACACCGCATGAGGAGCGCCAGGCGCGCGGGGTCAGAACGTGCCGCTGATCTGGGCGATCACCCAGGGCGCTTCGGCGAATTTGCGTTCGCGCAGATCGGTGCGCACGCGCGGGCCGTTGCGGTCTGGACCATAGAAATGGCGCACGCGATTGATCGTGCCGTCAAAGGCGTTCGCGGCCCAGAGGCGCAAGCGCATATTGTTCGGCAGCGCCGTGGTTTCCCAGAAGATGTCGATCCACGGACCTTCCTCGTTGGTGTCGATCTCGTTGAAGCGATAGATTTGGAATTCGCCCTGCTTAAAATAATTGATCCCCCACGCCATGCGCAGAGCGGGGAAATCCTGGCGGAACTCCACCTCGATTTCCGATTCCGGGCGTTCGGAAATGATGCGCGGATCGCCGGTCACCGGGTCGGTCACCTCGGTGTCCCACAAATAGCCGCGCACGGTGACGCGCCCGCCCGGAATGATGGGCGAGAGCGGCATGTTGAGGTTCACATCGAGGCTGGTGGCTTCGCCATCGCCAATATTGCCCGGCGCGTCGAAGGTGATGTCGATGGTCTCGTCGCCGACGACATTGGGGTCGTCGTTCGGGTTCGGCACGGTGGCGGTGAGGTTCACGAGATCGGCGACATCTTCGATCCAGTGCTGCGTCAGCGTGAGGCTCAGCGCCGCGCCCCAGAAGCGCAAATCCGCGCCGATCTCCGCGCGCCAGGAGGTTTGCGGCACAAGCCCAGGATTGCCGCCCGCGATGATCGCGTCGGCTATCGCTGCGTTGGAGGTGAAGTCGCCAAAATCAAGCTGGCCGACATCCCTGTAAGCGCGCAGGCGCACCTGGTTGTCGCCGGCGATCGTGCGCGTCAATTGCAAAGAGGGCTTCCAATAATTGAGCTCGACCTCTTCATTGGCGTCGCCCTCGAAGCTGAGCGTAGAGGTTT
Organism: uncultured Terricaulis sp.; assembly: GCA_964635925.1. GTDB lineage: Bacteria > Pseudomonadota > Alphaproteobacteria > Caulobacterales > Aquidulcibacteraceae > Vitreimonas. The sequence goes on along the minus strand of CAZWQS010000108.1, from coordinate 5,488 downwards.
CCCACGCCACGCGCCCCTCAACGGACCACGCATCGCTCGGCCGCCACGTATAGACGCCGAAGAATTCCGCGCGTTCTTCCTCCACCAGCACGTTCGAGTTTGGAATAGTCTCGACAACTGGGCCCGCGCCGGTGTCGCGCGCAAAAGTGAGGCCCGCGTCGAGCGAATTGAATGCGCCCTCGGCGCCAAGTTCGATGCGATGGGCCGCGCCAAAACCGCGCGAAAACGCCGCGCGCAGGATGGTTTCGGTCGCCACGTCCTCGCGGGCTTGCACGTCCGTGCGCAAAAGCGCGCCTGCGCTATCGCGCACCAGCGCGTTCTCGACGCTCTCATAGCTTTCCCAATTGTGCAGGCCGATCAGCGACATGCTCCATGGGCCGAAATCGCGATCATAGTCGGCGCCAATTTCGAAACTCGGTTCTTCCTCCTCGAACACGGTGAAGAGGCCGCCCATTGGCGCGCCGGCCGGGGTGGAGGAAATGAAATCGCTGTCGGCGTGAAAGCGCCACCAATTCACTTGCCCGCGCGTGCTGAGGCGCCCGCCCGCAAGGGGGAAGGCGAGATTGCCGTTCAGCGTGATCTCGCGAAAGTCGCGCGGGGAAGGCGTGTCGATAGTCTCAGTATGATTGCCCGCGCCGTCATAGATGCGTCGCCAGCCCGGAATGTCGCGATATTGGCTGAACAGATTGAGCCCCGCGCCGTACTCCACCTGGCCGTTGCGGCCGCTGTAGGAAAGATTGGCGCGCGGCGCCGGCACCTCGCGCGAGGTGTATTCCACGCCCGCGCCGAACACGCCCGAGCCCGCGCTTGGCGTGCGCACCACGTTCAGCAGCACCGATTGGCCCGAGGCGTCGCCCGCCACCAGCGCGCCGCGCAGCAATTCGATGCGCACGATTTGGTTGGCCGGAATTTGCGAGAGGATGGTGTCGAGCGATTGGTTCTTGGTGCTGGGGCGCAAGCCGTCGATCAGCAGATTGCCGACCGCGCCGGAGAAGCCGCGCCGATCGTCGCCGCCGTCGAGCGAGAAGCCCGGCGTCTGGCGCACCATATCGAGCGCGGTCTGCGGGTTGAATTGATCGAAAAAGGCTTTCTCGTAGCCCACGCGGTCGCCGTTCTGGGCGGACGCGACTGGCGTAACGCTGGCTTCGCTCGCGGCGGTCGTTTGTGCATGGGCGGCCCCGCTCATCAGGGCCAGCGCCGAAACCATCATGCGCCCGATCATCTCTCTCCCCCCGCGCCGCCGTCTGCCGCGGCGTGCTGCTGCGCGCTCTCTTGCGCGGCTGCTTATGTCAGGATGATTGCAGCGCTCCGTTTGGACGCGGAAGCACAGGCTTTTTCTAGGCAAAAGCCGGCGGATGCGACGAGGGGCCAAATGGGCGCGACGGTTGAAAACGAAAACGCCGCCGGGAATGACCCCAGCGGCGTTCGTAACTCCAGTCGGAGAAGAAGCTTACTTCTTCTTGCCAGCCGGCTTCTTAGCTTTCGCCTTCGAAGCGGACTTGGCGACCTTCGCCGTCTTTTTCTTCGCAGCCATAGTATCAACCTCCCCTAACAGTGGGATGCGCAAGCTTCTGCTGCGATTCTCGAATTTGTAAATCGAGATGTTGAGGTCACATCCCGCCGACGGTGAGTCCTTTGATGTAGAGTGTCGGCTGGCCAACACCGACAGGCACGCTCTGCCCAGCCTTGCCGCACGTGCCCACGCCCTCATCAAGTTTGAGATCGTCGCCCACCATGGTCACGCGCGTCAGCGCGCTGGGCCCGTCGCCGATCAAAGTCGCGCCCTTGATCGGCGTTTTGATCTTCCCGTCTTCGACCAGATACGCCTCGGTGCATTGGAAAACGAACTTGCCGGAGGTGATGTCGACCTGACCGCCTCCGAAATTAACCGCGTAAACGCCGCGTTTCAGCGAGGCGAGGATTTCGGCGGGGTCTTTATCGCCGGCGGTCATGAAGGTGTTGGTCATGCGCGGCATGGGGCGGCAGGCGTAGCTTTCGCGCCGCCCATTGCCGGTGGGCGCCACGCCCGAGAGGCGCGCGTTCATGCGGTCCTGCAAATAGCCTTTGAGGATGCCGTCCTCGATCAGCACGGTGCGCTGGGTGGGGGTGCCTTCGTCGTCGATGTTGAGCGAACCGCGCCGGTTCTCGAACGTGCCGTCGTCCACCACGGTCACGCCCGGCGCCGCCACACGCTGGCCGACCATGCCGGCGAACGCGCTCGTGCCTTTGCGGTTGAAATCGCCCTCGAGCCCGTGGCCCACCGCTTCGTGTAGCAGCACGCCTGGCCAGCCAGGGCCGAGCACCACGTCCATCTCGCCCGCGGGCGCGGGTTCGGCGTCGAGGTTCACCAGCGCGATGCGCAGCGCCTCGTCGGCCAAAGCCTTCCAGCGTTCGGGCGCGATGAAGACTTCGTACGGCTCGCGCCCGCCCGCGCCGGCCGAGCCGCTTTCGCGCCGCCCGTCGCGCTCGACCGTGATGGAGACGTTCACCCGCACCAGCGGGCGGTGATCGTGCAGCTTCGCGCCGTCCGGGCGCAGGATGGTCAGCGCCCGATGCGCGCCGGCCAAAGTGGCGGCCACTTGCACCACGCGTGGGTCCTTCGCGCGGCAATAGGCGTCGATCTCGGCGAGCAGGGAGGTCTTGTCGGTAAAGCCCGGCGTCTCGATCGGGTCGAAATCGGCGTAGAGCTGGCGGTTCACCCGCGCGGGGCTGGCGTCCAGCGTTGCGCTGTGGCCGAGCTTGACCGCGCTGGCCGCCTCCGCCGCGCGCGCCACAGCATCGGTATCCAGCGTGCTGGCGTGGCCGTAACCGGCGCGCTCGCCCGCCACGATGCGCAGGCCAAAGCCTTGGCTGGCGTCGAAGGAGGCCGATTTCAGCCGGCCGTCGTCCCACAGGAAGCTCTCGGTGCGGCTGTCCTCGACGAAAATCTCGCCGTCGTCGGCGCCGCGCGCGGCGGTGGCCGCGACGTCGCCGGCGGCGTCCGAAGCCCTCTCGGCGGCGGTGGCGGGCGGGGCGGGCAGCGGTTCGGCCATCGAAGTCTCCATGTGGGCAGGCCCCTTTATATAGGGCCTGAGTCGGGTGCGGGGGTGTGAACGGCGAGGATTATCCGCGCTGCTGGCCATTCAGGCTATATTTTCAAACGCTTACTCGTCCCCGGCGGCTTGTTCGCCGAGCACCTCGGCCAAATGCTCGCGCCGGGTGCGGGCGAAGCGCGCGAGTTCGGCGTTGGCGGGGCCCCAATCGGGCTGGATTTCCAGGGCGGTATTATAATCCTCAAAGGCGCCGCGCACGTCGCCCAGCGCCTCGCGGGCGGCGCCGCGGTTGAAATACGCCTTGTGCGGCTCGCGCACGCCCAGGCCCAGCGCCTCCGTGATCGCGGACACCGCCAAACCAGGCTGGTTCAGCATCACCAGCGCCGCCCCGCGATTGAGGTGGGCCTCGGCGTGGCGGCGGTCCATGGCGATCACGGCGTCGAAATCCGCCAATGCGGCCGTGCCTTCGCGCCGGCGCAGGTGCAGCGCGCCGCGATTGATATGGGTGGCGATCTCAAGCTGGCGGTTCAGCCGCTCGGTGGACAGCGCGCGGTTGCAGGCGTCGAGCGCCTGATCACTGACCACCCCCTGGGCGACGAACTGGCTGCATTGCTGGGCCGCCGGGGCGCCGATCGTGGTGCGCGATCCCACCTCGCGTTCGCGCCCGGAACTGGTCTGCGCCAGCGCTGAACCGCATGCCGCCAGGGCGGCCAACGTCCATGCGATCGGAATGCGCCTTGGAAGCCGCGCCCGGCTCATGCTAGCACCCCGCGGGCTGAGAAAGTCGGCAAGGCGCGGTCGAATGCCGCGCCCGGCGACTATAGGCGCGAGCGTCAGCCCGCGCCATACCGCTGGTGAGTCTGTAAGGAGCGATTGCGTGACGCGAGGGGCTTTGTTCGCAAGCGCCGCATTGGCGGCAAGCGTAGCGTTGTGCGGGGCCGCGGCCGCGGCCGTGGGCGCGCCGCACCCAGGCGGGATCAATCTGCAAGAACCCGCAACCGCCGTCATGCGCGAGATTACGGATTTCCATAATTTCCTGCTGCCGATCATCATCGTCGTCTCGGTGTTCGTGCTTGCGCTCTTGCTGTGGGTGGTCGTGCGTTACAACGCCGCCGCCAATCCCACGCCGAAAAAATTCACGCACAACGTGACCGTCGAAGTGATCTGGACGATCGTGCCTGTGCTGATCCTGGTGGCCATCGCCTGGAAATCCTTCCCGCTGATCTACAAGCAGGAACGCATCGCCACCGAAGCTGAACTGACTCTGAAGGTCGTCGGCAATTCGTGGTTCTGGAATCTTGAATATCCCGATCTCGGCGTCGCGATCGCGGCGAACCTGTTGCCCGAAGAAGAAGCGCGCGCCCAGGGGCGCCCGTATCTGCTGGCGGCGACAGAGCCGCTGCTCGTGCCTGTCGACACCACCGTGCGCGTGCTGGTGACGTCGAACGACGTGATCCATTCCTTCGCCATGCCCGCGTTCGGCGTGAAGGAAGACGCAATCCAGGGCCGCGTGAACGAGACCTGGTTCAACGTCGATACGCCTGGCGTCTATTACGGGCAGTGTTCTGAATTGTGCGGGCTGAACCACGCCTACATGCCGATCGAGATTCACGCGGTGAGTCGCGCCGAGTTTGAGGCGTGGGTGGCCGCGCAGGGCGGGGCGTTCCCCGCCGCCGAAGCGCCCGCCGCGCCTGCGGCGCCGGGCGCTGAACCGGCCGCGTCTGCGGCGACGCCGACGCGGTGAAGAAGCTAAGCGCTCGGGCCGCCGCCGCGGGCCCTGCGCTGTGAAGAAGATCGCGGCGGCATGCGCTTGAACGGCGCGTGCGCCGGTCGTTTGGAATTGCTTGAGCGGCGCGCGCCGCGGTTTGAATTGCTTGTCGGGACGGGAAGATGGCCAACGAATCCGTACACGCCGAGGGACACGCTGATCATCATGATCACCGCCCCAGTCTGTTTGATTGGAAAAGGTGGGTCTATTCCACCAACCACAAAGACATCGGCACGATGTACCTCGTCTTCGCCATCATCGCGGGGCTGATCGGGGGCGCGCTGTCAGGTCTCATCCGTTGGGAATTGGCCGAGCCGGGCGTAGGCGTGCTGACTTCGCTGCCGTGTATTCACGACATCGACGCGGACAAGCTCAGCGCGCGCTGCCGGGATGGGCTGCTGATGGTTTCCATCCCCAAGGCGCAGGACGCCGTACCGCGCGCGGTCAAGATTCCGGTGGAACAGGAGAAGAAAGGCAGCGGGCAGTAACGCGGTCGGGCGCGCATCCACATGACCTCGCGAGCGTGCATCACGCTGCGCGCGATCGTTGCGGCTGATGCGATGTGTAGGCCGGATCATCGATCCGGCATTTCCTATATCAGCGATGAACCGGGGCGGCCGTGATGTTCGGGTCGGGCACGTGCTCGCGGCGGGATTCCGGCAGATCCACCGGGCGGCCTTCGTTGGGC
>CAZWQS010000107.1:0-9886 GCA_964635925.1 uncultured Terricaulis sp. | reverse complement strand
GCGCGCGTTCACGCATCGCCGGTTGCGGCGCGCGCGGGCGCGGCGCGGGCGCGTCACGCGGCGCGCGCGGGGCTTCGGCTTCTTCGCCCTGCTCGTAATAATCTTCTTCCGGCCGGCGGGTTTTTTCCGCGACATAGCCGATGGCGCGTTGCGCGTTCGTGCTGGCGCCGGTGGCGGCGCGGCGCGCGATCTGCGCGGCGTTCTTCACGTCTTCCGCGCGCACTTGGAACGACCAGCCGATCGCCAACAAGCCGCCAATGGCGCACAGAACGCCCGTCAGCACTTGCGGGAACGGCAGGCCCGGCATCGAGGCGAGGCCCGCGACGAAGCCCGCGAGACCGTCACCCAGCACGCCGCCAAAGCCCGCCGCCAGCGGCCAGCCTTCGGGCGTGGGAATGGTGGAGGCCGCCGCCGCCAGCAGCCATACGCCCAGCGAAGCCACCAGAATGCGCCGGCCATTGATGCGCGCGACCAATTGGCGGCGCACGATGCGCAGCACGCCCGCAGCGAGGATCGCGGCCATGGCCAGATACGCCGCCGCGCCCAGCACCTGGATCAGCACATCGGCCATCAGCGCGCCCGGCGCGCCGAACAGATTGTGCGTGGGCGCCGAGGTGGAGACGTTGAGGCTTGGATCTTCCGGCGAATAGGTCAGCACCGCGCCCAGGCCGTACGCGCCAAAGATGGCCGCGCCCACCGATACGGCGGCCCGTTTCAGCGCCAGCCGCGCGGCGGCGGAAGTGCTGATCGCGGGGCTTCTGCCCCCATGGTTAACAGCGTGGTCAGTCATGAATTGGGGCGCCCGGTTCGTGCCGCGGTTTCAATGCGGGACTGTTGGCTTTCCCGGTAAACGAGGGGTGAAGATTCGGCGCCGAACAGAGTTACCAACGCGTTCATTTTGATGAACGCAACCTGCCGCCAACACATAAAGAAAATGGGCGCGGCTCGCTTCTGGAGCCGCGCCCAAGTCACTTGGGAGAGATCGTTGCGCTTACGAGTGGTAGGCGGCCTCGCCGTGCTCGGCGAGATCGAGACCTTCCTCCTCGACGTCCTTTTTCACCTTGAGGCCGAACAGCGACATCACCGCGAACGTGATGGCCGTCGCCACGGCGACCCACACGATCGAAACGCCCACCGCTTTCACTTGGATGAGGGTTTGGCCGACCATGTCGAAGGTCGCGCCATCTTCCAGACCCCAGCCCGCGGTGCCGCCAAGCGCGGGGTCGGTGAGGATGCCGGTGCCGATGGCGCCGATGATGCCGGCGACGCCATGGATGCCGAACACGTCGTAGGCGTCGTCGTAATTGAGCGCCTTCTTAATGCCGGCGCAGAACACGACACAGACCGGGCTGGCGGCGAGGCCGAGCACCAGCGCGCCCAGCGGGCCGACGAAGCCCGCCGCGGGCGTGATCGCGACAAGGCCGGCGATGACGCCTGACGCGAAGCCAAGCCCGCTCGGCTTGCCGCGCGTGATCCATTCCACGAGGATCCAGCTAAAGGCGGCGGCGGCCGTGGCCAGCAGCGTGTTGATGGTGGCGAGGCCCGCAAGCCCGTTGGCCGCGCCGGCCGAGCCCGCGTTGAAGCCAAACCAGCCCACCCACAGCAAAGCCGCGCCGATATAGGTCAGCACCAGTGAATGCGGCGGCAGCGGTTCTTTCTTGTAGCCCAGGCGATGCCCGGCGAAGATCGCGCCGACAAGGCCCGCAACGCCCGCATTGATGTGCACCACGGTGCCGCCGGCGAAGTCGAGCGCGCCGTCGGAAGCCAGCATGCCGCCGCCCCACACCATGTGCGCCAGCGGATAATACGAAAGCAGCGGCCACAGGATCGCGAAAATCACGATCGGAAAGAATTTCACCCGCTCCGCGAACGCGCCGACCGCGAGCGCGGCGGTGATCGCCGCGAACGTCATCTGGAACGAGACGAACACGAATTCGGGGATGTTCGACAGCACCGAGGACGGATCGTTCACGCCGATGCCGGCGAGGAAGAATTTGTCGAACCCGCCCACAAAGGCGTTCATTGGCCCTTCGGTGAAGGTGAGCGAAAAGCCCCAGAGCGCCCAGGTCACGAAGCCAATCGCGGCGACGGTGGACACTTGCATGATCACCGAGAGCACGTTCTTCGACTTGGCGAGCCCGCCATAGAAGAGCGCCAAACCCGGCAGGATCATCAGCACCACCAGCACGGTGGAGACGAGCATCCAGGCGGTGTCGCCTGAATCGATCGTGGATTCCTCGGCGGCGGCCTCTTCGGCCGCTTCCTCTACGACTTCCACCGCGGGTGCGGTTTCAGCGGCGACAGCTTCCGCCGCCGGCGGTGCCGCGGTTTCCTGCGCGAGCGCCATTTCTGGCGCTGCGATGCCCAGCGCGAGCGCCGCGACGAGCGCGGCTCCCCCGAGCCTCAACGTCTTCCACAAATTCATAACCCCGCTCCCTCTTGGCTGGTTGAGAGCGATTGGTTGGCCGCTTGGCGCGCGCGGCAAGCGAACGCGGGCGCTCTATGGTGCAGCGCAGCGCCAGCGCTCAAATTTTAGGCGCCGCGCTCAAAGCTTGCGCGCTGCAGCCGCATCGACGGCGGCGCGGGCGGCGCGCTATCGTTGGCCATGAGCAACGGCTTCGATGCGGACGTGATTCTGGGCGGCGGCGGCCTTGTGGGGCAGACGCTGGCGCTGGCGCTGGATCAGGCAGGGTTGAAGGTTGTTGTGATTGACGCCTCCAAGCCGGCGGAAACGCTGGCCCCGGCCTTCGATGGGCGGGCGTTCGCGATCGCTTTCGCCTCTTATCGGATGTGGCGGGCTTTGGGCTTGGGTGAGGAGCTGGATCAGGTCGCCCAGCCGATCCGCGAAATCCTGGTGACGGACGGGAAGGTTCGCGGCGGGCCGAGCCCGCTTTATCTGCATTTTGACGGCGCCGAGCAGGAAGAGGCGGATGAGCCGCTGGGCCTGATGCTGGAGGCGCGCCACGTGCGCCTGGCGCTCGACCGCGCGGTGAGGGCGCGGCCTTCAATCCAGATCATCCAGCCGATGAGCGTCAGCGCCATCGCGCGCGATCCGGCGGGCGTGACCGTGACATTGGCCGATGGGCGCAGCTTGCGCGCGCCGCTGCTGGTGGGGGCGGATGGGCGCCGTTCCTTCGTGCGCGGCGCGGTGGGCATTCGCACGATCGGTTGGGACTATCCGGTGACGGCGATCGTGGCGACGATCGCGCACGAGAAGCCGCACGAGGGCGTGGCGCACGAATATTTTCTGCCCAACGGCCCGTTCGCGATCCTGCCGCTGAAGGGCGAGCGCGCGAACATCGTGTGGGCCGAGCCGCGCTTGGCGGCGGAAGCGCTGTTGGCGATGGGCGAGGATGATTTCCTCGCGGAGCTGCGGCTGCGCTTCGGTGATTTCCTCGGGCGCTTGTCGCTGGAAGGCCCGCGCTTCGGCTATCCGCTCTCGCTGCAATTGGCCGAGCGCATGATCGATGATCGCGTGGCGCTCGCCGGCGATAGCGCGCACGGGATTCATCCGCTGGCGGGGCAAGGGCTGAATCTTGGCTTGAAGGATTGCGCGGCGTTGGCGGAATGCATCGCCGATGGCGTGAGCGTGGGGCTCGATCCCGGCGATGTGTCGATCCTCGAGCGCTATCAGCGCTGGCGGCGCTTCGACAACGTGACCATGGCGTTAGGCATGGAGGCGTTCGACAAGCTCTTCTCCAATTCCATCGCGCCGCTGCGCGCGGCGCGGCGCGTGGGTTTGGCGGCGGTGAACGCGGTGGGCCCCGCGCGGCGCTTCTTCATGAAATACGCCGGAGGCGCTGCGGGCGATCTGCCGAAGCTGCTACGGGGCGAGAGCTTGGCGGCTTAGATTCTTGGCCCATTTATGTATGGTATCACGCTGTTCTCGAGGGTCGAGGTGATCATGCGAAAGGCCCTTCTGTTCGCTTTGAGCGTATTTGGCGCCATCGCGTTTACGACCTTGTCGCTCGCCTACCCTGAGGAGGAGCGGCGCAGCCCCGCCTTCACCCTTGATTGGGAAACGCGCCCAACAGGGAGGGATTTCGAGCGCCACTACCCGCCCCATGCTGCGGAATCCGGCCAGAGCGGCGTCGTCATACTTTGTTGCTCTGTAAGCGCCGATGGCTCGCTCGATTGTACGTCTGCCTATGAGAGCCCCAGCGACGCTGGTTTTGGCCAAGCTGCCATAAGAATTTCGCAGGCCTTTCGGATGAAGCCGGCGGATGCATCAACGTGGAGTGCGTCAGGCGAGCAACTGCGAGTGCCAATCTGGTTTGTGATGAACACGAGCTTGTCTGATCGCCGCGTGCAAGCCGCTCAAGCGGCGGTGTTTCAGGCGACGCAGTCAATCTGTGTTGCCCCAACTAGCTGACCGTCCGCTCTCGCTGAAAAGCGCGTTCCGAAAATGAGGCGGGCGCGGAGGTCTTTCGACCTCCGCGCCCTGCTTGACCGCTCAAGCGTATCGCGTCGGGAGCTTACGCGACGATTTGGGCGGCTTGGTTCATCATGGCGAACGCGACGGGCGCGAACACGGCGCAGGCGGCGATCAGGGCGTAGAATTTGGTCATTGTCTTGCTCTCGGAAATTCGTGGGTGGGTGGATTAGGCGACCATTTGCGCGGCTTGGGTCAGCGTGGCGTACGCGACCGGGGCCATCACAAGGGCGGCGATGATCAGGGAATAGAACTTGGCGGTCATTGGCTTGGCTCCTCATCTCGAAGCGGCTTGCTTCGATAAGGAGAAGGTAGGCGCGCCTAGGCCGGGGCGATGTGACGGGGGTCACGCCCGCGTTAGCGCCGCCGCCAGACTTCGCGCAGGCGCGCGTCGCGGCCGCAGCCTTGGCGATATTGCGCGTAGCGGCCGGGATTCCGGCGCGCGTAATTGCGGTGATATTCTTCCGCTTCCCAGAAATCGGCGCGGTCCAGAATGGGCGTGCGCACCTGGCCGTTGACGCGCCCGCTGGCGATCAGCGCGCGCTTGGAAGCTTCCGCGATTCCGCGCTGGTCGGGCGTGACGAAAATCGCCGGAAGATAAGAATGCCCGCGATCGCAGAATTGGCCGCCTGCGTCCGTGGGGTCGGTCAGCGGCCAGTAGCGCTCCAGAAGCTGGGCGTAGCTGATCACGCTGGTGTCGAAGCGCACCAACACGGCTTCGTAGTGGCCGGGATGGTTTTCGTAGCTGGGGTTGCGGTTGCGCCCGCCGGTGTAGCCGCTGGTGACGGAGAGCACGCCGGGGATCGCGCCCATGTCGTGCTCCATGCACCAGAAGCAGCCGCCGGCGAATACTGCTTGCGCTACACCGGCCTCCGTCGTGGGTGAGATCGGCTGGGCGTTGGCCTGGCCCTGGCTTTCAGCGCCGCAGGCGGCGAGGAGGAAACCAAGGGCGGCGAAAAACGTGCGGCGGATCATGTCAGCTTCTACGTTTGGCGCGCGCGTTCGGTTTCATTCACGCCTCGTCGCGCAGGCCGCGCGCCTGCAATGTTTCACGGTAAACCCTCAGCCGCTCGTTCTTCTCGCGCCCGAGATCATAGAGCAGGTCCCATGAATAGAGCCCGGTGTCGTGGCCGTCGTCGAAACTGATGCGCACGGCGTAGCGGCCCACCGCATCGGCGCGCGTCACGTTGACATTGGCCTTGCCTGTGGGTGGCGGCGGGGGATTGGGGCCGTGGCCCTTGTTTTCCGCGCTCGGGCTTTCGATGCGCAGCAGCTCGAACGGAATGTCGAACGCTGCACCATCGTCAAAGCTGATGTGCAGCGCCTTGGCCTTGCGGTCGAACGCGAGATCGGTGGGCCAGGGGCGCTCGCTCATTCGTCCACCCCCAATTCGCGCGCCTCATCGATCAGCATGATCGGCACGCCGTCGCGCACGGGGTAAGCCAGGCGCGCGGTTTCGCTGATCAGCTCCTGCTTTTCACGGTCATAGCGCAGCGGCGTGCGCGTCTGCGGGCAGACCAGAACTTCAAGCAATTTCGGATCGGGCGCGGCGCTCATTGCAGCGGCCCGCCCGGGCGTTCGCCCTCGCCGGCATTATCCCATTCCAGCAGCGCGACCAGCGCCTTGGCGCGCTCGTCGAGGTCGAGCGTTTCCAGCAATGCTTGCTTGGCGGCGGGATCGAACGGGCAGATTTGCGCCGCGACATTGATCACGGTTTCGGTCGGCGCGTCCTCCACAGATTGCCAATCCACGTTGAAGCCGTGCAGCGCGGCGTAGGTTTTCAGCGAGCGCATCAATTGTGCGCGATCGATGGCGCGGTCGCTCGCGGGCGCGAAATCGGTCTCGAACGCGTCATAGGCGGCGCGCGTCTGGCGATACGGCAGGCTGGTTTCCGGCTCTGGCCCCAGATTAAAGCGGCACACGCCGGTGAGCGTGATGAGATAGCGCCCGTCGTCGGTTTCCGAGAACGTGGTGATGCGCCCCACGGTGCCGACATCGGCGAGCTGGGGCGTCGGCTCATCCTCCTCGCCAATGGCGGGCTGGATAATGCCGATCAGGCGCTCGCCGCCCAAGGCGTCGTCCACCATGTTGAGATAGCGCGGCTCGAACACGTTGAGCGCCAGCACGCCGCGCGGATACAGCACCGCCCCTTGCAGCGGGAACAGCGGCAGCATCTCCGGCAGATCGGAGGCGCGGCGATAGCCGAACGCGCTCATGCGAACAGAATCGCCGAAAGCCGGCGCCGGCCGTTCTTGGCGATGTCGGAGCTAAGCCCCGCCGCTTCAAACACCTTCAAGAGCTGCTTGCGCGCGGCTTCTTCGTTCCAATTACGGTTCTGTTCGATAATGGCGAGCAATTGATCGCTGGCGCCTTCCAGATCACCGCGCGCGGAAAGCGCTTCGGCGTAATCGTAGCGCGCCTGCAAATCCTGCGGATTGGCGGCGACCTTTTGCGCGAGTTCATCAGACTCGCCCGCCGCCGGCGCGTTGGCGCTGAGCTCAAGCGCGGCGCGCACGCCGAGGATGTCGGGATCGTTCTGCTTATCGGCCGGCGCGTGCGCGAGGATTTCTTGCGCCTGCGCCGCATCGCCGGTGGTCAGCGCCAAACGCGCCATGCCGGCGATGGCTTTCACGTTTTCTGGGTCGAGCTGCAGCACGGCGGAATAACCCTGCGCCGCGCCGCCAATATCGCCGAGCCTCATGGATTCCGCGGCCTGCGCGAGCAGCGGCTCGATCTCGGCGGTCATGTCCGCCCCGGCAAGGCGATCGACGAATTGTTTGATCTGGCTTTCGGGCAGCGCGCCCATGAAGCCATCGACCGGCCGGCCCTGGTCAAACGCATAAACCGCGGGGATCGAACGCACGCCAAGCTGGCCGGCCACGCCGGGATTCTCGTCGATATTGATCTTCACCAAGCGCACCTTGCCGCCGGCGGCGCGCACGGCTTGTTCAAGCGGGGGCCCAAGCTGGCGGCAGGGGCCGCACCAGGGCGCCCAGAAATCCACGATCACCGGCGCGCCCTTGGACGCTTCGATCACATCGGCCATGAAGCCCTGATCGGAACCGTCTTTGACAATGTCTGAATCTGGCGGCGCTGCGCCGTCGAGGAAAGTCATGAAAGCCTCTGGATTGCGTCGCTCCCTATTTGGGCTGCTCACGCCCCCGGTTCAATCAAACTTGGAACCCCCGCGCCGTCAAAGCTGAGGCGGATCGGCTCATGCCCGGTGGCGCGGACGAATTTCAGCATGTCGGCGGGGCTTGCGGCGGTGGTGGCGTCGTTGCTCAGCGGGTGAAAGTTCACCAGGTCGTGGCCGAATAGCGCCTCGTCCAGGATAACGCGCACGCGGGCGCCCTGATCGTTGATCAGCGCGTAAATCGTCACCGAGCCGGGCGTGACGCCCAGATAGTCCATCAGCCGCTCCGCCGAGCCGAAGCTGAAACGCGGCGCGCCCAGCAGCTTGGAGACGGCGTTGAGATCGATCGCGGTCTCCGCGATTGCCGAGATCAGCCAGATGCCGCCCTTTTTATCCTTCAAGAACAGGTTTTTAGTGTGCCCGCCGGGCAGGGCGGCCTTGATGTCCGCGCCCTCATCGACCGTGAAGACGGGCCGGTGCCGGTGGGTCGCGTGGGCGATCCCGAGCTGATCGAACAGGGCGAAGAGGTCGGCTTCGGTGGCGCGCGGTCGCGGTTCGGGTGCGTTGTCTGGCGGGGCGGTCATTTGGCCCTATAAGTCGCAGCGATGAAGCTGACTTGCTACCCGATGCAAGCGCGCCCGGCTGAAATTCGCCCCGGCCAGCCCGAGCGCGGCTGGATGGACGAATTCACCCGGCGTCACGCCTATCGCTGCTTGCCGCTGAACATCGCCAATTGCACCGGCTGGGAGGTGCTGACGCCGGCGCCATTCCGCGCGACGTGGAATGGCGGGCCCGCGCTCAGCGACGTCACGCTCGAAAGCGAGGGCGACATTCATAAGCATTTTGCGATGTCGATGTTCGCGCGCGGCACGCTGACGTTCAACACCGGCTGGCTGTTCCGCACCGAAAGCGGCTGGGATACCTGGGTCGGCGGCGCGCCTAATCATTTGAAGCACGGCGTCCAGCCGCTCACCGGCATCGTGGAGACCTCCTGGCTGCCGCAGCCGTTCACGATGATTTGGGCCTTCACCGCGCCAGTAACCGTGAGCTTCGAGGCGGGCGAACCGTTCTGCATGATCATGCCCGTGCCGCACGCCGCGATCGATCAATGCGAGCCGGTGATCAAGCCGCTGGCGGATGATCCCGCGCTGGAGGCGGAGACGAAAGCCTGGGTGCAAGGGCGCAGCGATTTCATCGCCCGCGTGCGCGCGGGAGACAAAGAAACGCAGGATCAAGTCTGGCAGCGCCTGTATTTCGCGGGCAAAACCGCGCGTGGGGAAGCGGCTGCGGAGGATCACATCCATCGCCGCCGGCTCAGCGCCCCGCGCCCGGCGCGCGCGGACGAATAAGGGAACGATCTCTCAATGAAACTGACGTGCTACCAAGTCGATCCGCAACCGGCGGAGATGGTTCCAGGCTCGCCCGATCGCGAATGGATGGATCGCTTTTCCGATCGCCACCCCTATCGCTGCTTGCCGCTGGTGGTCGCCAACACGACGGGCTGGGCGCTGCTTTCGCCGGTGAGCTTCACCGCGACGTGGAATGGCGGCCCGCGCATCGAAGACATCCGCCTCGATCCCGATGACGACACCCCGCGCGCGCTGCTTGATCGCTGGGCTGTCTCGCATTTCTCGGGCGGGGTGCTGACGTTCCACACCGGCTATCTCTTCCGCACCGATCCGGGCTGGGATCTTTGGGTCGGCGGGCCGCCCAATCACATTAAGGACGGCATCCAGCCGCTCGCGGGCGTGGTGGAAACCTATTGGCTGCCGTTTCCCTTCACGATGAATTGGCGCTTCACGCGCCCCGGCATGATCTCGTTCAAGAAAGGCGAGCCGTTCTGCTTCGTCTATCCGATCCCGCATGAGCAGATGGATCAATTCCAGCCGATCATAAAATCGATCCACGACGATCCCGAGTTGAAGCGCCAATACGAAGCCTGGGGCCAAAGCCGCACCAACTTCCTCGACAAGCTCGCCGACAAGGATAGCGAGGCGGTGAAGCACGGCTGGCAGCGCGACTATTTCCGCGGCCGCACGCCGGAGGGGCATGTGGCGCCGGACGGCCATGTGAACCGCCGACGGATGAAACCGCCAAGGAAGGCGGAGAAGGGGGAGTAGGTCGGGAATCGGGTTCATGCAGCCGCATCCCGAGAACCGATTCCCGACAACCGAACCCCGAACCAGCCGCCGCCCCTTGCTTTGGCCCCGCGTCTCTGCGATAGGAGCGCCCCTCAGCGGGGGCCTTTGGCCCCTGTTACCCAGGACGCGGGCGTAGCTCAGGGGTAGAGCACAACCTTGCCAAGGTTGGGGTCGTGAGTT
>CAZWQS010000106.1:0-9942 GCA_964635925.1 uncultured Terricaulis sp. | reverse complement strand
TCACCATCGCCGCGCCGCAGGATTGGGCGCAGGGGCGCACGCTTTATGGCGGCATGACGGCCGCGCTGGCCTACGAAGCGGCCAAGCGCGCGCTGGGCGATCTGGGGCCGCTGCGCTCGGCGCAATTCACATTCGTGGGGCCGGCGTCGGGCACGCTGCGCTTCAACAGCACGCTGCTGCGGCGTGGGCGTTCGGCGGCGATCGCGGCGTGCGAATGTTTCAACGAAGATGGCCCCGCCGCGCGCGCGACGTTCGTGTTCGGCGTCAGCCGCGACAGCAGAATCGCGCACGATTATCTGCCGGCGCCCAAGGTTGAGCCGCCGGAAAAACTCGCGCCGTTTCGCAAGGAAGGCGCGAATGCCCCGCCTGGCTTTTGGAATAATTTTGAAACGCGCCTCGCCGCTGGCGGGCGCTTGCTGGAGGTGAGCGCGCCGCGGCCGGAATTCACGCTCTGGGCGCGCTTTCTCGATCCGGGCCCAGTCGATCCGGTGACCGCGCTGCTGGCGATGGCCGATTGCCCGCCGCCCGCGGCCATGGTGCATTTCCCCGCGCTCGCGCCGATCAGCACCATGACGTGGTCGATCGATCTGTTGACGCAACCGGCGCGCGCGGATGGTTGGAGCCTGCTATCCTCCTCCAGCGATTTCGCGGGCGATGGCTATTCGATGCAAAACATGATGGCGTGGAGCGAAACAGGCCAACCTCTGGCGATCGGGCGCCAGGCGGTGGCGATCTTTGCGTGAGGGAGCGTGATGTTTCAGAACAAGACTTGGTGGATCACCGGCGCGTCCTCCGGCATTGGCGCGGCGCTCGCGCAGGCGCTGGCGGCCAAGGGCGCGAAGCTCATTCTTTCGGGGCGCAATGAAAGCGCGCTGCAAGAGGTGGCGGCGCGATGCAAGACCGAGAGCCTGATCCTGCCGTTTGAAGCGACCGATTTCGCGCGCCTGCCGGAGATCGTCGCCAAGGCGTGGGCCTGGGCGCCGGTGGATGGGCTGGTGAACAATGCCGGCATCTCGCAACGCTCGCTCGCGGTGGAGACGAGCTTTGAGGTGTTTGAGCGCATCATCGGCGTCGATCTCATGGCGCCGATCGCGCTGACGCAACAGCTTTTGCCGCGCATGGTGGAAGCGGGCGGCGGGGCGATCGTGGCGATCTCCAGCGTTGCGGGCATTATCGGCGTGCCGCTGCGCAGCGCCTACAGCGCGGCCAAGGCCGGCATTATCGGCTATCATGACAGCGTTCGCGCCGAGACCGCGCATCAGGGCATGAACGTGCTGGTGGTGGCGCCGGGTTCGGTGCGGACCAACGTTTCCAAGAACGCGCTCGATGCGAAAGCGCAAGCGCGCGGCTTCAGCGACAGCGCGATCGATAATGGCATGCCTGCGGACGTCGCCGCGGGGCGCATTATTGAAGCGCTGGAAACGGGCAAGCGCGAACTGATCCTGGCCGAAGGCATGGAGGGGCAAGGCGCGCTGCTGCGGCGCAGCGATCCCGAGCAATCGTTCGATGCGATGGCGAAGCTGATGTCCAGCGGCTACGCGAAAAAGCTCGGCGCGGAGAGCTAAGTGTAGCGTTTGGTCGTGCGCTGTTCGCCCACGTCCGGCGCTTGCTTTTCCGCGCCGGCGTAGCCGGTGAGGTGGTCGGCGACGAACGGATTGGTTTGCCGCTCGCGCCCGAACGTGGAGGTGGGGCCGTGGCCCGGCACGAAGGCGATGTCTTCGCCCAAGGGCCAAAGCTTCTGCGTGATCGAGTCCAGCAATTGCTGGTGGTCGCCGCGCGGGAAATCGGTGCGCCCGATCGAGCCGGCGAACAGCACATCGCCCACGAACGCGATTTTCAAATCGGCGTTGTGGATCACCACATGGCCCGGCGTGTGCCCCGGCGTGTGCGTGACGTTGAAGGCGACGCCCTCGAACGCCAGCACCTCGCCATCCTCGAAATAGCGATCCGGCGTCACGTTGCGCAGGCCGGCTACGCCGTAGCGTTGCGCGGCGCTCTCGATTTGATCGAGCCAGAATTGATCTTCCTTGTGCGGCCCTTCCACGGGAACGCCCGTGCGTTCGCGCAGCTCGGCCGCCGCGCCGGCGTGGTCGAGATGGCCGTGCGTCAGCCACATGCGCGTCAGCGTCAGGCCGAAATGGTTGAGCGCGTCCATCAGCCGATCCGCATCGCCGCCGGGATCGACCAAAGCGGCGCGCTTGGTGTCCTCGTTCCAGATCAGCGAGCAATTCTGTTGCAGCGGCGTGACGGGGATGACGCGGATTTGCAGTTTCGGCTCGCTCACCACGGCAGCGCCTCGCCCGTGCCGGCGTGAACGAAGGCGCCGCTCGTTTCCAGCGTCAGCGCGTCGATGCGCGCGATCACGCCGCGCGCGGCTTCTTCAGGCGGGATGCCGTTCTTGCCCGTCATCTCCGTGGCCACCATGCCTGGGTGCAGCAACGCCACGGCGATTCCGCGGCCTTTCAGATCGTGCGCCAGCGACATGCCTGCGGCGTTCACAGCCGCTTTCGACATGCGATAGCCGTAATACCCGCCTGAGCCGTTGTCCGCGATCGAGCCCATGCGGCTGGTGATGATGGCGACTTTCGCGTCCTTCGCCAGCAGCGGCAGAAGCGTGGTGGTGACGCGCAGCGGCCCCATTGCGTTCACCGCGAATTGCTGGGCGATGGAGTCGAAATTCGTGTTCTCGAGGCTCTCGACGCGCAAAATGCCGGCATTGTTAATCAACACCTCGATGCGCGCGCCGGCCAGGCGTTTAGCCAGATCCGCGATCGAGGCGGCGTCGCTCACTTCCACGCCCGCCTCGACACGCACGCCGAGCGCGTCAAGCGCGGGCGAGCGGGCGCGGCACGCCGCGATCACGGTGTCGCCGCGCGCGGCCAATTGCCGGCAGAGCTCAAGCCCGATGCCGCGATTGGCGCCGGTGACGAGTGAAACGGTCATGGTGCGTCCCCGGGCGCGCGTTTGTTGGTTTAGTTTTGGACCCCAACGCGGCGGCGGCGGCGGTCGGGTTCCGCGCGGGGCGGTTCTGGGTAGGCCGGGATCGCATTGATGGCGCTGAACGTCAGTGTCGTGACGTACGAGCGCACATCGACGCCGGCGCCTTCCGGCGCGTCGGCGCGGTGGCGCGCGGCGATCACGTATTGGCCCGCCTGCGGCAGCGCGATGGTGGCGCGGCCTTGCGCGTCGGTGACGAAATAAGTGCTTTGATCGGTGTCGGAATCACCGGCGTCGTACAGCACGATCGGCATGTTGGGGAATGGCTGGCCGTTGAAGCGCAACTCCACCTGGAAGCCGTGCGAAACGAGCACTTCGTTGGGATGCGTCACTGGCGCGAGCGCGAGCGCGCCGATGGTTTGATCCACAACGCGCCGCGTCGGCGCGCCGCGCGACATGTAGGCGTCGGCCAGGGTGATGGTCTGGATCGTGGAGGTTTGCGTGCCTTCAGGCAGCACCTCGCCCTGCGCGAGCGGGCGCCAAGCGCCATCGGCGGCGACGAGCGTGGTGATCGCGCCCTGCAATTCGCCGGTCGTGATGCGATAGGTGCCCCATTGCGGGAGATCGCCGCTCAGCTCAGTCGCGTTGCCGGCGACCGCGACGCGGCTGAAGCCGCCTTCGAACCCGTCCGGATAAAGCAGGCGCATATCCGCCGGCAGGCCGACGGCCGGCGTGAAGAACGTGTTGGCGTAGGCGGCCTCAACGGCCACCTCGCCGTCATTGGGGTTGAAGTTCTGGGGCAGGATGAAGGCGGTGTAGGCGGCGGCCGGGCCGGTGGTCGCAAGAAAAATCGCCGCCGCGAGAAGATGCCTCATGGAACTCCACCCAGTCAAAACGCGCCCCTCGCGCTAACGTGACCAAAAAGACACCAGCGGCGGGGGTGTTTCAAGTCCGGGCCGCTTTGGCGTGGCCACGATGGCGTGATCGGGTTCCATAAGCTCAACCGGCGCCCACAAGCGCGCCGGCCGGTGCTAGATTGGAACACATGGCCTCAAGCGTGACGAAACGGGACGGGGCGCGTGTCATCATCATTGGCGCTGGGTTTTCAGGGTCGGTGACGGCGGCGCAGCTTCTGCGGCGGGGCCGTGGCGGCCCGCGCGTTACGTTGATTGAGCGCAACGGCTCGTTTGGCCCTGGGCTGGCTTATGGCAAGGCTGCGGGCGAACACTTGCTCAACGTCGTCGCCGCGCGCATGAGCGCGTTTCCGGATGCGCCGGATCATTTTCTGCGTTGGCTGGAGCATCGCGTCGGCGGCGACCAGGCGAGCGCTTACGCGCAGCGGCGTCTGTATGGCGCTTATCTTCAAGACGTGCTGCGCGAAGCCGCGGCGACACGCTGGCCTAGCGCGCTGACGCGCGTGCGCGCCGCCGCGACGGCGTGCCGGCGCGAGCGCGACGGCTGGGCGGTGACGCTGGCGAACGGGCGCGTGCTCAAAGGCGATGCGGTGGTGCTGGCGCTGGGCGCGCCGGCGCCATCACCGCCGCCGCCGTTTGAGGCGTCGGATCTAATCGGCGCGTGGGATCGGCGTGCTTATCAATATTTGCCGCGCGACAGCGACGTGCTGCTGCTGGGAACCGGGCTCACCATGGTGGACGTGGCCCTGGCGCTGGCGCCCACGCGCCGCAAGGGCGTGATCTATGCGCTGTCGCGCCGCGGGCGCTTGCCTTTGCCGCAAGCCGCGCGCAGCGCGCCGACGGCGGGCCTTGCCCTGCCGGTAGAGCTGAGCGACGCGCTTCATGCCGTGCGCCTGCGCGCGGCGCCTGATTGGCGCTCTGCCATGGATGGTCTGCGCGCGGCCGCGCCGGATTTCTGGATGCGCCTGGGGCCGGAGCGCCAGCGCCGCTTCCTGCGCCATCTGCGCCCCTGGTGGGACAGTCACCGCCATCGCCTCGCCCCCGAGATCGACGCGCGGATCAAGGCGCTGATCGCCGAGGGGCGGTTGCGCGTACTGGCGGGGGAGATCAGCGCCGCCACGCGCGAAGGCGGCCTCTGGCGGCTGCAACATCGCGGGCGCGGCAGCCGCGCGCGCCATCGGATCGAGGTGGCGGGCGTCATTAACTGCACTGGGGCCGAGCACGTGCTGTCCCGATCGGCTGATCCTCTGGTCCGGCAATTGCTGGACGAGGGCTTGGCGCGCGCGCCGGCGAACGGGCTAGGCTTTGACGTCGATTCCCATAATCGCCTGTGCGATCGGGCCGGCGCGGTGCAGCCGAACCTGTTCGTGCTGGGCCCGCTGGCGATCGGGGCGTTCTGGGAAACCATAAGCGTCCCGGAACTGCGGCGGCGGGCGGCGGCGATCGCGCGAGCGCTGGAATAGGCCGGCGGGGCGGCGGGGGGATTGATGTTCGCACAGGAGATGCGCAGGGCCGGCGTCGGGCAGGGGCGCGTGAACGCGCTTGATGTCGGGCGCGGGCTGGCGATCCTGTGCGTGCTTTACGGCCACGCGCTCGCGCCCTGGTTCATGGGCGGAGACCCCTTCCACGAAGCGGCGTTCCTGCAATGGAAGTTCGGCGCCTCGTTCATGATGGCGTTCTTCTTCTTCATCTCTGGCATGGGCTGGCGTGAGCGGCGCTCGCTGGAGACCACGTTTCGCCAAGCCATCGCGCTGGTGCTGATCGCCTGGCTCGCCAGCATCGCGCTCGATCTGGTGCGCTACGTGATTGGCGTGGCGGGCGTCTCGGCGCCGTTCGGTTATCAGCCGTTCGGGTTTGAGCGCGTGCTGAAGAACGCGGCGCGTACGGCGGTGTTCGGCGATTTCTATTCGATGTCGGCGCTGTGGTTTTTGGTGGCGCTGGCGGTGACGCGCGTGTTCGCGGCGTTGACGTATCGCGTCGGCGTGCTGCCGGCTTGGGGCGCTTCATTCCTTCTGCTGGGCGCGACGCTGGCGTCCACCGAATTCGGCTGGCGCAATTTCTATCAGCTCAACCTGATCGGCGTCGCCGTGATCTGTTTCCTGGCTGGCCACGCGCTGCGCTTCAGCGTGCGCGAGCTTGCGCGTTGGCCGCGTGCGACGCTGGCGCTCTGCCTGCTGGCTGGCGGCGCGACGGCGGCGACTTTTCATCTCAACGAAGGCTGCCGATGGGATATGGCGGCGCAATGCGGCTTGGGCTGGCTGGGCGATCGCTTCGGCGTATCCATGATTATCGGCCAGTTCGGCAATCTGACCTGGTTCGCGCTCACCACCATGTCCGGCATTGTGTTCGCGCTTTGCCTCTCGGTGCTGCTGGCGCGCTACGGCGCGCGCATCGGCGCGCAATTGGCGGCCTGGGGGCGCGCGTCGATCGATCTGCTCATCGCCAATTGCGTGCTGCTGCAGCTCAGCGCGCCGGCCGTGGGCTATTTCATCTCGCCCTACCTGCCGGCGGACAACGCGCTGTTTTTCATCGGGCTGTTCGTGGTGATGCTGGGCGCCAACCTGACGTTCGCGGCGCTGCTGGCGCGCCCGGTGCGGCGCTTGCGGGCGCTCGCCAGTTGGGGCGCGGGGCTGATTGTGGGCGGCGCGCGCCGCGCGGCTTTGGCGCTGGCCCCGGTTCGTGTATCGCCGGAGGCATGAGCCAGGATTCGCCCAGCGCCGGCCGCTTCGAGGGCCGCACCCACATCCTGCCGGTGCGGGTCTATTACGAGGACACCGATTTCACCGGCGTGGTTTATCACGCCAATTATCTGCGCTTTTTTGAGCGCGGGCGCAGCGATTTCCTGCGCGTGGCGGGCGTGGATCACAGCGCGCTGTTGGCGGGGGCCGAGCCGCTCGGATTCGCGGTCAATCGCATGGAGCTGGTGTTCCAGAAGCCGGCGCGCATCGATGACGCGCTTTCCGTGCGCACGGTCTTTGAAACCACCAAGGGCCCGCGCATTTTCATCGCGCAAACCCTGGAGCGGGCGGGCGAAAGCCTAGTGACGGCCCGGGTCGAGGTCTGTTGCATCAGTCTCACGGGGCGGCCCAGAAAGCCGCCGAATCTGCTGGTTGAGCGGCTTAAACCATTTCTAGAGCCTTCCCCGTCCAGCTTTTGACAAACTCATCCGGCTTAAGCCCGAGATGGGGCGCGGCTTATGGGAACAACGCCGCGGAGGCGGGAGCGATCATGGAATCCAGCGTAGAACAGATCACCGTTTGGACCTTGTTTCTCGAGGCCGATCCGGTCGTCAAAGGCGTGATGCTGATCCTTGCGGTGGCCTCGATCTGGTCGTGGGCGATCGCGGTCGATAAATGGCTGCACTTTGGCGAACTTGATTCCCACGCCCGCAAGTTCGAGCGCGAGTTCTGGTCCGGCCGCTCCATGGATGAAATGGACGATCGCGGCGAGCGCCCGCGCGATGCGATGAGCCGCGTGTTCGCCGCCGCGCAGCGCGAATGGCGCGAGGCGCGCCGCGCCGGCTTTGGCGCCGATGGCGGGCAGATGATGCTCGATCGCGTGGATCGTCTGATGCAGGCGCAGATTTCGCGCGAAGTGTCGCGCGCCTCTAAGAGCCTCGGCGTGCTGGCGACGGTGGGCGCTTCCGCGCCCTTCATCGGCCTGTTCGGCACCGTGTGGGGCATCATGAACGCCTTTACCAATATCGCCGCGCAACAACAGACCAATCTCGCGGTGGTCGCCCCCGGTATCGCCGAGGCGCTGTTCGCCACCGCGCTTGGCCTGGTCGCGGCTATTCCCGCCGTGATTTTCTACAACAAGTTCACCGGCGATCTCGATCGCTTCGCCGAGCGGCTTGAGACCTTCTCCGATGAAGTCAACGCGCGCCTGTCGCGCCGCCTGGGCGAGCGCTGATGGCGGGCGGGCTTGCCAAATCCGGGCGGCGCGGCCGACGCGGGGGCGCCCGCGCTTCGCGCTTGTCGGAGATCAACGTCACCCCGTTCGTGGACGTGATGCTGGTGCTGCTGATCGTGTTCATGGTCACCGCGCCGCTGCTCACCGTCTCGATTCCGATTGAGCTGCCGAAAACCGAAGCCAAGCAAAGTGCGGCGGAAACCGAGCCGCTGGCCATCACGGTGCGCGCGGACGGCTCCATCTTCCTGCAGGAAACGCAGGTGCAGCTTGATGAATTGGTGCCGCGCCTGCGCGCGATTTCGCGCGAAGGCTATGATCGCGCGATTTATATCCGCGGCGATGCGGGCGCGAATTACGGGCTGATGGCCGAGGTGTTGGCCAATGTCAGCACCGGCGGCTTCCACAAGCTGCAACTCGTCACCGACACGCGCGAGGGCCAAGGCCGCCCGAAGGCGGAGGCGCCGTAGGACATGCGCGCCGGTTGGGTCGTTTCGCTCATAGGCCATGTCGGCGCGGTCATGATGACGATGCTGGCCTGGGAGGCGCGCACGGTGCTCGCGCCGGATGCGCCCGTGATCGTGCCGATTGAGATCGTCGATGTCGCCGCCGAGTCGAACGTGCGCGCGCTGGCCGAGCAGGTGCCCGACGAAGAGGTCGCGCCCCAAGACACCCCGCCCGAGCCGGAGCCGCCCGAAGCCGCGCCCGCGCCCACGCCTCAGCCGACGCCGCCGCGCCAACAGCGCCAGCGCCGCGACGAGTTCGATCTCTCCGACATTTCCGGCCTCATCGACAAACAGCGCGATCCAGGCCGCCGCCAGCAGGAAGGCGCGCCGGCCGAGCGCACGCAGCGCGGCGCGGGGCTTGGCACCGCCGAGGTCGCGTCGATGGAAGCGCGGATCGCGGCTTTGATGCAGCGCCATTTGCAGCGCTGCTGGCGCTTGCCGGACGATCTGCCCGATCCTGATCGGCTGATCGTGGTGGTGGAGTTCCAGCTCAATCGCAACGGCACGCTGAACGGCCAGCCGCGCGTCACCAGCCCGCGCAATTACACGTTCGACGCGGCCATGACGGAAGCGGTGAACCGCGCGGTGCGCGCGGTGCGCCAATGCGACCCTTATCCCTTGCCCGACGACCCCGTCGTCGGCGAGCATTTTGATATCTGGCGGGAACAGATCGTCACGTTCCGGCGTCCGCGATAGAAGCGCGGCGTGGCGAAGGAAGGAAAAGCACGATGCGCATGATCCGATCGATCCTGGCTGTTTTCGTAGTGACGCTCGCCTTGGCGGGGCTCGCCGCGCCGGCGCAGGCGCAAGTGCGCGTCAGCGTGGAAGATGGCCACTTGAACCCGATGCCAATCGCCATCGTGGATTTTCTGGGCTCCAACGCGGCCGCCGAGCAGGTGGGACGCGATGTGGCGGGCGTCATCCGCGCCAATCTCGATCGCTCCGGCCTGTTCCGGCCGATCCCGCCGAATGCGTTTATCGAGCGCATCTCCGCGCTGGAGGTGCCGCCGCGCTTCGCCGATTGGCGCATCATCGATGCGCAGGCGCTGGCCGTTGGCCAAGTGACGCCGCTGCCGGACGGGCGCGTGCGGATTGAGTTCCGTTTGTGGGATGTACTGGCGCAAAGCTCGATGACGGGCTTTCAATACACCACGACGCCCGACAATTGGCGCCGCATCGCGCACCGCATTTCAGATCAGATTTATCAACAGCTCACCGGCGAAAGCGGCTATTTCGATACGCGCATCGTGTTCGTTTCCGAAAGCGGGCCGCGCACGCGGCGCGTGAAGCGGCTGATGATCATGGATCAGGACGGCGCCAATCCGTTCTTCCTCACCGGCCCCGAAGCGCGCGTGCTGACGCCGCGTTTTTCGCCTTCGACGCAGATGATCACCTATATGAGTTTCGAGACGGGCGCGCCGCGCGTGTTCCTCTACAATCTCGAAACCAATCGCCGCGAGGTGCTGGGCGATTTCCCGGGCATGACGTTCGCGCCGCGCTTCACGCCCGATGGGCAGGGCGTGGTGTTTACGCTCGATATGAACGGCAACAGCGAGATTTTCTCGATGAGCCTGCGTGACCGCCAGCGTCGGCGCCTCACCAACCATCCGGCCATTGATACATCACCGTCCTACGCGCCTGATGGCGCGCGCATCGTGTTCAATTCCGATCGCGGC
>CAZWQS010000105.1:0-10092 GCA_964635925.1 uncultured Terricaulis sp. | reverse complement strand
AGAATTCCATCCGATCGAGCTCTTGCAGGAGATCGTTCGGGAATTCGATGTCGGCCTTGTCGATTTCATCGATGAGCAGAATAGGGCGCACGTCACTCTCAAACGCTTCCCAGAGTTTGCCGCGCTTGATGTAATTTGCGATGTCGCTTGCACGCGTATCGCCCAATTGGCTATCGCGCAGGCGCATGACGGCGTCATACTCGTAGAGCCCTTGCACGGCCTTGGTGGTGGACTTGATGTGCCACTCGATCAAAGGCGTGCCGAGCGCCTTGGCGATCTCGATCGCCAGCATGGTTTTGCCGGTGCCTGGCTCGCCTTTCACCAGGAGCGGGCGCTCCAGCGTGATCGCGGCGTTGACCGCGACCTTCAGGTCTTCCGTAGCGACATAGTCTTTGGTGCCGTCAAAGCGCATCGATGCTTCCTCAGTTCGCACCAGCAATAAGCAGCCGACAGCGGGCGGCGCAACACCTCGTTAACCTTCGGAGGCGACTCTTAACGGCGTTGGACTCCCAGAATCGGGAGGCGAGGGCCACATGCCGCTGAAATTGTCGCTGAGACCGGGCGAAAAATTCGTCGTCAACGGCGCTGTCGTGCAGAACGGGGACCGCCGCGCGGCGCTCGTGCTGCAAAACAAGGCATCCGTGCTGCGCGAGAAGGACATCATGCAGCAGGACGAGGCCGACACCCCGGCCAAGCGCATCTATTTCCCGGTCATGCTCATGTATTTGGACGAGCAGGGTAAGGACCAAGCCTATACCGAGTTCGCCGCGCGCCTTGCCGAGTTCATGGGCGCTGTAAGAGACCCAAGCATTCTCTCCGAATGCATTGGCGTTTCCAAAGAAGTAATGGCTGGCGAATATTACCGAGCCCTGATGCGCTGCCGGAAACTGATTTCCTACGAGGCGGAGCGCTTAGGGCTGGCTGATGTCGATCAAAGCTTACCAGCGCGCAGCCACGCAGGCTGATACGCCGAGAGAGCTGGAATACCGCGCGTTCGGCCAAGTCACCGCCGCGCTTGTGCGCGTGAAGGAAGAGCAGGGCTCGCTGGCGCAGGTGGCGGAAGCGCTCGACGCCAATCGCCGGCTCTGGAGCGTGCTCTCCGCCGATTGCAGCGTCCCGGAAAACCAGTTGCCGCTGACGCTGCGTGGGCAAATCATTTCGCTGGCGATGTGGGTGGCGCGCTATTCGAGCCAGGTGCTGCGCGACGGCGCCGAGATCGATCCGCTGATCGATATCAACCGCACCATGATGGAAGGTCTCGGCGCACGTTGAGCTCGGCAAAATTTGCCGACCCGAATCCGTCGTTCCGCTGACGGTCTATTAACCGTTCGTCCTTAAAAACATTGGCAACGCAACGTGTCTTCTCTTCAAAGCGGGGGGAGGCTCGGGATTTTATCCGCGCGGATTGGGCAAAATGCCCGACTGGCCAAAACGGCCGGGAAACATCGTCCAGAAGGACCACATAAATGACCAGCGTCAACACGAACTACGGCGCCCTCGTCGCGCTTCAATCCCTGAACGCCACCACCCGCGAACTCGCGGAAGTTCAAAACCGCATCAACACCGGCCTGAAGGTCGGCTCCGCGAAGGAAAACGGCGCCGTGTTCGCGATCGCCGAAGGCCAACGCGCGCGCGTCGCTTCGCTCGGCGCGGTGACGGACGGCATCGATCGCGCCACCTCGGTGATCGACGTCGGCTTGTCGGCCGGTGAAGCCATCGGCGACATCCTCAAGCAATTGAAGGAAAAGTCGGTCGCGGCCCAAGCCACCGACCTCTCGGCCGACCAGCGCGCCGCGCTGCAAGCCGACTTCAACGCGCTGCGCAACCAGATCGATCAGATCGCCAACGCCGCGACGTTCAACGGTTCGAACCTCGTCAACGGCACGAACCTGACCGGCGGCTCCAACGCCTTCTCCGTGCTGACCACCGATAGCGCCGGCGAAAGCGGCGGCCGCTATGAAATGACCGGCAATGCGCTCGTCGACACCGACACCAACCCGTACTCCGTCTACGCCGACCTGGAAGTGGCCACTGGCCTCGACTTCGGCGCGGTGGATGCCGAGCTGCGCTTCTCGATCACCGAGGGCAACGTTACGGAAACGATGACGGTTCAGCTCACCTCGGGCGACACCATCAACGATTTCATCGAGTCGGTCGCCACGCAGTCGAACGGCCGCTTGACGGCTTCGTTCGACGCGGAAACGGGCGCGATCTCGCTGCACTCGAATGAAGAGTTCACGGTCACCTATTACGAAGACGACGCCGCTGTGGATGACACGGGCATCTTCGGCGCCGGCACCGGCACCGCGATGACCGAATCGGTCGCGCCGGGCACGGGCACGAACGTGTTGGCGGTCAACGGCTTCAACTTCACGCTCGGCGCCTCTGGCCAAGCGCTGGAAGAAGTCACCGCCAGCCTCGACATCTCCACCGCCAGCGGCGCCGCCGCCGCGGTGACGGCGATCGACAATGCGCTCGTCAACCTGAACCGCGATCTTGCGACGATGGGCGCCCAGTCGAAGGCTCTGGAAGTTCAAAAGACCTTCCTCGGCAAGCTGTCGGACTCGATCGAAGCTGGTATCGGCAACCTGGTCGATGCGGACCTCGCGAAAGAATCGGCTCGCCTCCAGGCGCTGCAAGTGAAGCAGCAACTGGGCGCGCAAGCTCTGTCGATCGCGAACTCCGCGCCGTCGATCGTGTTGTCGTTCTTCCGCTAATCGGAACGGAAACGGCGGGGGGCGTTCGCGCCTCCCGCCAATCCCCGAGAGCATGAGCCATGGATTCCATCGCCTCCCCGAAAGCGGCGCCGGACTTCAAGCCGCTCCAAACGCCGGAAACGGCGTCCAACGAAAATACGCCCGTCGATAAGAACGACTTGGCGCAAAAAGCCGCGCCGCAGCCGCCGGACCTCACGCCCGCGAACCTGCAAGTCAGCCTCGACGCCGACGCGCAGCGTTTCGTGCAGACCTTGACCGATCCCGCGACCTCCGAGACGGTGCTGCGCTATCCCAGCGAGACGCAGCTTGCGTATTCGCGCGCGGTCGTCGCGTATCTGCGCGCGCAGAATTCGTAAACGAGACGTAAATATATTTGTTTCGGAAGCGTTAGCGTTAACGCTTCATTAACATTTATGTCCGATTTCCTAAGCCGCACAGAAAAGCGCCGCGCGGATGAACGCGCGCGATCCGGAAGGAGCGGCTCTTATGGTTTCCAGCATCGTTCCCGGCGCCGTCGGCGCGGGCGCCCTCAATGTTGACGCGCGCTTGGCGCGCACGCCTCTGCAAACCCAACAAACCAACGCCGAAGCCGCCAAGGGCGACCGTGTCGATGTCGGCGGCGCGGCGGCGTGGGCCGCGGCGCGTGAAAGCGTGCGCGAAGGGCTTGCGCAAGTGCACAAGGCGCTGGCCGCCGGGCACGAGGCGCAGTCGATGCTTGTGCAGGCCCAATCGCTCGCGCGCAGCGGCGGCGCGCAGGAAGATCTCGCCGCGCTGATGCGCAATTACGCTGAGCGGCTGGACGCCATCCTCGGCCAAAACGGCGGCGTAGCCGCGGGCGAAGATATTGCGGTGCATGCCGAACCGGGCGCGGCCCCCTTTGTCGTGCAAGGCGCGGACATGCGTCTGAAGGCTGAGCCAGGCGAAGGCGACGTGCTGGCGATTTCCGCCAATGCGCTGCTGGATAATCCCGCCTTCGCCGGCCAGGTGCAGCGCTCAATGGATGCGTTGCAGGGCGCGATGGAAAAGCTGTTCAGCGCTGCGCGCGCGCTTGAAGCGCATCAGGGATTCCTGGGCGCGGCCGAGGTCGCTAACGCCGCCAACGCCGATCTTGACGCCGACGGCGCGCGCCTGCTTGCGCTGCAAGTGAGCCAGGGTCTGGCGGGCGGCGGCTCGATCGCCAACGTCGAGCCGCAATCGGTGCTGGCGCTGTTTAAGGCGTAGGGCGCGCGTTACAGCGGGCGCCAATTGCTGCTGGAGATATCGACCAGCTCGCCGCCGTAATCGTCCTCGTTCAGCCGCAGCATCAGGCGCCGGCCAAAGCCGTACGCCATCCAGCCGAGCATCGCGAGCAGCCCCGCCAAGGCCAGCGCCGCCGCCGCGAGCGAGGCCGCCAGATCGCGCGTGATGGTGAGTTCGCCGCGCGCCGCTTTCAGCAATTCGCCGTCACGCGGCAAGCGCTTGGCCGCCGCCGCCGCGCGATCGCCGGCGGCTTGGGCGAGCAATTTGAGGCGCGGCAGATCGGTGAAGCTGGTCGCGTGCGCGAGCAGGGCGGAGGCCGCGCCGATCGAAGTCGCGTCGCCGATCTCGCCGATTTCGGCCAGCGTCAGCATGAACGCGCGCGCCTGCTCGGGCGAGAGCGCTTCGCGGAACGCGGCCGAGGCGTTGGCGTAGGCGCCGGGATCGCCCGCGCCGGCGCCGGCGATCGCGGCGGAGCGAAAATCCGCCATCGGCAAAACGCCGGCGATGAAGCTGGCGGCTTCCGCGTCGAGCGTCAGCGGATAATCGTCGCGCCGGCTCGCGGTGAGCAGGGCGGCCGCGCCGCGCGCCATCTGCGGCGTGAACTCGCCGGCAAGGCCCAGCCCGTAGCCGGTCAACACGAATTGCAGCGCGTCGCTGTCGGGCGCGGCTAGCATCGCGCGCGCGAGCAACTCAAAATCGCGCTCATCGCCGAGGATCACCTGGCCGACAGGATCGCGCCGTTCGCCCGCCCCGCTGGCGGCGCGGCGCGAAAGCAGCGGCACGGTGGCCATGTAGCGTGAGCGCGTGCCGGGCGTCAGAAACTCAAGCGCGACGCGCTCGATATCGGCGTCATCGGGATTGGCGCCGGCGTCGCGGCGGATCTGGTTGGCGATGCGCCCCGGCAGCATGCCCGGCGCCGAGAGCAAAAGTCCGCGCGCCGCGCCCACATCGCCGGCCATCAATTCCATCGCCACCAGATCGTCCCATTGGCGCTGGCGGTCGAAATCAAGCTGGATCAGCGCGCCGTTCAGGCGCTCGACCCGGTTGGCGACGGCGTGCGCTCCGGCTTCGGAATATTCGTAGGCGTAAAGATGATCGCGGCTGATCACCATAATCGCCGATGCGGCGGCGATCGGCAGGAAGAACAAGCATAGGTTGAACGCAAATGCGATCAGCACGCCGGCCGGCGCGCCGTCTTGGCGGCGGCGCGCCCCAACAGGGCGCCAAGCGCGAGTGGGCATCGCGTGCTTCATTCCTCCCCCTGGGCTGCGCCGATACAAAAACGGCGCCGAAGTCACAGAGCAAGATGAATTACAGGAAAGGCGAAATCGTCGCTTGATCGGGGCGTTAACGCGGCGCCGGGGCTCAGGCCTGGCGGTCGAGCACGGCCGGGCGCGGCCCGGAGGGCGCTGAGAGGCCCCCATGTGCGCCATATTGGGCGTCGCCCCCCTGTTGGCGCGCAAGTTCTTCGGCCATGGCGTGAACCATGCCTTCGGTGATCAGCTTCACCGCGCTCAGCGCAATTTCGTGCTGCGCGAGCATTTCCTGAAGCTGCGCCGTGCTTTGGCGGAGCTTGGCGAGCAAGGCGGGCGGGGCGGGCTCTATGAGGCTCTTATCGTCCTTAATGCGGGCGAGTTCGAGCCGGTAGGCGTTGGCGAGGCGCTGCTTCTCCTCGGCCAATGCGCCGTCAAGCGGGGGCTCGCGCGCATCGATGCGGCGCGTTTCCTCAATCACCAGGGCGGTGAGCCGTTCAGTCGCCAGCAGCAATTGCTCGGCGCGATCGGCCGGGCTGTCAGCGATCAGCGCCATCGGCGGCCTCCGGCGTTGTCTCGATCATCTGCATGCGGTTGAGCTCGGCGATGATGTAATCGGCCACGCCCACGCCGCCGGCTTTGGAGATCGCTTGCGCGTATTGCTCCACCAGCATGGGGCGGAACATGCGCTCGCCCATGCCGCCGCCGCCGAGCCCGTCGGTCTCCAGGCTCTCGAACATCGGCGCGAGCATTTCAGCCAAGAATACGGATTCAAATTCCTGCGCGACGCGGCGGATTTCCTCCTGCGCCGCATCGGGGGCCGCGCGCGCGGTCGGCAAAGGCGCGCCGGGAAGGGGGGCGAGCGCGGGGCCGTCCATCACATCACTTCGATTTCAGCTTGGATCGCGCCGGCCGCTTTCAGCGCTTGCAGGATCGCGATCATGTCGCGCGGGGAGACGCCAAGCGCGTTGAGCCCGTTGACCAGATGGCGCAGCGGCACACCGCCTGGCACCACAACGAGCCCGCCTTCTTCCTCCTCGACCTCGATCCCGGTGGACGGGACAACGACAGTTTCGCCTCCGCGCGAGAACGGCGCGGGCTGGCTGACGAAAGGGTCTTCCTGCACCGAGATGGTGAGATTGCCTTGCGCGATCGCCACCGTGGAGACGCGCACGTTTTCGCCCATCACCACGATGCCGGAGCTTTCATCGATCACGATGCGCGCGGGCGTATCGACCTCGACCTCGAGATTTTCGATGCGGCCCACCAGCGAAACCATGTCGCCGGCGAATTGCTGCGGGCGGCGCAGCGCCACCGTGCCGGGGTTCAGCGCGCGCGCGGCTTCTCCGCCCACGGCGGTGTTGATGGCGAGCGCGATGCGCTGGGCGGTGGTGAAATCGGGATTGCGCAGCGCCAGGCGGATTTCCGGCTGCGCGGCGATGTCGAACGGGATCTCCTGTTCGACCAAAGCGCCCGAGGCGATGCGTCCCGCCGTCGGCACGCCGCGCGTGACCGATGAGCCCGATTGGCCCGATGCGGAGAAGCCGCCGATGGCGACCGGCCCTTGCGCCACCGCGTAAACTTGTTGGTTCGCGCCCATCAGCGGCGTCACCAGAAGCTGCCCGCCCGCGAGGCTGCGCGCATCGCCCAGCGCGGAGACGGTGACGTCGATGCGCGAGCCTTGGCTGGCGAAGGGCGGCAGGTTCGCCGTCACCATCACCGCGGCGACGTTGCGCGTGTTGAGATTTCCGTTGGCGGCGTTGACGCCCAGCCGCTCCAGCATGGCCGCGAGGCTCTGGCGCGTGAACGGCGAGTTGCGCAAGCTGTCGCCCGTGCCGGCGAGGCCGACAACGAGGCCGTAGCCTACGAGCTGGTTTTCGCGCACGCCTTCAAAATCGGCCACGTCCTTGATGCGCGGCCCTGCCCAGGCGCTGGGCGCGGCGAACGGCGCGGTCATCGCCGCGACCGAGGAAAGCGCGAGCAGCGCCGTGCGCGCCGCGCGTGTGGCTATCTTCATAAGGCCGATACGCGACTGGTTCGGTTAATGAGTCGTTCAATTCCCGAACCGTTAATCAGTCGGAAACAGGCGCAGCCCACCGTCCGCGCCATGAAGATCGAAAGCAGCCGCTCCGTCAGCGCCGCCGGCGCCGCCAAGCGCGCGGGGAGTGCGGCCGCGCCTGGGTTCGCGGTCGCCGCCGAGGGCCCGCAACGCGCGGCGGCTGCGACCGCCGCCGGCGCGGTCACCCCGCTCGATGCATTGCTCGCCCTCCAGGGCGTGGACGACCCCGCGGGCCGCCGCGCGCGCCAGGCCCGGCGCGGGGCCGAGGCGCTGGACGCCTTGGAAGACCTGGAGCAGGGCCTTCTGCTGGGCCGGGCGCCGGGCGGGCTCAAGGCCAAATTAGAGGCCCTGCGCCGGCAGGCCGAGGCCACCGGCGAAGCGGGCCTGGACGCTGTTTTGCTGGAAATCGACACCCGACTCGCTGTTGAGCTGGCCAAACTCGAACGCGCCCAGTAACCACGGGGCCGCGGCGCCCCGTGACAGCCAAGTGACAGATTCTAGGCGATCTTTGGCGCCGTCCTTGCTCGTGGACGCAGGCAAAGCGCGAGGCTATAGAGGCGGCGCCTCGCGAGGGCGGTAGGGAGTTTGATCATGGGCGCCCCCACGAAAGAATATCGTCCCAGTGAAAAAGAGCCGTTCATGAACGAACGGCAGCGCGAATATTTCCGGCGCAAGCTCGAAGCCTGGAAGGAAGAAATCCTGGAGGAGAGCCGCTCCACCATCGCCTCGCTGCAACAAGACACCGTGGCCGAAGCCGATCTGGCCGACCGCGCCACCACCGAAACCGACCGCACGCTCGAACTGCGCACGCGCGACCGTCAGCGCAAGCTTATCGCCAAGATTGACGACGCGCTGCGCCGCATCGAAGACGGCTCCTACGGCTATTGCGAAGAAACCGGAGAGCCGATCTCGCTCTCGCGCCTGGAGGCGCGCCCGATTGCCACGCTGTCTCTGGAAGCCCAAGAGCGCCACGAGCGCCGTGAGCGCGTACATCGCGACGATTGATGGGCAGGCGCCTGTCTAGCGAATTTCATTTGGCAAGCGCGCCTCGAGCGGCAAAGCTCCGCCCATGCTATTGCACGATGCTGGCCTCGCCTGGCTCCATTTCATCTTCGCCTTCATCATCGTCGGCGCGCTGAGCGCTGAGCTGTTCATGCTGCGCATGCCGGTCACCGCGCCGGTGGCGCTACGCGTGGTGCGGGCGGATGCGTTTTATGGGATCGGCTCGATCCTGCTCATCCTCGCCGGCGCGTCGCGCGTGCTTTGGGGCGCGAAGGGCTGGGCCTTCTATCAGGCCGAGCCGTTCTTCTGGGCCAAGATGGCTACGTTCCTCGCGATCGGCCTTATCTCCATCGCCCCCACGCGCGCCTTCTTGCGCTGGGCCAAAGCGGCCAAGGCTGACGCTGCGTTCGTCGCGCCCGAGGCGGAGGTGAAGGCCGCGCGCCGCTGGGTGACGATCGAGGTGCATCTGATTGCGCTCTTGCTGCTGTTCGCCTCGCTGATGGCGCGCGGGATCGGCCAAGGTTAGACAATCCGCGCGTCTCGGCTAAGCTTCCCGCAAAACAAAGAAAAAGCGGGAGGAGACGGGCATGGCGGCGTCGCTGAAACCGGAAGAATTCGATCTGATGCCCACTTTGGCGGACATGGCCCGCCATCACGGGCGGGTCCGCGCCAACAAAATCGCGCAAAGCTTTGAAGGCCGCCTCACCACCTATGAGGAACTCGACGCGCACGCCTCGCAGGTCGCTGACGGGCTCATCGCGGCGGGCGTGAAGCCGGGCGAGGCGATCGCCTATCTCGGCAAGAACAGCGATCATTATTTCGAACTGGTGCTGGGCGCGGCCAAGGCGGGCGCGATCATGGCGCCGATCGGCTGGCGGCTCGCGCCGGGCGAGGTCGCCTACATCATCGACGACGCGCAGGCGAAGCTTCTGTTCGTCGGTCCCGAAGTGATGGAATGCGCACAGGCGGCGGTGGCGCAATCGCGAACCAAACCCGCCATCATCGCCATGGAAGGCGAAGGCGGCTACGAAGCTTGGCGCGATGCGCGAGCGGAAAGCGATCCGCACGTTTCGATCGATCCCGACGATCCGGCGCTGTTGCTTTACACCTCCGGCACCACCGGCCGCCCCAAGGGCGTGATGTTGACAAGCGCCAATCTGATGCGCTCGCGCCGCGCGCTGGCGGATGCGCGCATGGGCTGGAACGAATGGAACGAGGGCGAGGTGAACCTCGTCGCCATGCCGGCGGCGCATATCGGCGGCACCGGCTGGGGGCTGGTGGGCTTCATCAACGGCGTGCGCAACGTGGTGACGCGTGAGTTCAATCCGATCGAGGTGATCGAGCTGATCGAGAAAGAGCGCATCGCCAAGGTGTTCATGGTGCCCGCCGCGCTGCAATTCATCGTGCGCCTGCCGCGCGCGCGCGCGATCGATTATTCGAGCCTCACCCACATCCTCTACGGCGCTTCGCCCATTCCGCTCGACCTGCTGCGCGAATGCATGGACGTGTTCAAGTGCGGCTTCGTACAGCAATACGGCATGACCGAAACCACCGGCACGATCGCGTTTCTCCCGCCCGAGGATCACGATCCCGCCGGCAATCAGCGCATGCGCTCGGCCGGCATTCCGATGCCGGGCGTGGAGATGCGCGTGATCGACGCGGCGGGCAATGTGCTGCCGCCCAACACGGTCGGCGAAGTCTGCACGCGCTCGGCCGCCAATATGCGCGGCTATTGGCGCAATGCGGATGCAACGGCGAACACCGTGGATTCCGAAGGCTGGCTGCGCACCGGCGACGCCGGCTATCTGGATGAAGACGGCTA
>CAZWQS010000104.1:0-10197 GCA_964635925.1 uncultured Terricaulis sp. | reverse complement strand
GGCCGAGCGCGTGGCGCTGGCGGCCTACGATGCCGCGGCGACACGGCTGAGCGAGAAACGCACGGCGGCGGCGAAGAAGCTCGCGCGGGCGGTGCAGGGCGAGCTGGCGCCGCTGAAGCTGGAGAAGGCGAGGTTCCGTATCGCGGTGACGCCGAAGGCGGAACCGGGCCCGGCCGGACGCGACGATATCGTGTTCGAGGTCGAGACCAATCCCGGCGCGGGGTTTGGCGCCCTGTCGAAGATCGCCTCGGGTGGGGAGATGGCGCGGTTCTCGCTGGCGGTGAGCGTGTGCCTCGCGGATGCATCGCCCGCGGGCACGCTGGTGTTCGACGAGGCGGACATGGGCGTCGGCGGCGCGGTGGCGGCGGCCATCGGGGAGCGGCTGGCGATCATCGGTCGGCGCAAGCAGGTGCTGGCGATCACGCATTCGCCGCAGGTGGCGGCCGCCGCCCCGCGGCAGCTGCGCGTCTCCAAGGCGGAGGATGGCGGGCAGATCGTGACGTCGGTGGATATCCTGAGCGAGAAGGCGCGGCGGGAGGAGATCGCCCGCATGCTGGCGGGGGCGAATGTCACGCGCGAGGCGCGTGCGGCGGCTGATCGCTTGTTGGCGGGCGCCTGAGCGGCGGTTAAGACACCGCCATGGCAGACACATCCGATACGCCCGTTTCCAAGCTGACGAAGAAGACCGCCGCAAGCGAACTTGCGCGGCTGGGCGAGGCGATCCGCGCGGCGGACGCGGCCTATTACCAGGAAGATGCGCCGCACATCACGGATGCCGCCTATGACGCGCTGCGCCAGCGGCTCGCGGCGATCGAGGACAGGTTTCCAGAGCTGAAGGGCATTCGCATTCGCATGTCGATAAGCCGCAGATCTACAAAATCGCCGGCGCATGGGGAAACCACGAAGGCTCTATGCTGCTGTGGTGCGCGGTGTCGGCTTTGTTCGGCGCGCTCTATGCCGGCATGCGCGGGGCGCAGACGCTGGGGCTCTGGTCCAAAACCATCGGCGTGCAGGGCTTCGTCACCGCCGGCGCGTTGATCTACACGCTTGTGCTCTCCAACCCGTTCGCGCGGCTCGATCCCGCGCCGCTGCAAGGGTTGGGGCTTAACCCGCTATTGCAAGACCCGGCGCTCGCGGCGCATCCGCCGATGCTTTATTTCGGCTATGTCGGCCTTAGCATCCCATTCTCGCTCGCGCTCGCCGCCTTGATCGAAGGGCGCGCCGATCAGGCTTGGGCCAAAGCGCTGCGGCCATGGACGCTGATCGCGTGGACATGCCTCACCTTCGGCATCGGGCTTGGCGCGTATTGGGCCTATTACGAACTTGGCTGGGGCGGCTGGTGGTTTTGGGATCCGGTCGAGAACGCGAGCTTCATGCCGTGGTTGGTCGCGTGTGCGCTGATCCATTCGGCGATCGTGACCGAGCGGCGCGGCTCGCTGGCGAGTTGGACGATCCTGCTGGCTATCCTTGGCTTTGGCCTCGCGCTGCTCGGCACGTTCCTGGTGCGCTCGGGCGTGTTGACCTCGGTGCATGCGTTCGCCGTTGATCCTAGCCGCGGCATCGCCGTGCTGGTGCTGTTGGCGATCGCGCTGGGCATTGGCTTTGGCCTTTATGCGTTCCGCGCGCACAAATTGGCGCAGCCGGCGGGTTTTGCGGCGGTGAGCCGCGAAAGTATGCTGGTGTGGAATAATTTTGGGCTCGCGGTCGCGGCGGGCGTGGTGCTGATCGGCACGCTTTATCCGTTGTTGGTGGAAGCCGCCGGCGGCGGACTCATTTCCGTCGGCCCGCCTTTCTTCAACGCGACAGTCGCGCCGATCCTCGGCGTGTTGTTCCTGCTTCTGCCGCTCGGGCCGATGTTGACATGGCGCGTGGGCGATATGCGCGCGGCGCTCAAGCGTTTGGCGCCGGCGATTGCGCTGGCGTTTATCACTTTCGCGCTGACGCTTTGGCTGTCGAGCTGGCGCATCATGCCGGCGCTGGGCTTAGGCATCGGCGCGTGGCTCGTGGCGGGCGGGTTCATCTATATTTGGACGCGCGTGCAGCGCGGCGAAGGGCGCGCGTTCGCCAAGCTGGCGGCGCTGCCGCTGGTGGTGTGGTCGATGAGCGTGGCGCACATTGGCGCCGGCGTGCTGACCATCGGCGCGATCGGGGAAACCGCGTTCCGCAGCGAACGCGCCGCCGCCATGGCGCCGGGCGAGAGCGTGGATTTCGCGGGCCGGCGCGTCAGCCTGATCGAAGTGGGGCAGGTGGAGGGGCCGAATTATTCGGCCACGCGCGCAAATTTCCGCGTCGACACCACCAGGCGCGCCACCCCGCTTTCGGCGGAGCGGCGTTTTTACGCCACCTCCGGCATGCCGACCACGGAGGTCGGCATTCTCGGCGCGCTCGACGGCGATCTTTACATCGCGCTGGGCGAGCCGGTGCGCGATGCGCCTGGCGCGTGGACGGTGCGGCTCTATCATAATCCGGTGGTGCAGCTCATTTTCATCGGCGCGCTGATGATGGCGCTGGGCGGCGCGTTGAGCCTTGTCGCGCTCACGCGGCGCACGCGGAACGCGCCGTGAGCTGGCTCGCCATGGTCCTTGCCGCCGCCATAGCGCCTGCGGCGCTGGGCGATCCCGCTGAGGAAGCGCGCGCGCTGGCGCTGGAGCGCGAAATCCGCTGCGTGCAATGCGAGAACGAGCCGATCGCGCAATCCACCGCCGACATCGCCGCCGATATGCGCGCCCTGGTGCGCGAGCGCATCGCCGCCGGCGACAGCGACGCGGAAATCCGCAGCTTTTTCCGCGCCCGCTACGGCGATTTCGTGCTGTTCCGCCCGCCCATGGATGGGCGCACGGCCCTCCTGTGGCTGGCCCCGCTGCTGCTGGCGGGGGCCGGGCTCTGGGCGATGCGCCGCCCGCGCGCGGCTGAAGCGCCCGGCGGCCCCGAAGAGGGCGAACGGTAAACGACGGACAGCGGCGCTGGCGCGACCGGCGGGACGAAAAATGGCGCCCCCGTGCGCGCTTTTTCCCAACTTTGCCTCAAACCACCCTTACCCGGGCGGCCAGGGCGCGCTTAATTAGGGGGCGGAGGCTGCCTCCCCATTCGCCAGCCGCGCCGCCGAAGGATGTTCAATGTCTGACGCCGTGATCGTAAAGTTCCTCCGCCGCACCGCCATCGCCGGGGCTGGCGCTCTTGCGCTGTTTGCGGGCTTCGCCGCTGTGCCGACCGTGCTGTCGCGCACCGCCGACGCCCAGGAAATCACCCCCGAGCGCATCGCCCCGCCAAGGGGCGCGCCCACCAGCTTCGCTGACCTGATCGAGCGCGTGCGCCCGGCGGTTGTTTCGATCTCGGTGCGCCAGGCGCCGAACGCGGCGACTGGGCCGGGGCTTGAAGGGCTGCCGCCTGGATTTGAAGAATTCTTCCGCGGCCGTCCGGGCCGCCCCGGCGGGCCGGCGCCGACCTCGCTCGGCTCGGGCTTCTTCATCGATCAGCAGGGCACCATCGTCACCAATCACCACGTCATCCAGGGCGCGGAAGAAATCACCATCCGCACCAGCGACGGGCGCGAACTGCAGGCCGATATTGTCGGCTCCGACGAGCCCACCGACATCGCGGTGCTGCGCGTGCGCGGGGGCGGGCGCTTCCAATTCGTGACGTTTGACGATTCCAGCCACATCCGCGTGGGCGATTGGGTCGTGGCCGTGGGCAACCCGTTCGGCCTCGACGGCACCGCCACCGCCGGCATCGTCTCCGCGCTCGGGCGCCGCGATGCGGGGTCTTCGGCTTACGTGGATTACGTGCAGATCGATGCGCCGATCAATCGCGGCAACTCGGGCGGGCCGACCTTCGATTTGAACGGCAACGTCATCGGCGTGAACAGCGCGATCTTCTCGCCGACAGGTGGCAGCGTCGGCATCGGCTTCGCCATTCCCGCGAGCACCGCCTCGCAAGTCGTCGCGCAATTGCAGCGCGGCGGGCGCGTGACGCGCGGCTGGATCGGCGTGTCGATCCAACCGCTCGATAATGACATCGCGCGCAGCCTTGGCCTTGACGAGCCGCGCGGAGCGCTCGTCGCCACGGTGGTGCCGGATGGCCCCGCCGCGCGCGCGGGCATCCAGCAGGGCGACGTGATCTTGAGTCTCGACGGCCACCGCATTGAGGACAGCCGCGATCTGACCCAACGCGTCGGCGCCACCAATGTCGGCGCCAGCTCGCGCGTGGAAATCCTGCGCGGAGGCCAGCGCCGCAATCTGACCATCCGCCTGCAGGAGCGCCCCTCTGAGCAGCAGCTCGCGGCGACGCAACCGCAGCCGAACGCAACGCCGGAAGCCACGCCCCAACAAGGCGGCGTCGCCTCGGCCGGGCTTGGCGTCACTGTGCGCCCGATGAGCGCGGAAGACCGCACGCGTCTGAACCTCACCGCGAATCAAGCCGGCTTGCTCGTCACCGCCGTGTCGCCCGAAAGCGACGCCGCTCAGAAGGGCGTGCGCGCCGGCGATGTGATCTTGCAGGCCGACGGCCGCGCCGTGCGCACCGCCGCGGAGCTCAACACGGCCACCGATGCGGCGCGCCGCGCGACGCGCCCAGTGCTGCTGCAAGTCGATGGGCGCGCGGGGCGTCGTTTCGTGGCCGTTGATGTGGCCGCAGAATAAGGATCAGCGCATGAGGGTCTTGCTGGTTGAAGATGATGCGGACATGGCCGAGAGCCTCAAAAGCTCTCTGACCGCGGACGATCACGCCGTGGAAATCGCAAGCGATGGCGAGGCGGGCGAAGCCATGGCGCTTGATGGCGGGTTCGACGTGATCGTGCTGGATCGGATGTTGCCGAAACGGCTTGGCGTATCGGTGGTCAGGAATCTGCGCGACAAGGGCGTTTCAACACCCGTGCTGATCCTTTCGGCGCTGCATGATGAAGATCATCGCGTCGAAGGGCTGAATGCGGGGGCGAACGATTATCTCGGCAAGCCGTTCTCCACCCGCGAACTGCTCGCGCGCGTGCGCGCGCTGTGGAACGGGCGTGACCGCGAACCGCAGACGCGCCTGGCGGTGGGCGATCTAGAAATGGATCTGCTTGCCCGCACGGTGAAGCGTTCGGGCAAGAAGCTCGATCTGCAGCCGCGCGAGTTCCGCCTGCTTGAATATCTCATGCGCCATTCGGGTCAGACGGTGACGCGCAAGATGCTGCTCGAAAACGTGTGGGACTATCATTTCGACCCGCAAACGAACGTGATCGACGTGCACATTTCGCGTCTGCGCTCCAAAATCGATCGCGATTTCCCGCAAAGCCTTTTGCACACGGTGCGCGGCTCGGGCTATCGACTGGAGGCATGAGGCCGAGCCTCGCGCTTTTCCGCACGACCACGTTCCGGCTTGCCCTGGTGCAAGCCGGAATCGTGCTGTCGTTTGTCGTGGCGCTTCTGCTTTACGTCTATTTCGCCACGGCCGGCCAGCTCATCCGCGATAGCGATGTGCTGGCCGATCAGGAATACGCCGCGCTTGAACGCGCCTACGCCGAAGGCGGCATGCGCAGGCTGAACCAGGAAGTGGTGGAGCGCGCCGCGCGCCAGGGCGCGTTCCTTTACATGCTGGCCGAAAGCAATGGCGTGGTGGTCACCGGCGATTTCCGCCAATTGCCCGTTGTGCCTCGCGAAGCGTCCGAGCGCGTCGATTTCAACTTTGAGCGCCAGGACGAATCCGGCGCCGTGATCAGCGGGCGCGCGCGCGGCAAGGTAGGCCGGCTGCTCAGCGGGCCAGTGCTGCTGGTGGCGCGCGATCTGGGCGACACGGCCTTGATCGCAGGCCGGATCACGCGCGTGTTGTGGACTGTGGCGATCGTGGGCCTGGTCGTCTCCATCGCCAGCGGCTTGCTGGCGGCGGCGCAGGCGGCGCGCCGCGCGGAAGATTTGGCCGACACCGCGCGCGCGGTGATGGCCGGTGATCTCACCCGCCGCGCGCCCATCAAGGGCGTGGGCGATGAGTTCGACGCGCTGGCCGCGGCCATGAACGGCATGCTCGATCGGCTCGAACAATTGATGCACACCACGCGCACCGCGGGCGATGCGATCGCGCACGATCTGCGCTCCCCGCTCACGCGCTTTCGCCAGAAACTGGAAGCCGCGCTGGAGGCCGAACCGGATTCGGAGGCCGATCGCGAGGCGTTGCGCAACGCGGTCGATGAGGTCGATCGGCTGGTTGATATGTTCTCGGCGGTTTTAAAGCTCGCGCGCGTGGAGGGCGCGGGCAATTGGCGCATGCAGCGCGTGGACGCCACGGCCATGTTGCGCGAACTGGTCGATTTCTATGAGCCGGTGGCCGAGGAGAAGGGCCAAAGCTTGCGCGGAGAGGTCGCCGATGGGCTTGCCTTGCGCGGCGAGCCGGGGCTGTTTGCGCAGGCTGTGTCGAACCTGATCGAGAATGCGCTGAAATACACCCAAACCGGCGGCAAGGTGGAGCTGCGCGCCGTGCGCCGGCCGGACGGACGCATCGAAATCAGCGTTGCGGACGATGGGCCCGGCGTGGCGCCCGCAGATCGCGACCGCGTGGTGGAGCGTTTCGTGCGCCTGGAAACGGCGCGCTCTTCGCCTGGCGTTGGCTTGGGCCTCAGCTTAGTGGCGGCGGTGGCGCGGCTGCACCAAGGCGGCCTGCATCTGCGCGACGGCATTGGCGAGGGCGAGCGCAAGGGGCTTGGCGTGGCGCTCGTTCTGCCGGCGTTGACTGAGCGATGATCATCACGCCCGCCCGCGCATCCGGCGCAGCGCCGGCGCCGTTCGCGGCAAGCCCGTTCGCGCAAGCGGCGGCATCTGCACAGGAGCACGCGCCTTATCTGCGCCGCCTGATCGATGCGCGCCCCGATCTGCTGGCGGACGTCGATGCAAACTGGCCGGAGCGGCTGCTCGCGCAAGCGATCGCCGATGCGCGCGCCATCGCGCTCGCGCCGCCCACAATCGCGGAAGGCATGCGCGCGCTGCGCCGCGCCAAGCAAGCCGCGCATCTTGCCATCGCGATTGCCGATCTGGCCGATGCGTGGCCGCTGATGCGCGTCACCGGCGCGTTGACGGATTTCGCGGATGCGGCGCTACGCGCGGCGCTCGCGCTTGGCGCGCGCGTCAGCGGCGAGCGCGGCGATTTCACGCCGCGCGCTTATGAAAACGAAGACGGCCCCGCGCCGGGCGTGGCCATGATCGCCATGGGCAAGATGGGCGCGGGCGAACTCAACTATTCCAGCGACATCGATTTTTCGGTGTTCTTCGACGCCGAGCTTCTGGCCGGCGTTGATGCGCGCGAGCCGCGCGTGGCGGCGGTGCGCCTGGTCGCGCCGCTCGCGCGGGCGCTGGAGGAGGTGACGGAGGATGGCTACGTTTTCCGCACCGATCTGCGCCTCCGGCCCGATCCCGGCTCAACGCCGGTGGCCGTTTCGATCGCCTCGGCGGAGCATTATTACCAAAATCTCGGTCAGAATTGGGAGCGCGCGGCCTTCATCAAAGCGCGCGCCGCCGCCGGTGACGGCGCCTGCGGGCGGGCATTCCTCAGCGATCTTGAGCCCTTCATCTGGCGCAAGCATCTGGATTTCGCCGCCGTTGAGGACGTGCACTCGATCAAGCGCCAAATTCTCTCCGCGCACAAAAGCGCCGATTTGGGCGATCCGGTGTTTGACGTAAAGCTGGGGCGCGGGGGCATTCGCGACATCGAATTGTTCGTGCAGACCCAGCAGCTCATCCTTGGCGGGCGCAATCGCAAGCTGCGCGCCTCCGGCACGCTGGCCGCGCTCGAAGCGCTCGCCGCGGCAGGCGCAATCGCCGACGATGCGCGCGACGCGCTGGCGGCGGCGTATGTATTTTATCGCGGCGTCGAGCACCGCATTCAGATGCTGGAAGACGCGCAAACCCACAAAACGCCAGCGGACCCGGACGTGCGCGCGCGTGTGGCTGCGCTTGCTGGCTTTAAAACTCTCGCCGCGTTCGACGCTGCGCTGATCGAGCAGCGCCGCATCGTGGCGGAGATTGATTATCAATTGTTCGGACGTGGCGAAAGCCTCGCCGATCCGCTGGGCAGTTTGATTTTCACCGGCGTCGAGGATCAGCCCGAAACGCTGGAGACGATCGGCAAATTGGGCTTCGCCCATCCTGCGGCGGTCAGCCAAACCATTCGCGGCTGGCACCACGGGCGCATCCGCGCCATGCGCTCCGAACGCGCGCGGGAGTTGC
The DNA here is from genome assembly GCA_964635925.1 of uncultured Terricaulis sp. Classification (GTDB taxonomy): domain Bacteria; phylum Pseudomonadota; class Alphaproteobacteria; order Caulobacterales; family Aquidulcibacteraceae; genus Vitreimonas. Next base: position 2,008 of record CAZWQS010000104.1, on the reverse strand, counting down.
TGACGCGGCTGACGCCGCGTTTGCTGCGCGCATTTTCAAGTGCGGGCGATCCCGATCATGCGTTCGCGCGGTTCGCAAGCTTCTTCGGCGGCTTGTCGGCCGGGGTGCAGGTGCTGTCGCTGCTGGAGGCGCGGCCGGCGTTGCTCGATCTGCTGGCGCGGTTGTTTTCGCTGGCGCCGTTGTTGTCGGACAAACTCGCGCGCCGGCCCGCTTTGCTCGATGCGCTGATCGAGCCGCGCTTCCTTATCCCCCTTACGCACGACGCGGCGGGCGCGCGGCTTGCCGATTTGCGCGAACGCTTGCGCGACGCCGATGGCTTCGAGGCCAAGCTCAACGCCGCGCGCCGCTTCCAGCGCGAGGAGGCGTTCCGCATCAGCGTGCAATTGCTCGAAGGCATGGCCAGCGCAGGCGAAGCGGGCGCGGCGCATGCTGAGTTGGCGGACGCCTGCGTTGCGGCGATGACCGAGGTGGCGATTGAGGAGGTGGAGCGCGCACATGGGCCCCAGCCAGGCGCTTATGTCGTGTTGGCGCTCGGCAAGTTCGGCGGGCGCGAGTTGAGCGACAACGCCGATCTCGATCTCATGGCCGTCTACGATGCGCCGGCCGAGCATGCCGGCCTGCCCGCGCCGGAATTTTACACGCGCGTCACGCAACGCCTGATCAGTGCGCTCTCCGCGCCAACGGAAGAGGGCGCGCTGTACGAGATCGACACTAAGTTGCGTCCATCCGGCTCCAAGGGGCCGGTCGCGGTGCGGCTGAGTTCTTTTGAACGCTACTACGCCGAAGAAGCGTGGACGTGGGAGATGCAGGCGCTGACGCGGCTGCGGCCCGCCGCCGGCGATGAAGCGCTGGGCGCCAAAGTTTCAGCGATTGCGCGCGCCGCGCTCGCGCGTCCGCGCGACAGCGCGAAGACGCTGGCGGAGGTCGCGGATATGCGCGCTTTGATGGATCGCGAGCGCGCGGGCAAGAGCATGTGGGATTTGAAACTCGCACCGGGCGGTTTCGTCGATATCGAATTCATCGCCCAGGCGCTACAGCTCACGCACGCGGCGCGCGATGCGTCTATCCTCAGCGCCAACACGGGGGAAGCGTTGGCGCGGCTGGCGGGCGCTGGCGCGTTGAGCCAAGCCCAGCACGCGCGGCTGCGGCAAGCCTGGCTGTTGTGGAGCGATCTGCAACAGACGCTGCGCGTCTGCGTCGGCGGCAATCTGGCCCCGGAGGATGCGGCTGCGCCGCTCTTAGCGAAAATCGCCTCGCTAGCGGGCGCGGAAAGCTTTGAAGCGGCGCAAGCCAGGATCGCGGAAACGCAAGCGGCCGCACGCGCCGATTTCGTGGCGCTGATCGGCCCCGTGCAGGCTAAGCCGCGTTAGCTTCTATTCGGCCGCCGCAGCGTCTGAATCGCGGCGCCCGCCGAACAGGCGCGGCAGCGTGATGGTCACGATCGTGCCGCGGCCGACCTCGCTCTGGATCGAGAATTTGCCGCCGTGCATGTCCACCAGAGATTTGGTGAGCGCAAGGCCTAGGCCCGTGCCGTGGTGGTTGCGCGCGAATTCCTGCTCCACCTGCTCGAACGGGCGCGCCAAGCGCGGCAGATGCTCTGGCGGGATGCCGCAGCCTGTATCGATCACGCGCAGCGTCAGGCCCGTCGGGTTCGGGCGCGCATAGACCATGATCGCGCCCTCGTCGGTGAATTTCACCGCGTTGGACAAGAGGTTCAGCAGCATCTGCTTCACAGCGCGATGATCGGCTTCGATCTCGGGTGTCTCTTCGGCGTCGATGACGATGGAGAGGCCCTTATCTTCGGCGCGGCGTTTGGTGAGGCGCACGGCCTGTTCGATCACGATCATCGGATCGAGCGGCTTGGGCGCCAGCGTCAGCTTGCCGGCCTCGATCTTGGCCATGTCCAAAATGTCGTTGATCAGATCGAGCAGGTGATTGCCGCTATCGAAAATGTCGGATGAATATTGCTTGTATTGATCGTTGCCGAGCGGGCCGAACAATTCCTTCG
>CAZWQS010000103.1:7981-10210 GCA_964635925.1 uncultured Terricaulis sp. | reverse complement strand
CAGATGCACGATCCAAAGATCGATCTAGTGCCAGAAGGCGGCCTCCGCCTCACGCCGCGCCATTACGCGTATCTGAAAATTTCCGAAGGCTGCAACAATCGCTGCTCCTTCTGCATCATCCCCAGCATTCGCGGCGATCTCGTCTCGCGCCCGGCCAACGCGGTGCTGAAAGAGGCCGAGAGCTTGGTCAAAGCCGGCGTGAAAGAGTTGCTGGTGATCTCGCAAGACACATCAGCTTACGGCGTCGATGTGAAATACGCCGAGAGCAAGTGGAAAGATCGCCAAGTCCGCGCGAAATTCTACGATCTCTGCAAAGAGCTCGGCGAGTTCGGCGCCTGGGTGCGCCTGCACTACGTTTATCCGTATCCGCACGTGGATGAGGTTGTCGGCCTCATGGCGGAAGGCAAAATCCTTCCGTATCTCGACGTCCCGTTCCAGCACGCCTCTCCCAACGTGCTGCGCGCGATGAAGCGCCCGGCCAATCAAGACAAGGTGCTCGACCGCATCGCCAAATGGCGCGCGATCTGCCCGGACCTCACCATCCGCTCCTCCTTCATCGTCGGCTTTCCCGGCGAGACGGAGGATGATTTTGAAGCGCTGCTCGATTTCATCGAGGAAGCCGAGATCGACCGCGCCGGCTGCTTCAAATACGAAAACGTCGAAGGCGCGCCTTCGCGCGATCTGGCCGATCACGTCGATCAGGACGAGATCGACGATCGCTACGACCGCTTCATGGAGGTGCAAACCGCCCTCGCCCACGCACGCGGGCAGGAGATGATCGGGCGCACGGTCGAAGCCATCTGCGACGGCTGGGACGAGGATGCGCAAGCCTACGCCTTCCGCACCAAGGCCGATGCACCCGAGATTGACGGCGTGGTGCTGGTGGAAACCGAAGCCGAAATCGCGCAAGGCGCGATCGTGCCGCTCACGATCACTGGCGGCGAAGGCCACGAGCTGACGGGGCGCGTCTAAGGCCCAAGTCATGAGACGCGCGCAAATGGCGCGCGCTAGGCCTTCACGACTTTCGGCTGGCCCAGCGTCATGAAGATCACCGGGCCGTCGGTGGGTGCTCGATAGACGCCGTAGGAGGCGTTCACCTTCATCGCCAGCGCCGTCATCTGCCAGGCGTCCTGCTCGCTCATCTTGAGCGCACGAGTAGTGAGCTCTTCCAACTCGTGCTTATCGCCGAACCAGCGCGTGCGCTCAGCGTCATTGCGCAGGCGCTGGGCCACCATCGGGTGATCCCAGCCCCAGCGGAAAATCTCCGTGCGCGGGTTCCAGGCGCCGATGATCTGCACCGGCGCGGTGACGGCGGCGCCGTCCTTGCGCGAAAACTGGATGATGCCGGCGTTCTGATCGACCACCCAGGGCGCGGTCTCCAGCTTCAGCCGCTTGGCCATCCAGCGTTGGCGGTTCAGCAGATCGATCCAGCTTTCGGCCCAGAAGCGATCGACATCGACGATCTCCCCGCCCCAGGGCGTGAGCGCGCGCGAGGGTGCGGCGGGCGTCCGCGTCTCGCTCGATTTGCGCTTCGCCTTCAGCATGGATGCGGTATTTCCCCCGGGTGCGGCGACTGTGGATAACCAAATTCGCGCCGCGCGGGAAAGTCATTTCCTACAAATCATCCTTTTTCCGACCGCCGCGCCCGATCGTCAGCGCCTTGATCACCCCGCGCATGGTGCGCACCTCCTGCTCAGTCAGATGCGCGCGCAGAAACGGCGCGCGCAGATTGCGCTTCATCAGCGGCGCCTTGTCGGGCGGGTGAAAAAAGCGCCCGTGTTCAAGCTCTTCCTCAAGGTGTGCGAACATTTTTTCCAGCTCCGCCTGCGGCGCGGGCGGGCTTTGCTGATCGGCGAACCAGGACGGGATTGAGCTTTCCTGGCGCGCCTCCGCGTACGCGTGGGCGAACACGGCCGCCGCGTTGGCCAAGTTGAGCGAGGCGAAATCCGGGTTCACCGGCAGCGTCAGGATCGCATCGGCGCGGGCGACATCTTCGGTCTCCAAGCCCGCCGCCTCGGGGCCGAACATCACGACCGGGCGTTCGCCCGCCGCCAGCGCGGCGCGGATGTTCAGCGCCGTCTCGCGCGCGCCCCAGACCGGCTTTTGCATGCCGCGCGGCCGCGCCGTGGCGGCGACCACCAAAGTGGCGTCGGCCAGCGCATCCTCGGTGCGCCATTCGATGCGCGCATTGTTGAGCTTCAGTTTCTTCAGCTCTTCGATGATCGTGGT
>CAZWQS010000103.1:0-7971 GCA_964635925.1 uncultured Terricaulis sp. | reverse complement strand
CGCCGGCGTCGGTGACCACGAAGGCGGCGTTGGAGATGAAGTTGCGGTTGGCCGCCGAACCCAGGGCCGACACGCCCTGCGCGAACCACACGCCGGGCGCCACCTGTTCGGCCTTGGGATTGGGCCAGCGGTCGCGCGGGTTGACCAGACGGAGCGAAATCAGCCCGAAATTCAGCATCACCCGCGCCACCGCGCCGATGTTCTCGCCCAATTGGGGCGTCACCAGCACGATCGCCGGCCAGGCCTCCTCTATTGGGGGCGGCATGTTTCGCGCGCGTGTCATGGCCCTGCTCTTTTCCTAATCAGCGGCGCACCGCAAGAGGCGCCCTGGCGGGGACGGCGGGTCGCAGTTTGCGCCGTCTGCCCAAGCTGCTACCACGCCCGGCGACACATCAGACCGCGAAGGGCAAGGCACATGGCGAAGATCAAGGTGGACAATCCCGTCGTCGAAATGGACGGCGATGAGATGACGCGCATCATTTGGGCGCTGATTAAAGAACGCCTGATCCACCCCTATCTCGATGTCGATCTCAAATATTTCGATCTGGGCGTCGAACATCGCGACGCCACCAACGACCAGGTCACCGTCGACGCCGCCAACGCCACCAAGCAATATGGCGTCGCGGTAAAATGCGCGACCATCACGCCCGACGAAGCGCGCGTGAAGGAGTTTGGCCTCAAGGAAATGTGGAAGAGCCCCAACGGCACGATCCGCAACATTCTGGGCGGCGTGATTTTCCGCGAGCCGATCATCATGAAGAACGTTCCCCGCCTGGTGCCGGGCTGGACCCAGCCGATCGTGGTCGGCCGTCATGCGTTCGGCGATCAATATCGCGCCACCGATTTCAAATTCCCCGGAAAAGGCACGCTGACGATCAAATTCGTCGGCGATGACGGCGCGGTGATCGAGAAAGAAGTGTTCAAGGCGCCGGGCTCAGGCGTGACGATGGCGATGTATAACCTTGATGAGAGCATCAAGGATTTCGCCCGCGCCTCGTTCAATTACGGCCTCATGAAAGGCTGGCCGGTGTATCTCTCCACCAAGAACACCATCCTCAAAGCCTATGACGGCCGTTTCAAGGATATATTTGAAGAAATTTTCAACGCCGAGTTCAAGGCCGAGTTCGACAAGCGCAAGCTGACCTACGAACACCGCCTAATCGACGACATGGTGGCCTCCGCGCTGAAATGGAGCGGCGGCTATGTGTGGGCGTGCAAGAACTATGACGGCGACGTGCAATCCGACACGGTGGCCCAAGGCTTCGGCTCGCTGGGCCTCATGACCTCGGTGCTGATCACGCCGGACGGCAAGACCATGGAAGCGGAAGCCGCGCACGGCACGGTGACGCGCCACTACCGCCAGCACCAGAAGGGCGAGCCCACCAGCACCAATTCGGTGGCCTCGATTTTCGCCTGGACGCGCGGCCTCGCTCACCGCGGCAAGCTCGACAACAACCAGAAGCTGATCGATTACGCGCTGCTGCTGGAAAAGATCGTGGTCGATACGGTTGAGAGCGGCGACATGACGAAGGATCTCGCCCTGCTGGTGGGCGACAAGCAGGCGTGGCTCACCACCGAAGGTTTCCTCGACAAGGTGGGCGACAATCTCGATGCGGCGATGGCGAAAGTTTAATCCGCGCCACCCGTCGCAACCCGCACACGTGTTGCGCGATAGCTGACGACACCGGTCCCGCCCCGCGCGTATAATACGTGCGGGGCGAAGACTTATGACGATCAATGTGCGCGCGCTCGCCAAGGAGGACCGCCCGGGCTGGGAGGAGCTCTGGGGCGGCTATCTCGATTTTTACCAGGCGCCGATGGAGGCGGTCGTCATCGAGGTGACGTGGAGCCGCCTGCTCGACCCCGCCGAACCCATGATCGCGCTGGTCGCTGAAGACGAGGAAACCAAGGCGCTGCTTGGCCTGGTGCATTGCGTGTTTCACCGCGGCACCTGGGCCATCAATGATCTTTGCTATCTGGAAGACCTTTACGTCGCCGCTGGCGCGCGCGGGCGCGGCGTCGGGCGCGCTTTGATCGACGCGGTCTATGCGCTGGCCGATGAACGCCAATGCGACCGCGTCTATTGGATGACGCAGGAAAGCAACGCCACGGCGCGCGTGCTCTATGAAAAAATGGCGCGGCGCACCGGGTTCATTCAATACCGGCGCTGAGCACGCCGCCCCCTCCTCGCCCTTGATGGGCGAGGTGGCTCGCGAGACGGAGTGGGTGGCGGCGCCTCGCTTTCAGAATGACCCACTCCGTCATCGCACTCACGCGCGCTGACACCTCGCCCATCAAGGGCGAGGATTTGTTATTCTCTAAATTTCGGCGTCGGCCGCCACGGGTACGGCGCGGGCAAATCCGTGCTCACCTTATCTGGATAGTTCGGCGCGCGCTTTTCCAGGAACGCGGTCACGCCTTCCTTCGCATCCCCGCCTTTGCCGCGCGCCACCATGAGGCGGCTTTCCAGCCGGTGCGCCTCCATCGGGTGCGACGCGTCCAGCATGTCCAGCAACATGCGCCGCGCCAGCGCGACGGAGACCGGCGCTGTGTTGTCGGCGATCTCGCGCGCCAGCGCATGCGCGGCGGGCAGCAAATCCTCCGGCTTGTGAAGCGAGCGCACCAGCCCGCGCGCAAACGCCTCCTCGCTTGTGAACACGCGCCCGGTCAAGGTCCATTCAAGCGCCGTCTGCACGCCCACGAGGCGCGGCAGGAAATAGGACGAAAGTGTTTCCGGCACGATGCCGCGCCGCGCGAACACAAAGCCCATCTTCGCGCCTTCGACCGCGAGGCGCATATCCATCGGCAGCAGCATGGTCGCGCCCACGCCCACGGCCGCGCCGTTGATCGCGCCGATCACCGGCTTCAGGCTTTCATAAATGCGCAGGCCCACGATGCCGCCGCCATCGCGCGTGCGCGCTTCGTCATAGGGATCGTCTATGCCACGGGCCTTGAGGCGCTTTTCGTAGTCGAACGTATCGCCCGCGCTGGCCAAATCCGCGCCGGCGCAGAACGCCTTGCCCGCGCCGGTCACGATCACGGCGCGCACATCATCGTTCGCATCCGTGATGTCGAACGCGGCCACCATGTCGCGCACCATGGTTTCGTTAAAAGCGTTCATCCGGTCAGGCCGGTTCAGCGTCAGCGTGGCGACGCCGTCGGCGATGTCGAGCTTGGCGGTTTCAAAATCTGGCATGGCGGACCTCGGCCGTTGAGGATAGCTCCCCTGCCGCCACGTTGCGCAACAAAAAATCCGATTGCGGATCTGCCGACTGCCGCTCTACAGCCGCAGCAGCTCAACCTCGGCCGCCTGGTAGGGATCGAGCCGGTAGACCAATTGCCGGTGAATCGCCACCAAAGCGCCCTCGCCCCAATCCTCGATCAGTTCGGCGTCGTCGCGCGCGCAAGCCTGCCATTGCGAGCCATCCTCGCAGATCAGCACCTTGCCGCGCGCCATCACCGCGTCGATGGTCGAAACCGAGCCCGATTGCGCGCCCGCGCCTAATCCGACTCGGAACACCGAGAGAATCGCGTCACGCTGCGTGGCGCTGAGACGGCTCCAATCAAGCCGCTCGAATATGTCTGGCCCTAAGAATGCGGCCAGCGCATCATTTTGCGTCATCCCGGTCCCCACCGAATCGAGTCGTCAGAAAACGGCTGATTTGGTTTCGGAGACGTTACCGGCGTTTAAAGCGCCAATTTCCAGATGAGATCGCGATCGGCCACGCCGCCGACCATGAACGACCACTCGCTGTGATCAGCGAAGCCGTAGCGGCGATAGAACGCCTGGGCGCGCGGGTTGTTTTCCCAGACGCTGAGATAGATCGCCCGCGCCCCTTTCGCGCACGCCCATTCCAGCGCCTGATCCATCAAAGCCGCCGCCACGCCTTTGCCCTGCACGCGCGCATGCACGTAAAGCCGATGCAGCTCGACCGCGCCCGTTGCATCGACCGGCATGTCGACAGGCCCCATCCGGCAATAGCCGACGATCTCATCGCCCTCGAACGCCAGCAGATAGCTCTCGCCCGGATTTGCGATCTGCGCGCGCTGGATGTCGGCGCCGAAGCTCTTGGCGAGATACGCCTCAAGATCCGCGCGCGGGTAATTTTCGCCGAACGTCGCCACCCAGCTTGCACGCGCGAACGCGGCGAGCGCTTCGGCATCCGCCTCGGTTGCTTCGCGATACGTGAAGGCGCTCACGCCGCCAACGCGCCTTGCAGCGCCGCGCGGATGGCTTCGAGCGCCTTGCCGGCTTCGCCGCCATTGGGGCCGCCCCCTTGCGCCATGTCGGGGCGCCCGCCCCCGCCTTGACCGCCAACGGCCGCGACGCCGGCTTTCACCAGATCGACAGCGGAGACTTTCGTTTTGAGGTCGTCCGTCACGCCTACCGCCAGCGCGGCCTTGCCGTCCTCGACGCCCACATAAGCGATCACGCCCGAGCCGATCGATTTCTTGCCTTCGTCCACCAGCCCGCGCAGCTCTTTGGCTGGCACGCCTTCAAGCACACGTGCGAGCACCGAAACGCCCGCCACTTGCTCCGGCCCAGCGGGCGCGGCTTGCCCGCCCCCGCCCGCGAGCGCGAGTTTCTTTTTGGCGTCCGCCAATTCACGTTCGAGCTTCTTGCGCTCGTCCTGCAATTGGGAAACGCGATCGGGCAATTCCGCGAGCGGTGTTTTAAGATTTCCGGCCACCGCTTTCGCCAGCGCCGCTTGCGCTTTGAGATGCGCGAGCGCGGCCGCGCCCGTCGCCGCCTCGATGCGGCGCACGCCGGAAGCGACGCCGCCTTCGGAGAGGATGGTGAACACCGCGATGTCGCCTGTGCGCCTCACATGCGTGCCGCCACAGAGTTCAACCGAGTACGCCTTGCCGTCCGCGCTCAGCGCATCGCCGAGGCGCAACACGCGCACGCTCTCGCCGTATTTTTCGCCGAACAGCGCCAGCGCGCCTTCGGCGATGGCTTTATCAGGCGCCATTTCCTTGATCACGCCTTCGGCGTTCTGGCGGATGATGGCGTTCACCTCGTCTTCCACGCGTGCGATTTCATCGGCGGTGAGCGCCTGGCCGTGGCTGAAATCGAAGCGGAAATAATCCGCCTCCACCAGCGAGCCTTTCTGCGTGACATGCGGCCCAAGCACATTGCGCAACGCTGCGTGCACCAAGTGCGTGGCGCTGTGATTGGCGCGGATGGCGCTGCGGCGCGCGTGATCGATCTCAAGCTGGGCTTTATCGCCCACCTTGATCGCGCCTTTCACCAAGCGGCCGATATGCGCATGCAGGCTGCCTGCTTGCTTCTGCGTGTCTTCCACCGCGAACGCGGCGCCGTTGGCGAATTTGATCAAGCCATGATCGCCCGCCTGCCCGCCGCTTTCGGCATAGAAGGGCGTGCGATCGAAGACGAGCGCGCCGGTTGCGCCCTCGCGCAGGTCGTGGCTCTCCGCGCCGTTCGCGACGATCGCGGCGATCGCGCCTTCGCCGGCTTCGGCCCCGTAGCCGAGGAATTCGTTGCCCTTAGTGCGTTCGAGGATCGAGAGCCAAATGGCGGGATTATCCGCGCCGTCCGCGCCCTTCCACGAGGCCGCACCCGCATCCTTCTGCTCTTGCATCGCCGCGTCGTATTCGGGTTCGTCCACCTCAAGGCCCTTGCCACGCAGGATGTCCTGCGTGAGATCGAGCGGGAAACCGAACGTGTCGTAGAGCTTGAACGCGGTGCGGCCTGAGAGCTTTTCGCCTTCCTTCAGGCCCGCGATCTCATCTTCGAGCAGGCGCAAGCCGTTCGCCAGCGTGCGGCGGAAACGTTCCTCCTCCTCGCGCAATTGCGCCTCGATCACCGGCTGCGCGCGCTTCAATTCGGGATAGGCTTCGCCCATCTCGGCGATCAAGGTCGGCGCGAGGCGGTGCATCAGCGGCTCTTTGGCGCCCAGAATATGCGCATGGCGCATGGCGCGACGCATGATCCGGCGCAGCACGTAGCCGCGCCCTTCGTTGGAAGGCGAAACCCCGTCCGCGATCAGGAAGCACGATGAGCGCAAATGATCGGCGATCACGTTATGGCTCGGCGCGCGCTCGCCTTGCGCTTTGGTTTTCGTGAGTTCTTCGGATGCGGCGATCAACGTGCGGAAGAGATCGGTCTCGAACACCGAGTCCACGCCCTGCATCACGCAGGCCATGCGCTCCAGCCCCATGCCGGTGTCGATCGAGGGCTTGGGCAGATTTTCGCGCGGGCGCCCATCGTTGAATTGCTCGAATTGCATGAACACGAGGTTCCAGAATTCGAGGAAGCGATCGCCGTCCTGCTCGGGCGAGCCCGGCGGGCCGCCCCAAATGTGATCGCCGCGGTCAATGAAAATTTCCGAGCACGGCCCGCAGGGGCCGGTGTCGCCCATCGACCAAAAATTGTCGCTCGTCGCGATGGGAATAATCTTGTCTTCGGGAAGGCCCGCGATCTTTTTCCAAAGCCCCGCCGCTTCGTCGTCGTCATGATAGACGGTGACGACGAGCTTATCCTTCGGCAGGCCGAAATCCTTGGTCACTAGAGACCAGGCGGACTCGATCGCCTGGTCCTTGAAATAATCACCGAACGAAAAATTGCCGAGCATCTCGAAGAAGGTGAGATGGCGCGCGGTGTAGCCGACATTGTCCAAGTCGTTGTGTTTGCCCCCGGCGCGCACGCATTTCTGGCTCGTGGCCGCGCGCGGGTACGGCGCCTTGGCCGCGCCGGTGAAGTAGTTTTTGAACGGCACCATGCCGGCATTGACGAACAGCAGCGTCGGGTCGTCCTGCGGCACGAGCGGCGCGGACGCGGGCGTCTCGTGCCCGCGCGCGCGGAAGAAGTCCAAAAACTGACGCCGGATGTCGTTGACGCTCGCCATATTTTCCAAGCCAAAAGCCCCGCCGAAGCGGGCAAATCAGAGATTGGCTTGGTATAGGTAGTGGGCGCGTGAACGCCAAGCGGGCCGACGGCGCCCGGCTAATCCGGCAGCGTTAGCGCGCCGTCTTCGCTCAGGGCGAAGGCCGGATTCCAGGCCACTTCCCAAAGGTGCCCGTCCGGATCGGCGAAATAGCCGGTGCGGCCGGTGAAATGGGGCGAATCTTCCCCAGGCTTAGCGATCGTCCCGCCCGCTGCGGCCGCCTCCGCCAGCACCAGATCCACCTCCTCCTTGGTACGGACATTGTGCGCCAACGCGATGCGGCGAAATCCATCGCCCGCCGCCGGCACGCGCGCGTCCTCTGCAAGATCGCGCCAAGACCAGAGCCCGAGCGCCAAAGCGCCCGCCTGATAGAACGCGACGACGCCCGCCACGCTAGCGTTTGAGCGCTTCCAGCCCAGCGCCTCATAAAAAGATTGGGCGCGGCCGAGATCGGCCACGCCCAAGGTGATGAGGGAAATGCGCGGCTCCATGAGACCGCCTCCGCCAACCATTCGATGCGAATCCGCCGGCCGGCCCGGAGACGGGCCAGGGCATGGGGTCGGGTCGGCTAAACGCCCCCGAACCGGCCAGCGAAACTGCTTGCCGCGCCGAGGCGGCAACCGCGAAGACGGGCTCAGCCCCCTTCCGCGGAATCCTTTTCTTCATCGCCCTCGGGCGGGGAATACATCGCGTCAGCCATCATGCCGGACTTCTGCCGGATCGCGTCTTCGATGGTGAGCGCGACGTCTTTGTTCTCTTTCAGGAAGCGGCGCACCGCCTCCTTGCCTTGGCCGAGTTTCTGGCCGCCATAGGCGTACCAAGCGCCGGACTTATCGATGATGCCAGCCTTCACGCCGAGTTCGATCAGCTCGCCCGTCTTGGAGACGCCTTCGCCGTAGATGATGTCGAACGTCACCTGCTTGAACGGCGGGGCGACCTTGTTTTTCACCACTTTGACGCGGGTTTCCGAGCCGATCACCTCGTCGCGCTCCTTGATCTGGCCAGTGCGGCGAATGTCGAGGCGCACGGAAGCGTAGAATTTCAGCGCGTTGCCGCCTGTGGT
>CAZWQS010000102.1:0-10410 GCA_964635925.1 uncultured Terricaulis sp. | reverse complement strand
CCACGCGGCCCGTGATCCAATAATAGCCGTCCACATCGGGGCGGCAGCCGTCGCCGGTTAAATACATGCCGGGATAGGTGCTGAAATAGGTTTCAAAGAAACGCCGGTGGTCGCCGTAAACGGTGCGCATCTGGCCGGGCCATGAATCGAGCAGCACCAGATTGCCGCTGGCCGCGCCTTCGAGGAAATTGCCGCTTTCATCCACGAGCGCGGGCTTGACGCCGAAGAAAGGCCGCGTGGCGCTGCCGGGCTTCATCGCCGTGGCGCCGGGCAAATTGTTGATCATCGAGGCGCCGGTTTCGGTCTGCCACCACGTGTCCACCACCGGGCAGCGGGCGTCGCCGACTGTGTTGTAATACCAAAGCCAGGCTTCGGGATTGATCGGCTCGCCCACCGTGCCGATCAGGCGCAACGAGCTGCGCGCGTGTTTCTTCACCGGCGCTTCGCCTTCGCGCATCAGCGCGCGGATCGCGGTGGGCGCGGTGTAGAAGGTGTTGACCTTGTGCTTATCCACCACCTGCCAAAAGCGCGATGAATCCGGATAATTCGGCACGCCTTCAAACATCAGCACGGTCGCGCCGTTCGCGAGCGGGCCGTAGACGATATAGGTGTGGCCCGTGACCCAGCCGACATCGGCGGTGCACCAGAACACCTCGCCGTCGCGATAATCGAAAATGTATTGGTGCGTCATCGACGCATAAACGAGATAGCCGCCCGTGGTATGCAGCACGCCCTTGGGTTTGCCGGTGGAGCCCGACGTGTAGAGGATGAAGAGCGGGGCTTCCGCCTTCATCGGCTCGGGCGCGCATTCGGCGGAAACCTTGGCGGCGGCTTCGTGATACCAGACATCGCGCCCTTCGTTGAACGCCACGTCGCCGCCAGTGTGTTGCACCATCAAAACGGTTTTGACGCCGTGCGTGTGCGCCAGCGCCGCATCCACATTGGCTTTCAGCGGGATCGTCTTGCCCCCGCGCGCGCCTTCATCGGCGGTGATCACGAGCGCTGAATCGCAATCATTGATGCGGTTGGCGAGGCTGTCGGGGCTGAAGCCGCCGAACACGACCGAATGGATGGCGCCAATGCGCGCGCACGCCAGCATGGCGTAGGCAGCCTCCAGAATCATCGGCAGATAGATCGTGACGCGGTCGCCTTTCTTCACGCCATGCGCCTTCAGCACGTTGGCGAAACGGCAGACGTTCTCGTGAAGCTGGCGGTACGTGATGGAACGCGATTGGCTGGGATCGTCGCCTTCCCAGATGATGGCGATTTGATCGCCGCGTGTTTCGAGGTGCCGGTCGATGCAATTGGCCGAGGCGTTCAAAACGCCGTCCTCGTACCAGCGGATGCGAAAATCGGCTTCGTTGAAGCTCGTGTCTTTCACCTTCGTGTATGGCTTGATCCAATCGAGGCGCTGGCCTTCCACGCCCCAGAACGCTTCCGGATCCGCGAGCGCGGCCGCGTGCTTGGCGCGGTAGCCCACGTTGTCGACATAGGCGCGCTTGGCCCAATCGTCGGGCACGGGGATGATGACGGGATCGGACATGCGAAGCCTCAGCGTTTCCTGATTTAAGCGGAGTGTTTGCCGACAGCGCCGGCGAAACAAGCGCCATTCGCCAAGATGGCGAAGCCAAATGGCGGGGCCGATTGCCGCAAAGCGCGGGCGGCTTGCTGAAAGTTATGGAAACCATGTGCGGGCGCGCTCGTTGGCGAACGAGGGCGGGGTGGTTCGCCTTGGAGGATCCCATGAAACGCTTGCTTGCGCTCACGGCCGCCGCTTGCCTCATCGCAGCGCCGCTCGGCTTCGCGCAGACCACGCCGCAGCCACAAACCCCGCCCACGACCGAGCAGCCCGCGCCGGCGCCCACGCCAGCCACGCCGCCAACGACCGAGACCCCGGCCACGCCTCCGGCGCAGCCCTCCGCGACGCCCGCGCCGCCGCAAGGCGAGCCGCGCTGCCGCACGGGCAAGGAGGCGGGCGAGCAATGTTCGTGCTTGTCGGCGCCCACGGAGTTCGGCACGGCCGCGCCGGCTTCGAGCGGGTCGCACAATATGTGCGTGGTGTCGCCGTCCAGCACGCCCTCGGAATAAGCCCCTCCACCCATGCCCGGCGCGCGTTTGAGTGCGCCGGGCCCCATATCCGCCCCGTTATGGGCCCCGGATGCGCGGCGCGCATCCGGGGATGGGTGCTTAGCTTGCCACGCTCGCGGCGCGGCGAAACACGGTGCGGATGGTGAAATTGCTGACCAGGCGGCGCACGCCGGGCAGGCGCGACAGCGTTTGCTGATGCACGCGCTCGTAACGATCGTCGTCGCTGATGACGATGCGCAGCAGATAATCGCTTTCGCCGGTCATCAAATGGCAATCCTGCACCTCGCGGCAGAGCGCGACCGCGCGTTCAAAGGCGGCCATGGTTTCGCGCTTCTGATTTTCGAGCGTGACCGCCACGAAAATCGTGGCCGTGCGGCCCAAGGCGGTGTCGGACAGGATGGCCGAATAGCCTTCGATCACGCCCAAGCCCTCAAGCGCCTTCACGCGGCGGTGGCAGGCGGAGGGCGAAAGGCCCACCCGCTCGGCCAGGGCTGCGGCGGTGAGCATGCCGTCCCGCTCCAGCTCGAACAGGATTTTGCGGTCAAAGGCGTCGAGCCGGGAGGTGGGAGATTTTTCCGTCATGGGGCGTTTCACGCTCAAAAACTGGCGTTTGAGGGTGGTATTGTACCAAGATTTCCAAGATCGTGCATGGGCTTGCCGATAATTTCCCTCAAAATTTGGAGGAAATCCCATGCGCGTCGGCTGTCCGAAGGAAATCAAGGTCCACGAATATCGCGTCGGCCTGACGCCGGAGAGCGCGGCGGAGCTGGTGCGCGCCGGGCATGAGGTGTTTCTGGAAACCAAAGCCGGCGAAGGCATCGGCGCGCCCGATAGCGTCTACGAAAAGGTCGGCGTGAAAATCCTGCCCAACGCGGACGCCGTGTTCGCGCAGGCCGAGATGATCGTGAAGGTGAAGGAGCCGCAGGCGGTCGAGATCGCGCGGCTGAAGCCGCACCACGTGCTGTTCACGTATCTGCACCTCGCGCCCGATCCTGCGCAGGCCGAGGGCCTGGTGAAATCGGGCGCGACCTGCATCGCGTACGAAACCGTGACCGATAAGGACGGCCGCCTGCCGCTCTTGAAGCCGATGAGCGAAGTGGCGGGCCGCATGGCGATCCAAGTGGGCGCGTACTTCTTGGAAAAGGCGCATGGCGGGCGCGGCGTGTTGATGGGCGGCGTGCCGGGCGTGCGGCCGGCGGACGTGGTGATCCTCGGCGCGGGCGTTTCCGGCTACAACGCGGCGCAGATCGCGGTCGGCATGCGCGCGCGTGTGACGGTGTTCGATAAGAACCCTGCGCGCCTCGAAGAGCTGGACCGTGAATTCAACGGCCGCTTGGAAACGGTGTATTCCACCAAGGCCGCGGTGGAAGAGGCGATCAAGGAAGCCGATGTCGTCGTCGGCGCCGTGTTGATCGCGGGGGCGGCCGCGCCCAAGCTGATCACGCGGCCGATGCTGAAGACGATGCGCCCCGGCGCGGTGCTGGTGGATATTTCGATCGACCAGGGCGGCTGCTTTGAAACCTCAAAGCCCACCACGCACAGCGAGCCCACCTTCATCGTCGATGGCATCATCCATTATTGCGTGGCCAACATGCCGGGCGCCGTTTCGCGCACGTCCGCGTTCGCGCTGAATAACGCCACGCTCCCGTTCACGCTGGCGCTGGCGAACAAAGGCTACAAAAAAGCGCTGCAGGACGATCCGCACTTGGCGAACGGGCTGAACGTCTACGAAGGCGCGATCGCGCACGAAGCGGTGGCGAAGGATTTGGGAAAAGCGTACGTGCGGCCGGGTTGGCTGGGGTAGCAGTCGCTTATCGGCGCGAAACATAGTTCGTCACTCCGGGGCATCGCGGAGCGATGAGCCCGGAGCCCAGGGGCCGAAAGCGCTGGGCGTTTGCCCCTGGGTTCCGGCCCGCGCTGCGGCGCGACCGGAATGACGAGTTTCTGCTCTTGGCCCATTTCGGGCATTGAGTGTTCGGGCTAGGCAATCAGGTATGAGACCGTTCCTTGCCTTTGCCGTCGTCGCCACGTTGGCTTGCACCACAACTCCGGCGCTGAGCGCCGAGACCCGAGACTACGTTTGCACGGTCGAGCAGAAGGCGGGCATCGGCGCAGTTCACTTGGAGGATGCGGGAGCGCCAGAAGCTTTCATCGAGACTGAGACTCCCACGCGGTTCTCGATACGGATTACTGGCGAAGGTCAGCACTTTGTGGCGATTGAAACGCCGTATTCGGGCGCGGATCGCGACCGTTACGAATGGCATACGCCAAACACTGTTCTGCACAGCGCCTACGAAAGCGACGACGGGCGGGACTTCGTCGCGGTCGAAGATCAAGCCTTTCTTCGCGTCACGACGATGCGAGACGGATCGCTCCGTTTCTATCATTCGGGTTTTGAGTATCCCGGCGGCGTAGATACCAACCTATCAGTTCGGTGGGGCACTTGCCACGTGCGGCCCTAACGTCTGCTTTCGGCGAAAAGCAGCCCCTTCCCATCGGCGTCATCCCGGACACGCCGCAGGCGTGCGCCGGGATCCAGGGGCTGAAAGAGCGTGGCGCCTGAAGCCCTGGGTCCCGGGTCTCGCTCCGCTTGCCCGGGATGACGTTGGGGAGTGGGTGCGTTTCGGCGTTTGCTGTGCCACGCTGCGCGGCGGAGGAAACACAATGAGCGATCTCACAGGGCGTGTGGCGCTGGTCACCGGCGGCGCGCGCGGCATCGGCGCGGCGGCGGCGAAGGCGTTGGCGGCGGAGGGCGCGCGCGTCATCATCAGCGATGTGAGCGATGGCGCGGAAACGGCGGCCAAGCTTGGCGGCGCCTATGTGAAGCATGACGTGACCAGCGAGGCAGATTGGATCGCCGCGATCGCGTTCGCGAAAGAGACGTTCGGCGGGCTCGATATCCTCGTCAACAATGCCGGCATTTTCTGGCTGAAGCCGCTGGCGATGGAGACGCTGGAAGGTTTCCGGCGCATGCAACAGGTGAATGTCGAGGGCGTGTTCCTCGGCCTCAAGCACGCGATCCCTGCGATCGCCGAACGCGGCGCGCAATGGGAGGGCGGGGGCGCGGTGGTGAACCTTTCCTCGGTCGCCGGCATTGTCGGCGCACCGAACACTTTGGCTTACAACGCCTCCAAAGGCGCGGTGCGGCTGATGACGAAAGCGGCGGCGCTCGAATGCGCGCGCAACGGGCAGAAGGTGCGCGTCAATTCCGTGCATCCCGGCATCATCGACACGCCGATGATGAGCGAAGCGGCGGAGCAGATGGGCAAAGCCACGGGCGAAGGCGGCAACGCGATCCGCGACCGCTTCGCCTCGTTCCATCCGCTCGGCCGCATGGGCCGCGATACCGATATCGCCAACGCGGTGGCGTTTCTGGCTTCCGATAAAGCCGCCTTCATGACGGGCGCGGAGCTCGTCGTCGATGGCGGCATGACGGCGATGTGATGGCTGTCGCCAAAGCCCGTGTCCGCAAGCTGGCGCTGGCGCTCGACGGCGCCTATGAGGTCACGCACGTGGACCGCCCAGCGTTCCGCACCAAACGCAAGATTTTCGCGACGCTGCCGCCGAATGCGCAAGCGGTGAACCTCATGTTCGACGCCGCGACCCAGGAATTCTTCTGCGAGCAGGCGCCGGTCGCAATTGCGTCTCATCCCAGCGGTTGGGGCCGCATGGGCGTGACCGTGTGCGATCTGAACGCCGCCGACGAAGCGCTCGTCCATTCCGCACTGAAGGCCGCGCATGCGCTGGCCTTGCCGAAGGCCGCGAAAACACGCGCGAAGAAGAAAACCTAGCCGCCCGCCCACAAAGTGCGCCGCGCCATTACAAGCGCGTGTGGTAACGCGTCCAGCCGCGCAATTTTGCGCATCTCAGGCGTTGAGGGCGAGATGGTAAACGCTCTGTTCACCATTGCGTCGGCAATGTGAAGGTTCAGGAGACGCTCCATGCTCGAGAAGAAAATCGGCGAGCCGTGCCCGACCTGTCAGACGCCTTTGATGCGGCGCCGATCCACATTCCGCACCATCGTTGGCGACGTGGCGTTCTGCGCCCGCTGCTGCTCTTCGTTTGAGTTGGCGCGCGAAGACGACGAGATCGCCGCCTTCGCGCCAACCGAATTCGCGCCGATCTAGGCGCATGTTGGCGGCGCCCCGCGTAGGGAGCGCCGCCGCACGCTAACGGTTGTCCGTCTGCGCCCGCACGGCTGCCAGCCCATCGCGCGTGATGCGATAAGGGCCGCCGTTTTCGCTGCGGATGAAGCCGCGCCGCCGCAGCTTGGCGAATACCGCCAAACTGCAATCGGCGAGGCGCCAGCCGTCGCGGTTCAAACAATCGATGGCGACGATGTCGCCGCGATCGTTCTTGTAGTGCTGGATGCGCCCGCCTTGTGCGAGCGCGTGCAGCGTGCGCTGCTCGTGCTTTGAGATATTCAATGGATGAAGCCTGATCTGAACGTGCGCGGGCGCGCGCCGCGTGTGCGGCGGGCGCGGGGTTCAGAGCGGGCAGGCGTTCAACACGCGGCCCGCGGGCTTAAGCAATCTCGCTCGGCATCCTCGTCCCCTTGGTTTGGGGGTTGCGGCGTGCGTCATACGCAGCGCGCGCCCAGCGCGCAAGCGCGCGGAAGGGCCAAAGCAATTGCGCGATCGGGCCGGCGCCGACCGGGTCGCGCACGCCGAGCGGGACATCGCACGGGCCGGGCAGGTGATAGGTGCGCCACGCCTGATCGAACACCGAGAACACGGTGGCGAAATTCACGCCAGCGCCCTGCGCTTCGCGCACATGATGCCAGCGGTGCATGGCCGGCGAAACGAACACGCGGCCGAGCGCGCCGTACGTCCACGGCAAATCCATGTGGATGAACAGGCCATAATAATGGCGCACCAGATTGTTGACGATCAGCGCCCACGGCGGAAAGCCCAGCAGCGCCAGGAATGCGGTGTCGATGAAAGCGGTGGTCACGCGGTTGATCGGGTGAAAACGCAGGCCCGTGGTCCATGTCATCGCGGTATCGCTGTGATGGATCGCGTGCGCGGGCCAGAGCGCGTCGGTGTGTTCCAGGCGGTGGCGCCAATAGGCGATGAAGTCGCCGGCGAAGATCGCGATCAGCGCCACCAGCGCCGAAGGCAGCAGCGACCAATCAATCGGCGCGCGCCAATAGTGTTGGATCGCCGCGCCCATGGCGGCGAGCATCAGCGCGATCAGCGGCGTCACCGCGATCACGTCGAACGCGAACAGCGCGATGTTGGTGCGCACCTCGCTGGCGGCCGCGCGCGCCTTGCGCCACGCTTCAGCGCGCCCGGCGATATACGCCAGCGCCGCAAACGCCAGCGTGCACAGCACGATGTCCTGGCTGGCGGCGAGCACGGCTTGATAAGTGCGCGCGAGAAACTCCATGGTCACAAATATAGAACGCCTTGGTTAACTTTTACCGCCGCGCCGGCTCAAGGCTGTCTCGCTGGCGCCGGCTGCATCAGGGCGGCGAGGGCGGCGCGGAAGCGGCGGTCGCGTTTGAGGCGCCATTCGCGGCTCATGGCTTCTTGCCGCGTGGGGTAACGCTCGGCGTAGAGCAGCGCCCACACCCGCCCGCGCGTGGAGCGCGCGCCGCGCCCTGAATTGTGCTGCGCCAGGCGTGCGTCGAGATCGAGGCACCAGCCCACATAGGTGCGCTTATCGCCGCCGCGCAGGCTGCCCAGCACGTAGACGTAGCCGAAACTCACGCCACGCCGCCGAAATTGACGAATTTGGTTTCCAGATATTCCTCCAGCCCTTCTGCGCCGCCTTCGCGGCCGAGGCCGGATTGCTTGACGCCGCCGAACGGAATGAAGGCGTTGGAATAAACGCCTTCATTGAGGCTCACCATGCCGGTCTCCATCCGCTCGGCGACGCGCCAGGCGCGTGAGACGTTCTGCGTGAAGAGATAGCCGGCGAGGCCGAACGGCGTGTCGTTGGCGATGGCGACGGCGTCGTCTTCGGTTTTGAAGCGGATCAGCGGGGCGACGGGGCCGAATATCTCCTCACGATTGACGCGCATGGCGGGCGTGACGTTGGCGAGCACGGTGGGCGTGTAGAAATGCGCGCCGGCCTTGTGGCGTTCGCCGCCGGTCAGCACGCTTGCGCCGTGATCAAGCGCATCCGCCACCATGGCTTCGACTTTCTCGATCGCTTTGGCGTCGATCAAAGGCCCGATCTCCACGCCGGCTTCCTCGCCATTGCCGACCTTGAGCGCTATGACGGCGGCGGTGAATTTCTCGGCGAAGGCGTCGTAGATTTCATCCTGGATCAGCAGGCGGTTGGCGCAGACGCAGGTTTGGCCGGCATTGCGGAATTTGGAGGCGACGGCGCCTTTCACGGCGATGTCGAGATCGGCGTCCGCGAACACGATCAGCGGCGCATTGCCGCCAAGCTCCAGCGAAAGCCGCTTCACATTGGAGCCCACGCACAGCGCGCCGAGCTGCTTGCCCACGGCGGTGGAGCCGGTGAACGAGAATTTCCGCACCGCCTCGCTCTCGCACAGCACTTGGCCGATGGCGGCTGAATCGCGCCCCGTCACCACGTTGAACACGCCAGGTGGGATACCGGCCTCATGCGCCAGCTCCGCCAGGATGAGCGCCGTCAGCGGCGTTTGCGAGGGCGGTTTCACCACGAACGTGCAGCCGGCGGCCAAAGCGGGCGCGGCCTTGCGCGTGATCATCGCCATTGGAAAATTCCAGGGCGTGATCGCGGCGGCGACGCCGATCGGCTGCTTGATCGTGACATACCGGCGCGTTGCGGCGTTGGCGGGAATGGCGCGCCCGTAAGCGCGCTTGGCTTCCTCGGCGTACCAATCGACGAAATCGGCGCCGTATTGCGCCTCGGCCCGGGATTCGCCGAGCGGCTTGCCGCCTTCGCGCGTCATGGCGAGCGCCAGCCGTTCGCGCGCCTCAATCATCAGCGTAAACCAGCGCCGCAGCAGCGCGCCGCGTTCGTGCGCGGTCTTGGCGGCCCAGGCGGGGAAGGCGCGGCGTGCGGCCGCGATGGCCTCCTCGGTTTCGCTGGCGCTGCAATCGGCGACCTCGGCGATTTGCGCCAAGGTGGCGGGGTTGACCACCGGAAAGCGGCGCGCGCCGGCGCGCCATTGGCCGTCAATATAGGCTTCGGTTCGGAACATGGCGCTTCCGTCATGGGTTGGCGATTAAGAGACCCGACATTGCGCCCGCGCAAAGCCGCTGCAACCCTGTGGGCCATATTGTCGGGAACTTTTCTGGCGCGCGCGCTGGGCGCGCCCTATACTTGTTCAAACTACGAGGCGCCCCATGAGCTGGAAAGACATCCTCGTCATCGTCGCTGAAGCGGAAGCCGATGAGGCGGCGCTGGCGCTGGGCGAAGCCATCGCCCGCCAATGTTCCGATTGCCACTTGGCCGCTGCGTTCCTTACGCCGCTGCCGGACGAGCCCCTGGCGTACGAGCCCACCGTGGTCGCCGGCGTCTGGGCCGAGCTGCTGAGCCGCGCGCGTCAGGAGGCGCAGGCCGAGCGCGCCAAGGTCGAGGCGCGGCTGAAGCGGGCCGGGCGCCAGTTTGAGCTACGCGACGCCGAAGCGCTCTCGCGCGATCTCGGCCGGGTGGCGGCGGTGCATGCGCGCTACGCCGATGTCGCGGTGCTGGCGCGCCCGTCGGACGGGCCGGGCAGCGATCTGCGCGAAGAGATTATCGAAGGCGTGCTGTTCCATTCCGGGCGCCCGGCGCTGATCGCGCCGCCTGGTTGGAAGGGCGACAAGGTGGGCCAGCGCGTGGTGGTGGCGTGGGACGCCAGCCGCGAAGCCACGCGCGCGCTTTCCGAAGCGCAGGCCATCCTGGCGGGCGCCGATCAGGTCACGGTGGTGACAGTGGATGCGAAGCCAAAAATGTTTGGCCACGGCGATTTCCCCGGCACGCAGATCGCCGCGCACCTGTCGCGGCGCGGCTTGGCGACGGATGTGCGCAATGTCGATGGCGCGGGCCGCGCGCCGGCCTTGGCGATCCTGGAGGAAGCCGCGGCGCTGAACGCAGATCTTGTGGTGATGGGCGGCTACGCCCATTCGCGCCTGCGCGACCTGGTGTTCGGCGGCGCGACGAAGGACATGCTGCGCGCCGCGACGGTGCCGGTGCTGCTGGCGCATTGAATCTAGCCGCGTTTGACGCAGCCGAAAAATCCGATGCCGAAGACTTGTGTGCCCTACGCGCCACACTAAGTCTAAGCCACAACACTCATGCCGTGCTGATCAGCCTCCGGGGGATCGGCGTGGGACGCCTTAGGGGGAGGGCCTGACGATTCCAACCCTTGATTGGAGATCGCCATGCGCGATTCTAGCC
>CAZWQS010000101.1:5345-10448 GCA_964635925.1 uncultured Terricaulis sp. | reverse complement strand
GCGCGCTTCATGGCGTCCACGCGCACGAACGGCCCGCCCGGCGCTTCTTCGAACGCGCAGCCAAGCTGATGCGTCAGCGCGCTGGGCTGGGC
This sequence comes from uncultured Terricaulis sp., assembly GCA_964635925.1. Lineage (GTDB taxonomy): Bacteria > Pseudomonadota > Alphaproteobacteria > Caulobacterales > Aquidulcibacteraceae > Vitreimonas. Next base: position 10,356 of record CAZWQS010000101.1, on the reverse strand, counting down.
GGACACCGGGATGAAGAGCACGGCGACTTGAACGCGCGCGCCGCTCTCAAGGCGGATCGCTTCGATCGCGGGCGCAGCGCCTTCGATGGCTTCGAGTTTGCCCTCCACGATCGTCACGCCGCGCGCGGCGGCGAAGGCGCGCGCTTCGTCATCGAACGCCACGCCGTTGGCGAACAACGTCACCTCGCCCCATTCGGCGATCAAGCCTGCGTGTTGCGCCGCGTGCGCGTTGGCGGCCAGCACGCCGATGCGCTGGCCCGCCACCTCGAAGCCATGGCAATATGGGCAATGCAGCACGCTTTTGCCCCACCGCTCGGCAAGGCCAGGAATGTTGGGCAGAGTGTCCGTCACGCCGGTGGCGAGCAGGATGCGGCGTGCTTCGATCTCACGGCCATCAGCGAGCGCGGCGGCAAAGCCTTCACCTTCGGCGCGCACGCTTTTCACTTCACCGGACCACAGTTCAGCGCTGGGATAGGCGCCAAGCTGTGCGCGCGCATCGGCGAGGATATCCGCGCCGGAGCGCCCGTCATGGCCGATGATGTTGTGCGCGTGGCTAGAGAAGCGATTGCGCGGGGCGCCCGCATCCACGACCAGCACGCGCCGACGCGCGCGAGCGAGCACGCTGGCCGCCGAGAGGCCGGCGAACCCGCCGCCGACGATGAGCACATCATGATGCATGGCGTTTGGCTTTCTTGTGGCGTTTGTGAAAATCAGCGGCGATATCGGCCAGCGTGATGGCGGAGAGGCGCTTCAGCAGCAGCGCTTCGGCGTCGTTGAAGGCGCCGGCCATCGCATCGACGACGGCGTGATCGATCAGGCATGGCGAGGCCGCTTCGCGTGGGCCAATGTGGAAAAGATCAGGCGCGCCGAGCGCGTCATAGACCTGATGCAAATTGATCTTCGTGAGCGGGTGCGCCAGCCGCCAGCCCCCGCCCCTGCCGCCTTCGGAAGCCACCAGCCCCGCTTCGCGCAAACCCGCGAGCGTGCGCCGCACCACCACGGGGTTTGTGTCGAAACATTGCGCCAGCTCCTCCGATGTCATCGGTCCCTCGTGCTCGGCCAGATGGATGAGGGCGTGCAACGTGGCTGAGAGTTGAGAATTTCGCTTCATCGTAACTTATAAAGTTACGGAATCGCCCGACGTCAAGAGCGCCGCGGCGATAATCAACGCCGGCTGGGGCTTTTGCCGGTCCAGCGTTTGAAGGCGCGGGAGAAGGCGCTGGGGTCTGAGAAGCCGACGAGATAGGCGGTTTCGTTCACCGAAACGCGTTTGCCCTCAAGATAATGCAGCGCCAGGCGATGGCGCAGCTCGTCCAGCACGTGCTCGAAGGTGACGCCCTCGTCTTTCAGGTCGCGATAGAGCGTTTTGCGGCTGACGCCGAGCGAATCTGCAATCGCGTCCATGCCGATCTCGCCAGTGTGGAGAATCGGCATCAGCAGTCGCTCAACGCGACCACGGGTCGATTTCGAGCTTTCGAGATCTTTCAGCAATTGCTCGGCGCGGGCGCTGAGCGCACCGAAGGCGTAGGCGGGCTTTGGGCGGATCAGATGGTCGCGCAGCGATGTATCGGTCCGTAACGCGTTTCGCGCCGCGCCGAACTTAATCGGGCAGCGCCAGATTGCGTCGTACGCGGCGCGGTGCGGCGGCTCGGGGTGGGTGACGTGGGCTTCGAGCACGAAGGGGCGCGGCAGGAACGTGCGCGGGTGCGCGATCATGCGGGTGAAGGTAGATTCGGTGATTTCGAAGAACGCATTGGCGTCCTTGCGCGTATCGACCAGCCACGGCGCGCCTTCATGCTGCTCGTAGGCGAAACGCGCGTCAGCGCCGAAATCGACCTCCACGACCAATTGGCCATATCGATTTATCTGTCCAAACGCCTCGCGCATCGTGACGGATGCATTCGCCAACAGCCCCACCACGGAATATTCGGCCATATCGATCGCTTCGGCGAAGTAGAGCGGCAAGGCGGGCTCGCCCGTCAGCGCCTTGCCGGCCCGCACCAGCGCCTTGTAACGCGCCATCGGCACGCGAACGTCGCTGTCTTCCCAAGGCGCGGGATCAATTTCGGCCCCGTCCGCCAGCGCCTCGGCGTTCGCCCCGCGCGCGAGCGCGAACTCAAAATAGGCGCGCGCCATGCCGGCGGAGACGGTGGGCTCAAACAATTCTGTCACCTGCGGTCATGCGGGCGCCCTCTGGGATCATGGCTCATATCGACAAGCGGCAATAGCATATCGGCGATCAATCGACGCACGCGCAAGCCTGCTGGAGGTTCAGATGGCTGTCAGCACCCTCACAGGCGAACGCGAGCGCGCGCCCCGCGCCGGGGCCGCGCTGCAAGGCGCGGCGACGTTATGGTTCGCAATCGCTTTCGCCGGGCAAATGCTGTTCGCGATCTATATCGCGATCTTCTACACCGGCACCGCCATCGACGGCCGCTGGGACGAGTGGAACAAGCGGCTCATCAACGGCCTCATCCAAGGCGACTTCGCCGGCAACGCCGCACTCGTCGCGCATCTGGTGCTGGCGGCGATCATCACATTTTGCGGACCGTTGCAATTCGTGCCGGCGATCCGCAAGCGCGCGATCGGCTTTCACCGCTGGAACGGGCGCGTGTACGTCGCCACCGCGTTCGTGATCAGCCTTGGCGCGATCTATATGATCGCCACGCGCGGCGCGGGCGGCTTCAACGCGATCGCGATCCAGATCAACGCCCTGCTCATCATGGTCTGCGCGGCGCTGACGCTGCGCGCGGTGCTAAGGCGCAATATCGCCACGCATCATCGCTGGGCGCTGCGCACGTTCCTGCTGGTGAGCGGCGTGTGGTTTTTGCGGATAGGCTATGTGTTTCTGGGCGTGCTGTTCCAGGGCCGCCCGCCGGGCGTCGGCGACAATCTCGACGGGCCGACCGATCTCGCGCTGGCCTACACGTCCTTCTTCCTGCCACTGATCGTGCTGCAGCTCTATTTCTGGGCCAAAGACAGCAAGGGCGTCGGGCCAAAGTGGGCGATGAGCAGCGTTCTTGTGGTCGTTTCGCTGGTCACGGCGGTGGGCGTGCTGGGCAATACGTTCGGCTCGTGGATACCGAAGATCATGATTGGGCTGAGTTGAAAACGCCCAAACGAAAACGGCCGGCGCTTCGTAGCACGCCGGCCGTCTCGACAACCCGGGATGGGTTATTTCACATCGCTTCGCCGATTAGCGGGCGACAGCGGCCTTCATCACGGCCGACTGACGGAACGCCAGCTTCTTCGACGCCTTGATCTTCACCGGCTCACCCGTTTGTGGGTTGCGGCCCATGCGGGCCTTGCGGTGACGGATCATGATCATGCCGACGTCGCCGATCTTCACCTTCGCGCCCTTAAGCACGTAGGCCTTCACAACGTCGAGGTAGCCTTCGGTCAGCGCCTTAGCTTCCGACTTCTTCACGCCGAGGTGGTCGGCGACCGATTGCAGCAGCGCGCTGGCGGTGACGGTTTTGCCGGCGGTGGCGGCGACCTTCACGGCCTTCGCCGGAGGCGCAGCCTTCTTCGGAGCGCTCTTGCGGGCTGCGGACTTCTTCTTCGCGGGCGCTTTTTTCGCCGCTTTCTTGGTTGCCTTGCGGGCCATTCGTATTCCCCTTCTCAAAGGTTGTCGTGGATTAAACTCAACGAACCGGTGGTTAGCGCTTGGCTCTTGCGGCCTTGTTCTTTCCTCCGGCGCGACGAGTGATGCCACTCATTTCTTGATGGAGCGTGACCGCGCCTTCAGAGAAATGCGCCGAAAAGCCCCATTTTGATGGCTTTTCGGCGCTTCACGCGATTTCCCTGGCATGGGCGCGTTTGAGTCGCAATGCAAAAAAGCTGATTTCAGTGGGATTCGAGGCCGCACCCACGCCCGAGTGTTGCGCGAAAGCCCATGGATTGAGGCATTTTCGAGGGCGGATGCGAATCAGAAACCTCGCTTCCCGGACGCAGCCCGGCGCAAGCCGGAGTGCGATCCGCGACCCAGAGCAGCAAGCGTTCGTGTTCCGTCATCTCTGGGTCCCTGCTCTCGGCCCGGCTTTCGCCGGGCTCTCGGCAGGGAAACGAGATCAGCGCAGGCCCATGCGGATCGCGCCGTCGAGGCGGACATCCTCGCCGTTGAAATACGGATTGCGGATCATTTCGAGGGCGAGTCCGGCATATTCCTCCGGCCGGCCGAGCCGTTTGGGAAATGGCACGGAGGCGGCCAACGCTTCCTTCACCTTCTCCGGCGCGCCCATCATCAGCGGCGTTTCAAAAATGCCGGGCAGAATCGTGTTGATGCGGATGCCCTCGCCCGAGAGATCGCGCGCGATCGGCAACGTCATACCGACAACCCCGCCCTTGGAGGCCGAATAGGCCGCCTGCCCCATCTGGCCGTCCTCGGCTGCGACCGAGGCGGTCATCACCATGGCGCCGCGCCCGTCATCGGGCAGCGGATCGAGCGTCAGCATGCCCGCGGCGGATTTCGCCACGCAGCGGAACGTGCCGACGAGGTTGATCTGGATGGTGAGATTGAAAATCTCGAGCGGGAAATGCTTGATCTCGCCGGTCTCCTTGGCGCGCGAGGCGGTTTTCACCGCGCTGCCGATGCCGGCGCAATTCACCAGGATGCGCTCCTGGCCGTTGGCCTTGCGCGCGGCGGCGAAACCTTCGTCGACGCTTTCATCGCTGGTGACGTCCACCTTGCAGAAGATGGCGCCGAGTTCGGAAGCGGCGGCGTTGCCGCGCTCCTCGTCGCGATCGAACAGCGCCACCTTCACGCCTTCGGCGCGCAATTTGGCGGCGGTGGCTTTGCCCAGCCCCGAGGCGCCGCCCGTGACAATAGCGGCGATATCCGACGACAGACGCATGCGTTCCTCCCTGATTGGCGCGCGTTGTACCGAGCCGCCAGGGGAAGCGAAAGCACGACGCAGCGTTAGTCCGAGCGCTGCTGGCGCGGCTCTCCGGAAGGACGGACGTGCTGTGGCGGCGTGGGCGGGCCCACTATCGGTGGCGGCGGTGGCGGCGG
>CAZWQS010000101.1:0-5245 GCA_964635925.1 uncultured Terricaulis sp. | reverse complement strand
GGCGGCGGCGGCGGTGCTGGTGGAGGCGGGGGTGGACTGATCACCGGAGGCGGTGGCGGCGGGCTGACCACCGGCGGGGGCTGATGCGTGAGCGAGCGCAGATAATCGATGCGCCGCGCGGCGTCATAATAATAAGCGCCGTTAGGCCAGGCGCGGCGATAATCTTCGTAGGCCCAGATTGAATCCGCGCGCGTGGCGCGATCCCAGGCGCGGCGTTCATCATCCTGCAGGGCATAGATGCGCCGTTCGGCGTCGCGGCGGTGGTAGCCGTCCGGGAATTCGCGGATATAGCGCTCGTAGTCGCGCACCGTGTCGCGCCGGCGCGCATAATCCCAGGCTTGATCGTCGGCGCGCTGGAATTCGTCGAGCGCCGCGCGCGCATTCGCGGCGAACGGCGAGCGCGGATAGGCGTTGAGGAAATCAGCGTAACCGCCCGGCGAATTGAGCCGCTGCGCGCGCACCCAGGCGCCTTCATCGGTGTTCCACAGATGCGCGAGGCGCGTGCGTGCGTCTTCATTGTTGGCGCCGGCCGGCCAGGCATTGAGGAACGCTTCGTAGGCGTCGATCCGATCGATGCGCGCGGCCTCGTCCCAGGCCATCTGCTCTTCGCGCGCCAGACGCGGGCCGGCCAGGACCTCGCGACGGGCGTTGGCCTGCGCCGCGTTGGGGCCCCAGGCGTAGAGGCGCAGATAGGTCTCATAGGCGGCCTCGGTGTTGATGCGCGAAGCGTTCGCCCAAGCGGCGGCTTCCTCAAGCATCAGCGCCTGAACGCGCTGACGCGCGGCCTCAGCATTGGGCCAATCGCCATACGTGCGCAGATATTCGTCGTAAGCCATGGGGTTGTCGCGCGTGCGCGCGGCTTCCCAGGCGCGAAGCTCAAGCTCTTCCGGCGTGGGCGGGGCGGTGGCGCAAGCCGCCAGTAACGCCGCGACGGACGCCGCCGCCATGAGTTTCCAGAATTGCGCCTTCGCCATCGCACGACTCCCTGCCCTGGGCGTTCTTGTACCACATCAAGCTGAATGGCGATGGAATCACGGAGATCGCTTCCCTGACGCAGCCCCGGCGAAAGCCGGGGTGTGACCAGGGAGTTGCGTCTGTTGCTCTGGGTCCCCGCTCTCGACCCCGCTTTCGCGGGGCTCTCGGCGGGGAAGCGACTAAACTAGCGATGGCAGGTCGAGCCCCTGCTCTTTCGCGCATTGGATCGCCTCGTCGTAGCCCGCATCGGCGTGGCGCATGACGCCCGTGCCGGGGTCGTTCCAAAGTACGCGGGCGATGCGTTTGCTGGCGGCTTCGCTGCCGTCGCAAACGATGACGACGCCGCTGTGCTGCGAATAGCCCATGCCGACGCCCCCGCCATGATGCAGCGACACCCAGGTGGCGCCGCCCGCGGTGTTGAGCAGCGCGTTGAGCAAGGGCCAATCGGACACGGCGTCGGAGCCGTCGCGCATGCTTTCGGTTTCGCGGTTTGGCGAGGCGACGGAGCCGCTGTCGAGATGATCGCGGCCGATCACCAGCGGGCCGATTTCGCCGCGCGCGACCATGTCGTTGAACGCAAGACCCAGGCGATGACGCTGGCCAAGACCCACCCAGCAGATGCGCGCGGGCAAACCTTGGAACGCGATGCGCTCTTTCGCCATATCGAGCCAGCGATGCAGGTGCGCGTCGTTGGGGATCAGCTCTTTCACTTTCGCGTCGGTTTTGGCGATGTCTTGCGGATCGCCGGTAAGTGCGGCCCAGCGGAACGGGCCGATTCCACGGCAGAAGAGCGGGCGCACGTACGCAGGCACGAAGCCGGGATAGGCAAACGCGTCATCCACGCCTTCATCCTTCGCGACTTGGCGGATGTTGTTGCCGTAATCGACGGTCGGCACGCCCATATTGTGATAATCGAGCATCGCCTTCACGTGCAGCGCGATCGACGCGGCTGCTGCTTCGCGCACGGCTTCGGAATTTTGCGCGCGGGTTTTTTCCCAGCGCTCCACGCTCCAGCCGGCGGGGAGATAGCCGTTCACAAGGTCATGCGCGGAGGTTTGATCCGTCACCGCATCGGGGCGGATGCCGCGCTTCACCATCTCCGGGAGAATTTCCGCGGCGTTGCCGAGCAGGCCGACGGAGATGGCCTCTTTCTTGGCGCAGGCTTGATTGATCAGCGCGAGCGCTTCGTCGAGCGTTTCGGCGCGCTTGTCCAGATAGCGCGTTTGCAAGCGCTTCTCGATGCGGTCGCTCTGGCATTCGATGGCGAGACAGCAGGCGCCGGCCATCACAGCCGCGAGCGGCTGCGCGCCGCCCATGCCGCCAAGGCCCGCAGTGAGAATCCATTTGCCCGACCAATCGCCGCCGAAATGCTTGCGGCCCATTTCGGCGAACGTCTCGTACGTGCCCTGCACGATGCCCTGCGTGCCGATATAGATCCACGAGCCGGCCGTCATCTGGCCGTACATCATGAGGCCCTTGCGATCGAGTTCGTCGAAATGCTCCCACGTGGCCCAGCGCGGCACGAGGTTGGAATTCGCGAGCAGCACGCGCGGGGCGTCCGCGTGCGTTTTGAACACGCCGACGGGCTTGCCGGATTGGACGAGCAGCGTTTCGTCGTCTTCAAGGCGGCGCAGCGTTTCCACGATCTTGTCGTACGCGGCCCAATCGCGCGCGGCGCGGCCGATGCCGCCATAGACGACCAGCTCTTCCGGATGCTCGGCCACGTCGGGATCGAGATTGTTCATCAGCATGCGCAGCGCGGCTTCGGAGAGCCATGATTTGCAACTGATCTCTTTGCCACGCGGGGCGCGGATAACGCGCGAAGGGTCGCGGCGCGATGACATAGTGCCTCCCAAGGCGTTTTCGGGCGTGTTAGCGCGTTGGCCGCGCTTACACCACCCTTCCCGCGAACACGCGCTCACGCAGCAGCGGCGCGCCGAGCCAATAGCTGAGTTCGGCGGGGTGGGCGATGTCCCACACCGCGAAATCGGCGGCTTTGCCGATTTGCAGCGTGCCGATTTCATCCAACAAGCCCAAGGCGCGCGCCGCCTCACGCGTCATGCCGGCCAGCGCCTCCTCCGGCGTGAGACAGAAGAGCGTGCAGGCCATGTTGAGCGCCATGAGCGGGCTGGTCATCGGCGAGGTGCCGGGGTTGCAATCGCCGGCGACCGCCATGGAGACGCCCGCGGCGCGGAGCTTTTCGATCGGCGGCAATTGCTTCTCACGCAGAAAGTAAAACGCGCCCGGCAGCAGCACCGCGACCGTGCCGGCTTTGGCCATCGCCGCGATGCCCGCATCATCGAGATATTCGAGGTGATCGGCCGAGAGCGCGTGGTAGCGCGCGGCGAGCGCTGCGCCGTGCTGATTGGAGAGCTGTTCGGCGTGCAGCTTCACCTCAAGACCGTTTTGCCGCGCGGCGGAGAAGACGTAATCCACCTCATCCGCGGTGAAGCCGATATTTTCGCAGAACGCATCCACTGCATCGGCGAAGCCAGCGCCGGCGATGGCGGGGATCATCACGTCGGCGACGAGTTGCACATATGCGGCGCGATCATGCTTGAATTCGGGCGGCAGCGCGTGAAGACCGAGGAAGGTGCGCTTGATGCGAACATGCTCCGACTGCGCAAGCAGGCCGGCGGCTTCCAGCATCTTCATCTCGGTTTCGAGATCGAGGCCGTAGCCGCTTTTGATTTCGATCGTGGTGAGGCCCTGATCCATCATCGGCTCAAGCCGGCGGCGCGCGCTTTCGGCCAAACCATCCGCGCTCGCTTCGCGCGTGGCCGCAACGGTGGAGACAATGCCCCCGCCGGCGCGGGCGATTTCTTCGTAGGATTTGCCTTGCAGCCGCATCTCGAACTCGCGCGCGCGGTCGCCGCCGAAGATGAGGTGCGTGTGGCAATCGATCAGGCCCGGCGTGATCCAGGCGTCGTCGCAACGGCGCAGCTCCCGCGCGAGGCTAGCTTTATCGACGGGCAGATCGGCGGCGGGACCGATGAAGGCGATCTTGCCATCCTTCACCCCGATCGCGCCGCGCTCAATCGCGCCATAGGGCTTGCCGGGCGCCATGGTGGCGAGGTTCGCGTCGGTCCAGAGCGTGTCGAACATATGCCCTCTTAGCATCCCCTCCCCGCGAGGGGAGGGGGAAGGGGGCGGGGTGATGCGCAAACGTGAGAAAGTTCGCGCCGGCAAACGCCAAAAATGTTTGGCTTCGGCCTTTCTCCCCACCCCCTGCCCCCTCCCCTCGCGGGGAGGGGAAGGTTAGAGGTGGCGTATGATTTCATCCGATTCTGATTGCCGCACCTGGTTTTCCGCCGCCGATCTGCTGACGCGGGACGCCGGCGCGCGCGTGGCGCTGCTGGGGGCGCCTTTGGGGCTGGGCTCGATCAGTCCGGGGCGGTGCGATCTGGCGCCGGAGACGCTGCGCGCGGCGATGAAGCGCATGAGCGTTTATGATCTGGAGACGGAAACCGATCTCTCCGGTTTACGCATCTTTGATGACGGCGATGTGCGGGTGGAGGAATTGTCGCCAGCGCAAGCGCTTGAGCCGATCGTGGCGCGCATGGCGCCCCTGATCGCGGCGCATGAGCTGACCATGCTGATCGGCGGCAACAACGCGGTGACGCGGCCCGCCGCGCATGCGCATGGGCTGGCGCGCGTCGGCGTGCTGACGCTCGATGCGCATTTCGATCTGCGCGACACTGATTGTGGGCTGACCAACGGCAATCCGATTCAGGCGCTGCTGGAAGACGGCCTGCCCGGCGCGCAGATCGCCCAAATTGGGCTCTTGCCGTTCGCCAACACGAAGAAGGCGCACGAGAAGGCGAAGGCGGCGGGGATTTATGTGGCCAGCGCGGCGGCGTGCAAGGCCAAGGGCCTGGCCGCGATCGCGGCCAACGCACTGGAGCGGCTGGCGGCGCGCTGCGACGTGATCCATGTGGATTTCGACATCGACGTGGTGGAGCGCAACGCCATGCCCGGCGCGCCGGGCGCGCGCCCCGGCGGGCTCGCGGCGCAGGACTTCTTCGACGCCACGCGGCTGATCTGCGCGCACCCGAAGGTGAAGAGCGTGGATTTGACGGAGTTTGATCCGAGCCTCGACGTCGCCAACATCAGCACGCTGACGGCGGCGAGATGGGCTTGCGAAGTGCTGGCGGGGGTGTTGAGGCGGCAAGCGCTTCCCTGACGCAGCCCCGGCGAACGCCGGGGTGCGATCAGGGACCCAGAGCCAAGCACTCAGGTCGTTGCTCTGGGTCCCCGCTCTCGGGCCCGC
>CAZWQS010000100.1:0-10466 GCA_964635925.1 uncultured Terricaulis sp. | reverse complement strand
TCCTCTTCGTCGAGGCAGACCTCGATGAAGTGGTTGCCGCCGCCGAGCGTCGCCAATTGCGCGGTTTGCGCTTTCGCCGACGCTTTCGGGTGCTTGTCGATGATCGCCTCGTAGCGCTCCTGCAAACCGCTGTCGCGGTAGGCCGTTTCGACAGACGAGGGCGGGTCGCGGTGATTGCCGTTCGGGCCGTTGCCGTGCGGCACGTTGCGTTCGATCGCCCCGCGAATCCGCGCGAGCGAATCCGGCAGATCGTTCGCCGTGAGCGAGGTCCGCATCGCCATCATGCCGCAACCGATGTCCACGCCCACGGCCGCGGGGATGATCGCGCCCTTGGTCGGGATCACGGAGCCTACAGTGGCGCCGATGCCGTAATGCACGTCAGGCATCACGGCGATGTGGCTATGGATGAACGGCAGGTTCGCCACGTTGCGCAATTGGTTTTGCGCCTCATGCTCCACCGGCACGCCGCTGACCCAGGCTTTAATCGGCGCGGACGCGCCTTCAATATGTTCGTACTTGGCCATTGCTGGCTCCATTCAGCGAATAGCGAATGGCGAATAGTGAATAGGGAAGAGCGGCGCTCTACTCGCTATTCGCTACTCACTAATCGCGCCTTGCGGCCTGGAGCGCATATGAAAAACCCCTCCAGGCCGCGCCTTGGAGGGGTTTTTCGTAGCTCCGATGTCCGAAGACGTCAGCCGCTGAAAGCCCTCCGCGCACACGCATCCATCCGCTCGCCGCGATAAGCGACGGGCGTCGGTTGCAGGAAGATGGCGCTCAGCTTTTTCACAACACGTCTCCGAAGGGCTGGGCGTGTAACACAGGATTCTCAGCGGTGCACGCAAAAAATCGCGTGCTTACGCTTTCCGCCAAAGCCTAAAGCGCGCCGTCCGGGAAGCGCGCGGCCAGGCCTTGCTCCAGCAGCGCGTCCCACGCCGCGAGCGCGGTGTCGGCGTAGCGGAAGAGCGCAAGGTCGCCCTGGTCGATCACGCCGTGCTTCACCATGACATCGAGATTGATGATCGAGCGCCAATAGCCTTCGTCGAACAGCACGATCGGCAGCGCCGCCATCTTGCGCGTCTGGCGTAAAGTCAGCAGCTCGAACAATTCGTCCATCGTGCCGAAACCGCCGGGAAACACCACCAGCGCCTTGGCGCGCATCGCCAAATGCATTTTGCGCATGGCGAAATAGTGGAAATTGAAGGTGAGCGACGGCGTTGTATAGGCGTTGGGCTCTTGCTCGTGCGGCAGCGTGATGTTGAAGCCGATCGCCGGCGCGCCGACATCGCGCGCGCCGCGGCAGGCGGCCTCCATGGCGCCGGGCCCCCCGCCGGTGGCGATCACGTTGAAACGCTCGCCGCCTTCCTCGCAAAGCGCGCCCCCGCGCTCGGAGGCGAGAGCGCCGAACGCGCGCGCTTCGTTGTACCAGCGCGCGTGTGCGGGCGGGCCATCCTCGCGCGTGCGTGCGGAACCGAACACCACGATGGTGGAGCGGATGCGCTGGGCTTGCAGCAATTGCTCGGCCTTCTCGTATTCAAGAAGAAACCGCACGCCGCGCATGGGCTCGCTCAGCAGAAAATCCTGATCCAAGGCGGCCACTTTGAATGAGGGGCTGGCCATCTGCTCAGCGTTGGCGGGCGGGGGAGGCGTGTCTTGTTTCATGCTGCTATGGTCGCCACCTGAGCCCCGAATCGCAATGCCTATCCGCCGTCTCCCCCCTGAAGCCGTGAACCGCATCGCCGCGGGCGAGGTGATCGAGCGCCCAGCCGCAGCCGTGAAAGAACTGGCGGAAAACGCGCTCGATGCGGGTGCGAAACGCATTCATGTGCGCATTGAGCGCGGAGGTTTGGGGCTCATTTCCATCGAGGACGATGGCGCCGGCATCCCGCGCGATGAATTGCCGCTGGCGGTGGAGCGGCACGCGACGTCGAAACTGACCGCCGGCGCGAGCGGGGATGTCGATCTGCTCAACATTCACACGATGGGCTTTCGCGGCGAGGCGCTGCCCTCCATCGGCGCGGTGGCGCGGCTTTCGATCACCAGCAAAGCGCGCGGCGCCGGCGATGCATGGGTGATCGAGGTGGAAGGCGGCGCGCTGCAGCCGCCAAAGCCCGCGCCGTGGGCGGCGCTTTCCGAAAGCGGCGCGCGCGTTGAGGTGCGCGATCTTTTCTTCGCCACACCCGCGCGGCTCAAATTCATGAAGAGCGAACGCGCGGAGATGATGGCCGTCTCCGACGTGATCAAGCGCCTCGCCATGGCGCGGCCCGACGTGGCGTTCGTGCTGGAGCATGACGGGCGCGTTTCGCTGCGCCTCGCCGCCGAGGCCGATCCAGAAAACGAAGGCCGCCGCGCGCGCCTCGCGGCCATCCTCGGCGCGGAGTTCGCGCCAAACTGCATCGCGCTGGATCAAATGCGCGGCGATGTGCGGCTTTCGGGCTTTGCCGGCTTGCCGACATTCAGCCGCGGTACGCGCGAGCATCAGCATTTGTTCGTCAATGGCCGCCCGGTGAAGGATAAGCTGATCGTCGGCGCGGTGCGCGCGGCGTATCAGGATTTGCTGGCGCGCGACCGCCACCCGGTCGCGGCGCTCTTTCTCGATTTGCCGCCCGGCGATGTGGATGTGAACGTGCATCCGGCGAAAACGGAGGTGCGCTTTCGCGACGCGGCTTTGGTGCGCGGGCTGATCGTCGGCGCGCTGAGCCACGCGCTCGCCGGCGCGGGCCATCGCGCCTCCACCACAACGGCGCAAAACGCGTTGGGCGCCGTGCGCGCGTACGAAGCGCCGCAACCGTTTCTGCGCCCCGCCGGAATGCCGGCTTGGGGCGCGGCGGAAGAGCGCTTGGCCGCGGGCGATTTTCAGATGCCGAGCGGGCGGGTTGAGCCCTCTTGGAGCGCCGGCGTCTCGCCGGCTGACTTGGCGCCCGTATTGGATGAAATTGCCGGCGGGACGCCGGCGCTCCAAGATTCCGAGGACGCGCGCTTCTTCCCCCTCGGCGCCGCACGCGCGCAGATCCATGAGACCTACATCGTCGCGCAAACCGAGGACGGCATCGTCATTGTCGATCAGCACGCGGCGCATGAGCGGCTGGTGTACGAGCGTATGAAGGCGATGCTGGCCAATGGCGGCGTGCGCCGCCAGGCGCTGCTGATTCCGGAGGTGGTGGAGCTTGATCCGAGCGAAGCCGAAGCGCTGCTCGCGCGCGCGGAGGAGTTGGGTGATTTAGGCTTGGTGATCGAGCCGTTTGGCGGCGCGGCGATCCTGGTGCGCGAGACGCCTGCGCTGCTGGGGCACATCGATGCCGCCGGGATGCTGAAGGATTTGGCCGACGATATCGCCGAACTCGGCGAAGCGCATGCGCTGAAGGAGCGGCTGGAGGAAGTGTGCTCCTCCATGGCGTGCCGCGGCTCGGTGCGCGCGGGGCGCCGGCTCACGGCGGACGAAATGAACGCGCTGCTGCGCCAGATGGAAGCGACGCCGTTCTCAGGCCAATGCAATCACGGGCGCCCGACATATGTGGAGCTGAAGCTCGCGGATATCGAGAAGCTGTTTGGGCGGCGGTGAGCGGGTCGCTATTGCGACGATGCACGTTTCCCTGACGCAGCCCCGGCGAAAGCCGGGGTGCGATCAGGGACCCAGAGCCAAGAGCTGTGCTTCTTGTTGCTCTGGGTCCCCGCTCTCGATCCCGCTTTCGCGGGGCGCTCGGCGGGGAGGCGCAGTTACCAACTCCCCGTATTCGCCATGCTCGCCCACGGCTCTTGCTTCGGCAGCGCGGGGCCTTCCTGCAGCAGCTCGATTGAAATCCCGTCCGGGGAGCGCACGAAGGCCATGTGGCCGTCGCGGGGCGGGCGGTTAATCGTGACGCCAGCGTCCATCAGACTTTGGCACGTCGCGTAAATATCCTCCACGCGATAGGCGAGGTGGCCGAAATTGCGCCCGCCGGCATACTCTTTCTCATCCCAATTGTAGGTGAGCTCCACCATCGGCGCTTTGGTTTCTCGCGCCTGCGCCACATCCTGCGGCGCGGCGAGAAAAACCAGCGTGAAGCGCCCAGCCTCGTTCTCCATGCGGTTCATCTCAATCAGGCCGAGTTTGCTCACGAAAAAATCGAGCGCGGCGTCCAGATCGCCCACGCGGATCATGCTGTGCAGGTAGCGCATCTTTCCCTCCGGTCGATACGAAGCAGCTTGCCCGGCGCGGCGGCGTTGGGTCAAATGGGGATCGAGGGATTTGATTTGGGGATTGGGCGAAGATGAGAAAAGGGCTTTTGGCGGCCTGTGCGGCCGCCATTTTGGGCGTCGCCAGCGCGCCGGCGGCGCATGCGGTCAACCTCTATTGGACCTTCAGAGGCGTTGCTAGCGTGGAGGACTGCCTGTCGCGCGCCGCCTATGCCGCGGGCGTCTACGGCGCCACCAATATCGAACGCGGCGCCAATCACGTTCAGGGCGCGCTTGAGCCGGATATGTTCATCACCTTCTTCTGCTTGCCGAGCCCGGAAGGGGCGACGGGCTTGCTCGTCGTCGCGGCCGACCACGCGGTCGAGGTCGATGACATCGCAAGCGTGCGCAGCGAGCTGTGGTCGATCTTCACGAACAGCTAACCTCACCAATCCGCGCCAATTAGGGCGCCGTGGAAGATTTCATTGATGCGCCGGCGCGTGCCGGGCGTGGTCTCTTCGGGCAGCGCGTCGATGGGGAAGAAGGCGCGCTCGGCGATTTCGCCGGCCTTCGGCGCGCAGGGCCGCCAGCTATCGATGCGATAGAGCGCGATGTGGTCGTTGGGGAAGTTCGCGTGGTTGGCGTAGAAGCCGATGAGGCGCGGCGCCCCTTCGGCGGCGACAGCGCCTTCCTCGGCCATTTCGCGCACCACGGCGTTCGCGGCGGTTTCGCCATGCTCAACGCCGCCGCCCGGAAGGTGCCAGCCTTTGGCGTAGGTGTGGCGCACCATCAGCACGCGCCCGGCCTCGTCGCACGCCACGCCGCGCACGCCCAGGGTGATCGGGCGCGAGATGCGCCACCAAGCGCGGAACAATGGCGTGATCGCCGGCTCCCATCGGATGCGCCAATCGCTCATTCGCCCTTGCCCAAGTGCTTGATTGTCCACATCGTACATTTGTGAGCGCGACAAACCGCGCGCTCAATGAACTGCAACGCGAACTTGCATGGGGCGTTCCGCTTTGTCATCCGCCGCCCTTATGAGTTCCTTTGAAATGCCCCCGCCGAAGCTGGCGGGCGGGCCTTATGTGATGGGCGTGCTGAATCTGACGCCCGATTCTTTCTCCGATGGCGGCAAATGGGCCGAGGGCGGGGCGACGCGCCATGGGCTGGCCATGCTCGAAGCCGGCGCGGACGTGATCGATGTCGGCGGCGAATCGACCAGGCCCGGCGCGGAGGCCGTTGACGAGGGCGCGGAAATCGCGCGCGTGGTGCCCGTGATCGCGTCGCTGCGCGCGGCGAGCAAGGCGCCGATCTCAATCGATACGACCAAAGCGGCGGTCGCGCTGGCAGCCATGCAGGCGGGCGCTTCGATCTGGAACGACGTCGCCGCGCTCACAGCGCCCGGCGCGCTGGAGACGGCGGCGTCAATGCATCGGCCCGTGATCCTGATGCACATGCAGGGCGAGCCGCGCACGATGCAGGACGATCCCCGCTATGAAGATGTCGTGGCCGAGGTGATCGCTTTTCTCAAAGCGCGCGTGGCCGCCGCCGAAGCGAAAGGCGTTGAGGACATCTGGGTCGATCCCGGCATCGGCTTCGGCAAAACGCTCGCGCACAATTTAGCGCTGCTGCGCGCTGTGAAGCGCATCGGCGAAGAGACGGGCAAGCCGGTGCTGATCGGCGCCTCGCGCAAGCGCTTCATCGCCGCGATCGATCCGCGCGCGCAGAGCGCCGGCGAAGATCGCCTGGGCGGCTCCCTCGCCGCTGCTTTGATCGCCGCGCAAAACGGCGCCGACATGGTGCGCGTGCACGACGTGGCCGAAACCGTGCAAGCGCTGAAGGTGTGGCGGGCGACGGCGCAGGTCTGATCCCTCCCCCTTGTGGGGGGGGCCGGATGGGGGTGTCGGCGCCATTGTTTGAAGGCTGGCGCTTGCACCCCCACCTCCAAATCCTCCCCACAAGGGGGAGGAGAGTCGCTTACTTGCTGAAGCAAGAGTCGCTTTCTCCGCTTGGCGTTTCTACATAGCGCTGCATGAGCAGAGCCAATCCCCAAGGTCGCGTCCTCATCATCGCCGGGTCGGATTCCGGCGGCGGGGCGGGCATTCAGGCCGACATCAAGACGGTGACCGCCCTCGGCGGCTTCGCTATGAGCGCGATCACGGCCGTCACCGTGCAGAACACGCTGGGCGTCTCCAACGTGCATGCCATTCCCCCGCACATCCTGCGTGAGCAGATCGATGCGGTGATGGGCGATCTCGGCGCGGATTCCTGGAAGCTCGGCATGCTGTGCACCGCCGCGCATGCGCGTGAGGTGCTGAACGCGTTCGAAGCGCATGGGCGCTGCGCGCCGATCGTGCTTGATCCGGTGATGATCGCCAAAGGTGGGGCCACGCTTCTGGCGGAAGACGCGATCGCGCTGATCCGCGATGAGCTGACGCCGCTCTCCGCCATCGTGACGCCGAATGCACCCGAGGCCGAGGCGCTGACGGGCGTTGCGGTGCAAAATCTTGATGGCCAGAAACGCGCCGCGGAAATCCTAGTCGAAAAGCTCGGCGCGGGCGCGGCCCTGGTGAAGGGCGGGCACATCGAGAGCGACACGATCCATGACGTTCTGCTCACCCGATCGGGGATTGAGGTGTTTGAATGCCCGCGCATCGCCACGCGCGCCACGCACGGCACCGGGTGCACGTTCGCGTCGGCGGTTGCGGCGTATGTCGCCTTGGGCGACAGGCTGGCCGATGCGGTGAGCAAGGCGCGCACGTATCTACTGGAGGCCATCCGCCACGCCCCGGGCCTCGGCCACGGCCACCAGCCGCTGGGGCATGGCTGGCCGATGACGCGCCTGGGGTGAGCGTCTTCGCGCTAAAGGCGAGCCCAACGCACGCTTAACCGGCGACAGCGCTGGCGCGCGCGGGCGGGCCTTGCCATAAAAATCGGCATGAAAATCTGGATCGTCCACGCCTTCACCGACCGCGTGTTCACGGGCAATCCGGCGGCCGTCGTGCCGTTGGAGCGCTGGCTGCCGGATGCGACGCTGCAAACCATCGCCGCGGAGAACAAGCTCTCGGAAACCGCGTTCGTGGTCCCCACGGGCCTGAAGGGCAATTATCAGCTCCGCTGGTTCACGCCCGCCACGGAAGTGCCGATCTGCGGCCACGCGACATTGGCGGCGGGCGCGATGATCCTTTCCGAACTCGATCCCGGCCTTGAGGTCGTGGTGTTCGACACGCACGCGGGCGCGCTGGTGGTGCGCAACACGCCCGAAGGCTACACGCTCGATCTGCCGCGCAAGCAGCGCCTGCCTTGGGCCGCGCCCGCGGCGCTGGCGCAGGCGCTCGGCGTGGACGACTTCGTCGATGCGTTCACCGGCGAATATGCTTGCGTGGTGCTCGACAGCGAAAAGCAGGTGAAGAAGCTGAAGCCAGATTTCGCCGCGATCGATCAGATCGTGCGCGGGCCGCGCCAAGGATGCTTGGTCGTCACCGCGCCGGCGGATGAGGGCAAGTCTTACGATTTCGTCTCGCGCTTTTTCGGCCCGGGCGTGGGCATCAACGAAGACCCGGTGACGGGCTCAGCGTTCGCCGACATCGCGCCGTATTGGTGCGACCGCTTCGACATGGAAAGCGTAATTGGATTCCAAGCGTCCAAACGCGGCGGCTACATGCGCGCGCTGCAGACGCTGTCGAGCGTGCGCTTGTTGGGGCAGGTGGCGGTGTATCTGCGCGGCGAGCTTGATCCTTCGATCGCGCGCTTGGCCAATCGCGCAGAAGAGCCTGAAGCGCCACGCCGCAAGAAACGCCGCGCCAAGCGCGCGTTGCCGGCGATCTTTGAAGAGCCGTTGCTGCCGGGGCTGGAGAATGGCCCGCCGCCGCCGCCCACGTCGCATCCCGCCCCGCCCGAGATCGACGCCCCGCCCGCGCCCCGCATCGTGGTGACGGACGCGAAATAGCTGAAACGCCGCATTGCAATCTGATGCAAACGGGGGCAGGTGGTCTGCGGGCCATCCGCTCCCAACGGCGGACGCCCATCTGTGAGGATGGGAGACAAGTTGATGACGAATACCCAAAAGCCGGGCGTGCGCCCGGTTGACGCCCGTTTTTCTTCGGGCCCCACCAAAAAACGCCCTGGCTGGTCATTGAGCGCCCTTGAAGGCGCGACGCTTGGCCGTTCGCATCGCTCCAAAGCTGGCAAAGCCAAGCTGAAAGAGGCGATTGACCGCACGCGCGCGCTGCTCGAGGTCCCCGCCGAGTTCAAGATCGCCATCGTGCCGGCCTCCGATACCGGGGCGGTGGAGATGGCGATGTGGTCGATGCTGGGCGTGCGCCCCGTCGATGTGTTCGCCTGGGAAAGCTTCGGCGAGGATTGGGTGACGGACGCGAAAGCGCTGAAGCTCGATGCGGCGCTGCATGTGGCGCGCCCCTATGGCGCGTTGCCGGATTTCGCCCAGGCGCGCAAAAACGCCGACATTATCTTCACGCAGAACGGCACCACCTCGGGCGCGCGCATTCCCAATTTCGATTGGATCGCCGCCGACCGCGAAGGGCTGACCATCAACGACGCCACCAGCGCCGCGTTCGCGCAGCCCATCGATTGGGCCAAGGTCGATGTGCTGACCTATTCCTGGCAGAAGGTGATGGGCGGAGAGGCCGCGCACGGCATGCTCATCCTCTCACCGCGCGCGGTGGCGCGGCTGGAGAGCTACACGCCCGATCGCCCGCTGCCCAAGCTGTTCCGCATGACCAAGAAGGGCAAACTGGACGCGGATTTGTTTGAAGGCGCCACAATCAACACGCCCTCCATGCTGGCTGTGGAAGATTATATCGACACGCTGAAATGGGGCGAAAGCATTGGCGGCTTGAAAGCGCTGCATGCGCGCGCAAACGCCAATGCGCAGGTGTTGCACGATTGGGCGGCGAAAACGCCCTGGATCGCCAACCTGGTGGACGATCCGGCCATCCGCTCCAACACCGGGGTTTGCCTCAAAGTGATCGATCCGCGCGTGACCTCGCTCAGCGAAGAGGCGCAGGCGGAGTTCGCCAAGAAGCTCGCCGCGCTGCTGGAAAAGGAAGGCGTGGCGCTGGATGCTGCGTCTTACCGCTCGGCCCCGCCCGGCCTGCGCATCTGGTGCGGCGCCACGGTGGAGGCGAGCGATGTCGCGGCGCTGATCCCGTGGATCGAGTGGGCGTTTGAAACGCTCGTCAGTGATCTCGCGCAAGCGGCTTAACGTCATGACCAGCGTGATGTGGCCGCCGCTGCGCGTGGGCGCGGGCGCGGACGAATTGCTGATCCGCGTCGCCACGCTTGAAGACGTCCCAATGCTGGAGCGCTGGGATGTCGATCCGGACGTGATCGCCTGCACCAGCGATGATCCGAACGCCGAAAAAGCGTTCGCCGGCGCGATCTGGCCCGAGGAGATCGCCGCCAATTCCGATGTGAGCTGCTACTACATCGTCGAACTGGCCGGCCGGCCGATCGCCGGCATGCAGGTGATCGATCCCCATCTGGAGCCCACGCATTATTGGGGTGAGGCTGAGGAAAATCTGCGCGCCATCGATATCTGGATCGGCGACGCGGGCGATCGCAATAGCGGCCACGGCGCGCGCATGATGCGCGCGATGATGGCGCAATGCTTCGCCGCTCCGGCGGTGACGGCCATCGTCATCGATCCGCTCAATTCCAACAAGAACGCGCACCGTTTCTATCAGCGGCTCGGCTTCAAAGTGGTGGGGCGGCGCTTTTTCGAGCTGGACGATTGCCTCGTGCATCGTCTGACGCGCGCGGAATGGGAGGCGGTTCATGGCTCGTGAAACCAGCGCCGGCATCGCCCAATGGGGAACCGAGACCTTCGGCCCCGTTTCCGATCTTGCCGTGCTCGTGGCGCGCGCGCGGCTTGAGTTTGAAGAACTCGACGCCGCCGTGCGCGCCGGCGATGCGCCCGAGATCGGCAAGGAAGCCGCCGACGTCGTGATCCTGCTGCACCGCTTGTGTGGGTTGATCGGCAAGGATCTGGCCGAGGAAGTCGATGAAAAAATGCACGTCAACAGCGCCCGCCGCTGGATCGCCAGCGGCGATGGCGTCGGCCGTCACACCGATTGAATTGCGAAGGAAGCCCCATGCCCAAAGTTCTGATCAGCGACGAACTCTCGCCCGCCGCCGTGGAAATTTTCCGCTCGCGCGGAGTCGAAGTGGATTTCCAGCCCAAGCTCGGCCCCGATGCGGCCAAGCTGAAGGAGATCATCGGCAATTACGACGGCCTCGCCATCCGCTCGGCCACTAAGGTGAAGGCCGATATCATCGCGGCGGCGACCAAC
>CAZWQS010000099.1:3076-10485 GCA_964635925.1 uncultured Terricaulis sp. | reverse complement strand
CCCCTCGGCGAAAACCGACCCCAGCTCGCCGATTTTCGGCATGCCTATCCTGGATGTCGAAAAAGCCAAGACCGTTCTCTTCATCAAGCGCGGCATGGGCTCGGGCTACGCCGGCGTCGAAAACGAACTCTTCTTCCGCGACAACACCATGATGCTGTTCGGGGATGCAAAGAAGATGACGGACGAGATCGTGAAGGGGCTGTGAGCTAGATTCTCAGATGGGGCTGAAAGATTTTGCGCAAACCGTCGCGGTGTTGGATCAGGTTTTTCAGGGCCTCACGCTTAGTTTGTTGCGACTCGCTGTCCGGCCCGTCGATTGAGTGATCGCCTGCTGTAGTGTCGATGAGGTTGTTGAGCATTTTCTCCAGATCGTCCGACAACCTTGGTGGAAATAAGAACCAAGAGTCCTGAAACGCCGATCGAAACTCCTTGATCGCCTCCTCTCGTTCTTCGGGTCGTTTGAAGGCGCGGTCTAGGGCATCATACGCTGCGCGAAACACTGCCGTTCGTTTCGCAAACGTCGCGATTTTGTTTTGATGGGCAAGCGCCAGATACTGAAGAAGGCCGACGGCAACGACAGCCATTGCTGCTATGAGGGCCGCTGTCACGGCGGGATCTGCCAGGCTCACTCCGCCGCCACCCCGCGCCCGGCCAGCATGCCCGCGGTCTCCATCCGCTCGCGCACGTTCCACGCGCTCAGATCAAACCCGTTCGGCCAAGCCAGCGCGCCGTTTTCCAGAAACACGCGTGAGAAACAAGCCTCATCCCGCAGCGGCTCGTTCATCGGCCCAACGCGTTCAAACACCCAGCGGAAATCGAACACGCCGCCCTTGCCGTCGGAGAAGACAATCTCCAGCCGGTAGCCGCCCAGCGGTTTTACGCGGATGATTTTCGGCAGGGACTTACTCATTTTCCGGTCCTGGCACGCGCTCGAAGGGTAGCCCATTTCGGCCCCGCCGCCAATTCTCCATCAGCGCCTCGCGCCGTTGCGGCGATCGTCAGCATGCGCGCCCCGGGTCAGCCGAGGTTAGCGCGCTACCCTTGTTTGCGCCATCATCGTGCGTAAGCTTGGGCTCGATAAACGGGGATCGCGGGCGCGGGCATGAAGAAAATTCTGGTGATCGCGCTGGTCGTGGTCGGCGCACTGATCGCGCTGTATCTCGGCGCGCGCAATTACGCGCGCTCGATCCTGTATCAGCCGAGCCACGAAATCGTTGCGCCCACGTTGGCGGAGATTGACGTCGTCCGCCTCAACACGCCCGACGGCGAGAGCCTGGTCGCCTGGCATGTCCCGCCGCAACCGGGCCAGCCGGTGTTTTTATATTTCGACGGCAATGGCGGACGCCCCGACATGTGGGAGGAGACGCGCTGGCGCGAAATCGTCGCGCGCGGCGCGGGCTTTCTGGCGGTCTATTATCGCGGCTATTCCGGCTCCACCGGAACGCCGAGCGAGCAAGGCCTCATCATCGATGCGCGCGCGGGCTACGATTGGCTGATCAATCACGGCTACGCGCCCGAGCAGATCGTCATTCACGGCTTCTCGCTCGGCTCGGCCGTCGCGGTGCAGCTCGCGGCGGAAAAGCCCGCGCGCGCGCTGATCCTGGAAGCGCCGATGACCGGCATTGACGATGTCGCCCGCAGCCATGCGCCGGGCGGTTTCACCGGCTTCATGCGCGATACGTTCAAATCGCGCGAGTTTCTGCCGCGCGTGCACTATCCGGTGCTGATCGCGCACGGCGACGCCGATAGCGTGATCCCGTTTGCGATGGGGCAGGCGATGTTCGCGCTGGCCAATGAACCCAAACTATTTGTGCGCATCGAAGGCGGCGATCACGCGGACTTGCCCCGGCGCGGGCTCTACGCTCACATCTGGCGCTTCCTCGACTCGCACCCGGCGGAGTAACGCCATGGCCAAACCCGCCCCCAAGACGCAGAAAACCAAAGCCTCCGTCGCCGCCTTCATCGCCGCGGTCGAAGATGATACGCGCCGCAAGGATGCGAAGGCGGTCGATAAGATGTTTCGCGACATCACCGGTGAGAAGCCGGCCATGTGGGGACCGAGCATTGTTGGTTACGGCGTGTATCAAGGCGCCACGGGGTCGTGGCCGCGCCTCGGCTTCTCGCCCCGCAAAGCCAATCTCGTTCTCTATTTGATGGACGGCTATGAGGGCGAGCCGCTGATGAAGAAACTCGGCAAACACAAGACGGGCCGAAGCTGCCTCTACATCAACAAGCTGGCGGATGTGGACGAAGGCGTGCTGCGCAAACTCGCGGCCAAGAGCTGGAAGATCATGGCGGCGAAATATCCGGTCTAACTGCCCAGCGCTTCATTCAGAAACGCACATTGCTTTCCGATCGAAGCGAACGCTTGCGCATACGGGAACGCCACGAAGCCGTGGCAGGCGCCGGGATAGACGTCGAGCGTCGCTGCATTGCCCGCCGCCGCCCAGCGCGCGCTCATGAACAGGCTGTCGTCCAGCAGCGCGTCGCGCGTGCCCACGGTGAACAGCGCCGGGCAAAGCCCGCGCAAATCGGCGTAGAGCGGCGAAATATGCGGTGCGCGCTTCTCGGCCCACGAGAGCCCCGGCAGGAACGCCTCGGAGAATTTCTCGATGTCGATCGTGCGCAGCACCAGGCGCTCCGCATCGCCGAACGCCCGTGCGCTTGGCGTCATCCCCGCATCGAACACGCCGAACACAAGGTTGGCGGCGTGAAATGGAAAGGCGGCCGTCTTGTCGCGCACGCGCAGCAGCGTCAGCGCCGCCAGATGCGCGCCCGCGCTCTCGCCGCCGATCGCGAGCTTGGCGCCGCCGAAATCGGAGAGGTGCGCGATGGCCCAAAGCGCGGCCGCTTCGCAATCATCCGGCGCGGCGGGAAACGGGTTCTCCGGCGCCAACCGATACTCCACGCTGAGCGCGGTCAGCTTGGTCTGATCGGCGATGTGCTCAAGCAGGCGATCCTGCTGATCGGCCGCGCCCAGCACATGCCCACCGCCATGGATGTGCAGATAAACCCCGCGAGAGGCGCCCTCAGCCGGCGCAATGGCGCGCAGCTTCACCTTGCCCGCCGGCCCGTCGATCTCGATCCAGCGCGCGCGCTCTGATTTCGCGGCGGCCGGGAAGGGGCCATTGCCGCTGGCGCGCGCATCGCGCACCGTTTGCGCGCCGACCTCCCACCAATCCGCCATCCCGCTCATCGCCGCCACGATGGCCGCGTTAATGGCGCGCGTTTCTGGCGCAATCGCGTCGTCGCGGAAGAGCGCGGGGTCGAGGGCGCGGCTTGTCATCGTTTGATCCGTTTGATGAGCGGGACTTATTCGGCGGCGACGCCGTAGGGCTTGAGCGCGCCGGCGGCTTTGAGCTCAGCATAGAGCGCATCAGGGCTGACATCCCAGCCATTGGGCCATGTCGGCGCGCCCAATACCAGAAAAGCGCGCGCGATATAGGCTTCGTCTTTTAGCGGGGCGGCCATAGGGCCTGGGCGGTCCTTCACGCGCGCATAATCCCACTCTCCGGCCATGCCGTCGGAGAACTCCACCCAGAAACGGTGGCCGCCGAGATGGCGGAGGGAGCGCACGGCTGCGTCAGTCATTCCAGGCCCTCAATATACTCCATAGGCTCGCCGTTTTCCATCCGACGCCAATTCGCCGCTAAGGCGTCCTTCCGCTGCGCAATCCAATCCTGCACCAAGCGATGGGCTTGTTTAGGCAATTGCCCGGAGAGCACGCGCCCGACGCGATGTCGTAGCGCGCCTTGAACTCGTTGTAGCGCGCGTGGATGTGCGGCGGCGGGTGGTCTTCATAGAACATCTGAATGGAGATGCCGTAGAAGAGCGAAATCGTCGGCATCGGCCTACGCCTTCACCCCGCCCAGCTTGCAGATGTAGCTCCATTCCGCGGCGCTCACCGGCTGCACCGAGAGCCGCGAATTCTTCGCCAGCACCATGTCCTTGAGTTTCGGATCGGCCTTGACGCTCACCAGCGTCACCGGCGTTTTCAGCGGCTCGATCGCCTTGAAATCCACCACCAGCCATTTGCCGGTTTCATCCGTGGGATCGGGATAATGCTCCCGGATCACCTCGACGATCCCGACAATCTCCTTGCCTTCGTTGGAATGATAGAAGAACGCGCGTTCGCCCTTCTTCATCGCCTTCAAATTCGTGCGCGCCTGGAAATTGCGCACGCCGGACCACACCTCGCCCTTGGCGCCGCGTTTGACTTGCTGCTCCCAGGACCAGGCGTCCGGTTCGGACTTGACGAGCCAGTACGCCATTATTGCGCCGGCGCCGGAACCACGGCCAGCGCTTCGATTTCAAAGCGCACCGCATCGCCAATCACTTGCGCGCCGGTGGTGGAGCCGAAGGCGCTGCGGTTCAGCGAGCCTGTCGCCGAGAAGCCCGCGGCCTGGCGCTGATTGTTCGGCAACGGCCCGCGCCGGTTCAGCGTCACCTGCATCGTCACCGGATGCGTTTGGCCAAGCAGCGTGAGATCGCCTGTCACGTCCGCCGTGGTTTCGCTGGTCAGGCGCACCGAGGTGGATTGGAACGTGATGGTGGGGAAGCCCGCCGCGTTCAGCCAGCGCGGCTCGCGCAGGTGTTCGTCGCGCGTGGAATCGCCGGCCGAGATCGAGGCGGTCTGGATCACGGCGCGCACGGAGGAGTTCGCGGGGTTCGCCTCGTCCAGGATCACTTCGCCTTCCACCGTGTCGAACTGCGCCAACACGCTGTTGAAGCCGAAGCGGTCGATGCGGAACGCCACCTGCGTGTGCGCGGGATCGAGCGCATAGCGCACCGGCTCGGCGAACGCGGCCGGCGCCGCAAGCATCGCGATGGCGAAAATCAAAGCCCGCATCATTGTCCCCTGACTGGCGCGGCATGAACGGCGCGCGGGACGGAATTTAACCGATCCTGCGGGCTTCGCCACCCTTCTCGAAATCGGCGCGGCGCGCGGAACTCGCCCGGCTGGTTTGTCACATTTCCAGCCCCGCGCATGGGCTGCGACAAGCGCGGCTTGATCTGGCTTGAAACCCCCGTAAACCTGGGCCCGCATGGACGTCGCGCTTGAAGCAGAAGGTCTC
This sequence comes from uncultured Terricaulis sp., assembly GCA_964635925.1. GTDB lineage: Bacteria > Pseudomonadota > Alphaproteobacteria > Caulobacterales > Aquidulcibacteraceae > Vitreimonas. The sequence continues at coordinate 5,410 of CAZWQS010000099.1, read as the reverse complement.
GTCAAGCGCTACGGCGCGCGAACCGCGGTTCAGGATCTGAGTTTTCAGGTCCCGGCCGGGTCGATCTATGGCGTGCTCGGCCCCAATGGCGCGGGCAAAAGCTCGACCTTGCGCATGCTGGTGGGCGTCATGCGCCCCACGGCGGGGCGCATTTCCGTGCTGGGCGGCCCGCTGACGCGCGAAGTGATGCAGCGCGTGGGCTATCTGCCGGAAGAGCGCGGGCTTTACCGCGCGATGAGCGCGCGTTCAGCCATCGCCTATCTCGCGCGCCTCAAGGGCACGCCCTCCGGCAAAGCCTTCAAGCGCGCCGATCAGCTTTTGAACGAGCATGGTCTGGGCAAGGTCAAGCGCAAGAAGGTCAAGACGCTCTCCAAGGGCATGGCGCAGAAAGTCCAAGTGCTCGCCGCGATCGCGCATGAGCCCGAGCTGATCATTTTCGACGAGCCGTTCTCCGGCCTCGATCCGGTCAACCAGCGCGTGCTGGAGGCGACGATCCGCGCCGAGGCCGCGAAGGGCAAGACCATCCTGTTCTCCACCCACGTGATGGAGCACGCCGAGCGCCTGTGCGACCGCATCCTGCTGATCGCGCGCGGCAAGGCCGCGTTTGAAGGCACGGTGCGCGACGCGCTGGCGCTGGCGCCCTCCATCGCCGTGCTGGAAACGGATGGCGATTACGATCTCTCCGCCGCGCTGTCGCCCTACGGTTTCCAGCTCACCGAAGAATTCGGCGAGCACGGCAATCGCCGCTGGCGCGTGCGTTTGGAAAACGGCCATGGCTCGCGTGCGCTGTTGCAGGCGTGCGTCGAAATCGGCGCGCCCTTGGCGCTGTTCGAGCCCGCCCGCGCCAGCCTGCACGAAGCGTTCGTGGCGCTGGTGGGGGATGAGGCCAAGGAAGCGGTGACGTGAAACTCTCCTCCGTCTTCCTCGTCGCCCAGCGCGACTACGGCGCTTATGTGGGCGCGTGGGGCTTCTGGCTTTCGCTGATCACGGCGCCGCTGCTGATCTCGTTCTTGATTTTCGCGCCCATGCTGCTGGCCCGCGCCGAGCCGCCGCGCACCCTGGCCGTCATCGCCGAGCGGAGCGAGGACGCCGCGATCGTCTCCAACGCCTTCCGCGGCCGCGCCCGTTCGGACGCGCGCGATGAAATTTCCGCTTACGTCGCCGCCGCCGCCCCGGCTTTGACCAACGACGCGCTCGCCGCGTTCGACGCCGCGCCTGACCGCGCCGCCGCAATCGCCGCCGCGCGCGACCTGGTGCGTCAGCGCGCCCCGCGCGCGCTGGCCGCGTTCCCCAATCCATCGCCGCGCTACCGCGTTGTCGAAGCGCCCGCGCCCACGATCGAGGGCTTGCGCCCTTATCTGTCGCGTTCGGAAGGCGAGGGCGCGCTCTACGGCGCGCTTAATATCCGCCGCGACGGCGCTGGCGCGCCCTCGATCGAATATTGGAGCGTCAACCTCTCGCACAACGAGCCGTCGCTAGTGGCGCGCAACGCGATGCGGCTGGCGATGCAGCGCGAGGCTTTGGCCGTGCAGGGCCTCGATCCCCTCGAAGCCGACCGCCTGGCCGAGTTCGATCCCGCCGTCGCGCAATTCGATCCCCGCCCCAGCGCTGGCGAAGGCCAGGTCACGCTGCGCCAGCGCGCGCCGTTCTTCGCCGCGCTCGCGCTCGCGTTCATCTTGTGGAGCGTGGTCTTCTCGGTGGCCAACATGCTGCTGAACGGGGTGATCGAAGAGAAATCCAACAAGATTCTCGATACGCTGCTCACCTCCGTCACGCCGGTTGAAATGCTGATCGGCAAATTGCTGGGCGTGGCCGCCGTCAGCGCCACGCTCTTCCTGTTCTGGGGCGCCCTAGGCGGGGGGCTGTTGACCATCGCGGCGGAGCGCTCTGCCGATTCATGGTTCGGGCAAATCGCCTCGGCGTTCCTGGAGCCGCGCCTGATCGTGGCGTTCTTCATCGGCTTTATCTTCGGCTATCTGATCTATGGCGCGATCTTCCTGGCGCTCGGGTCGCTCTGTGAATCGTTGCAGGAGGCGCAGACGCTGCTGGGCCCCGTCGCGCTTGTGCTCGCCGTGCCGATGATCCTGATCACGCCGGCGCTGGATAATCCCAACGCGCCGATCATCGAAGCCGCCTCCTGGGTGCCGCTGTTCACGCCCTTCCTGCTGCTGATCCGCGCTCCCTCGGGGCTCGACTGGATGGAGATCGCCGGCATGGGCGTGCTGATGGCGGGCTCGGCGCTGATCGTCCTTCTGTTGGCCGCGCGCGTGTTCAAGGCGGGCGTGGTGGATCAGGTCTCCATGGCAAGCTGGCGCGCGCGCAAGCAAAAGAGCT
>CAZWQS010000099.1:0-3066 GCA_964635925.1 uncultured Terricaulis sp. | reverse complement strand
CCGCGTGCAGCGTGGGGGAGGGGAAGAAAACGTGCGCCATCGCCTCAAGCTGATCTTCGCCGCTTTCCTGCTGCTGACCGGCGCGGGGCTTTATGGCTGCGTCGCCACGCGGCTGCCGAATGTCGCGCTTGCGCCGCGCGCGGAAACCGCGTCGCCGCCTGCGCTCGCCGCCTTCGGCGACGATCCGCCGGTCGAAACCTGGACGGATTGGCAAACCCGCCGCGCGCCGCTGCTGCGCGAGGCGTTTCAGGCGCATGTGTTCGGCCGCTGGCCCGCGCCCGCGCCGACGCGCGTCGCTGAAACGCAAACGCTCACACAAAACGTGGTGCGCGGCGTGATGGAGCAATGGCGCGTCGAGGTGGGCGAGCACGGCGCGTTTTCGCTGCTGGTGATCACGCCCGCCAACGCGCAAGGCCCGCTGCCTGTGATCATCATGCAAAACTTCTGCGGCAATGCGAGCGCCTATCCGCGCGTTGCGGGTATTGCCGGGCCGCGCATGTGCATGGGTTGGGAGCGGCCGATCGTGACCGCCATTTTCGGCGACGCGATTATCACCCCGCCCACGCAAACCATCCTCGACGCCGGCTATGCCATCGCCATGTTCTATCCGGGCGACGTCGCGCCCGATAATCCCGGCGCCATCGCCGCGCTCGAAGCGCTGACCCCGCCAGGCGCGCCGCCCGATCAGCGCACCGGCGCCGTGGCCGCATGGGCCTGGCTTTATATCGAAGCGCTCGAAGCCTTGAGCGAAGACGCGCGGTTTGACGGCTCGCGCATGATCCTTTGGGGCCATAGCCGCAACGGCAAATCCGCTTTGCTCGCCGCCGCGATGGATACGCGCCCCGCCGCCGTGATCGCGCTCCAGCCGGGCACCGCGGGAGGCTCCTTGCAGCGCGACGCCATTGGCGAAAGCATCGCCTCGATCACCGAAAACTACCCGCACTGGTTCGCGCCTGTTTATGCGTCCTACGCGGGGCGCGAAGCCGAGCTGCCGGTTGACATGCATCAGCTCATCGCGCTGATCGCGCCGCGGCCTGTGCTGCTCACCGCCGCGCGCCGCGATCAATGGTCCGATCCCCACGGCGCCTTCCGCGCCGCCGAGGGCGCAGCGCCCGCTTACGCGCTCGCCGGCGCGCCGCCTTTCACGCAAACGGATTTGCGCGCGATGGATTTGCGCAGCCCGCTGGTCACCTACATGCGCCCCGGCCTGCACGGCGTGCATCGCAGCGACTGGGAAAAGACGCTGGAATTTCTGGATGCGGAACTGAACTAAGGCGTAGACGCTGGAGGCAGCCGGGCCGGCGCGCGCGGCAATCGCGCGAGAGTTCGCCGTTCGCGCTCAGCGAGCATCTGAACGCCCGCCTGCGCATAAAACACCGCGCCATTGACCGGCGTTTGGCTCAAATCCTGCGTCAGCGCGCGCATGTAGGGCGACCATCCAACGGCGTCCGGGCCGAGACGCTGCACGGCGCGGTTCATATCCAGCGACTCGTCTTGCGCGAGATCATGCACCCGCACCCAAAACCGCACAGTCGCGCGCAGCGCTTCGCGCTCCTCTGGCGTCACCGCTGGATCGGCGATCAACGCCGCGTAGTTCTTACCGGGCATGCGGTCCAGCAATTCGCGGGTCACGCGCGCCTGTGTCGCCAGCGGGTCGCCATACCATTGTTCGTGCAGCGCGCCGGTTTGGCGCCGGCGCTCATCCTCTAGGCGCGTGGCGGCTTCCTGATGGATTTGCGTCAGTTCGAGTTCGTGCTGGCGCTCGATTTCTTTCATGCGGTCGGCGCTGGCGCGATGCTGCAAGTAGGACGCTGACGCAAATCCTACGCCCCCGCTCATCAGCGCCGCGACCGCGCTTGTGACGAGTGTTTTCAGAGAAATCATGGATGCCTCCGCCGCGGCGGAAGCTAGCACGCCGAAGTCAACGCACGAACGCGTAATAGATTTTACGTCGCCCGCCAGCCCAGCAGATACACCGGCCGCCCTTCCGGATCGCGGAAGGGGCGCAGCACGTGTTCGCGCTTCTCGGCGCGCTGCACCACGATCGCGTCGTGCTCGAATTTCACGCCCGCCGCTTCAAGCTTGGTCTCCGCCGCGCTCCAATCGCTCGGCTCGAAGTAAAGCACCACGTCTTTCGCAACGCCCAGCGAGCCGTCGCCCGCGCCGATCATCAGGCTGGTCGCGCCAGCCTGCAGGAATGTCATCCCGTTCGCCTCGAACAGCACGGGAAAGCCCAGCACGTCGCGATAAAACGCGATCAGCGTCGGCGCATCGGCGCTCACAACGCCCACTTGCCCCACGCCCTTGAACAAAGTCTCGGCCATGTTCGCCTCCTTGAAGTGCGGGGTTCGGTTGTCGGGTATCGGTTTTCGGGATGCTTGCCTCGACGCGCAATACGCTCACCTAATCCCGACCCCCGTCGTCCAAATATTTAGTTTGACGAACTAAAGAAGTCAATCCAGACTCGCGCCCCATGCCTGATCCGCTCGACACCGCAGACCGCGTGCATGCCGCCGCCATCCGCCTCTTGCGCATGGTGCGCGCCGCCGATGATGCAACCGGCCTCTCGGCGCCGCGTCTGTCGCTCTTGTCGGTGCTGGTGTTCGCCGGCCCCAAGAGCCTTGGCGCGCTCGCCCGCATCGAGCAGGTGACGGCGCCCACCATGTCGAAACTTGTTTCCGAGTTGGAGGGGGCGGGCCTGGTCGCCAAGTGCGCCGATAAGGCCGACGGCCGCGCGTTGCGCATCGAAGCCACGCCCAAGGGCAGGGCGCTGATGCAGGAGGGGCGCAAACGCCGCTTGGCGCTACTGCGCCAGCGCTTCGCCGGATTCACGCCGGCCGAGCGCAAAACACTGGAAAAAGCCGCCGCGCTGATGCTGCGGGCGGCGGAGGGTTAGCCGCCTTGGACCGCCGGCGTCCTCGCCGGCACGCCGCTTAAACTGGACGCGATAGTTCACGTTGAAACAGGGTTGCCGGCGGGGACGCCGGCGGTCCAAGAACGCAAAAGCGCCGCTCGGTGGCCCGGACGGCGCTTTCAAATCCTGAGCTGGATCCCAGCCTTACCGCG
>CAZWQS010000098.1:0-10549 GCA_964635925.1 uncultured Terricaulis sp. | reverse complement strand
GTTCGCCGTGCCGTAGAACGTGCACGTGCCCGGTGCGTGATAGCTCTCCGCTTCCGCTTGCAGCAATTCCTCGCGGCCGATTTTTCCTTCGGCGAACAATTGCCGGCGCGCGGCTTTCTCTTTGTTCGGCAGCCCCGACGGCATCGGCCCCGCCGGCACGAGAATGCATGGCAGCCACGGGAAGCGCAGCGCCCCGATCAGCAGCCCTGGCACGATCTTGTCGCAAATGCCCAACAGCAGCGCGGAATCGAACGTCGCGTGCGAGAGCGACACCGCCGTGGAAAGCGCGATCGCGTCGCGCGAGAAGAGCGAGAGCTCCATCCCCGCGAAGCCTTGCGTCACGCCATCGCACATCGCCGGCACGCCGCCCGCCACTTGCGCCACCGCGCCCGCTTCGCGCGCGGCGGCGCGGATGATCTCTGGAAAACGCTCATACGGCGCATGCGCCGAGAGCATGTCGTTGTAGGCGGTGACGATGCCGATCGATGGCCATTTGCCGCCGAGCAATTGGATCTTATCCTGCACCGCGCAGCCGGCGGAGGTGTGCGCCTGGTTGGCCTCTGAAATCTTGGTGCGCGCGGGTTTGCTCGGATCGTACGCGTCGATCAAATCAAGATAACGCCGCCGCCGCGTGGCGCTGCGTTGCGCGATGCGTTCGGTGACTGTGGCGAACGTGGAATTGAGTTTGGCCATTATTCCGGATCCCACCACGCTCTGCCGTCGCGATCCAGCATCAGCGCCGATGGCGTGGGCCCGTTGGAGCCCGCGGAATAGGCGTGCGGCTCGCCGCCCTGCGTCTCCCAGGCCGCCAGCAATTCATCAGCCCACATCCAGGCCGCGTCCACCTCGTCGCGGCGCATGAAGAGCGCGAGATTGCCGCGCGCCACATCCATCAGCAGCCGCTCATACGCATCCGGATAGCGCGCGCCGAATTCTTCCTCGTAAGTGAGATCAAGCGCGGCGGATTTGATGCGCAAGCCGCCCGGCCCAGGCTCCTTCATGTTGAGCCACAATTTCACGCCCTCATCCGGCTGCAGCCGCAGCACCAGCTTGTTCGGCGAGGCCGCGCCCGCGCCGAAGATCGGCACAGGCGTATCCTTGAACTGCACCACGATTTCCGAGCGCCGCGCGCCCATGCGTTTGCCCGTGCGCAGATAGAACGGCACGCCGGCCCAGCGCCAATTCTCCACCTCGGCCTTGATGGCGACGAACGTTTCGGTCTTTGAGGGGCGGCCCACCTCTTCGATATAGCCGGGCGCGGCTTTGCCATTCACCAGCCCGGCGCGATATTGCCCGCGCACGGTTTTCGCGCCCACATCCGCCGGCCCGATGCGCTTTAGCGCCGAAAGAACTTTCAGCTTCTCGGTGCGGATCGCATCGCCGTCCATGGAATTGGGGCTTTCCAGCGCGACTAAGCAAAGCAATTGCAAAATATGGTTCTGCACCATGTCGCGCAGCGCGCCGGACTTATCGTAATAATCGCCCCGCCCCTCGACGCCGATTTCTTCGGCCACCGTGATTTGCACGTGATCGATGGTCGCGCGCGACCACACCGGCTCGATCAGCATATTGGCGAAGCGCAGCACCAAGAGGTTCTGCACCGTCTCCTTGCCGAGATAATGATCGATGCGGAACGTGTTGTGCTCGGCGAACACTTGGCCCACGCCGTCATTGATCTCACGCGAACTCGCCAGGTCGCGCCCGATCGGCTTTTCCAGCACGATGCGGCTCTCGGGCGTCGCCAACCCCGTTTCCTTCAGCCGCTGCGCGATCGGCACGAACAAATTGGGCGCGGTTGAGAGATAGAAGATGCGGGTGTTGCCCTTGCCGTTGTGTAGCGCCTCTTTCAAGCCCGCCCATGCATCGGCCGGGGCGGTGGCGTCGAGGCGCACGTACTCGATGTGCTGTTGAAACTCGGCGCACTTGGCCTCATCCACACAGGCGCCTGGCGCGAACTTGCCGCGGCTTTCGTGCACGAGCTGGCGGAACGCCTGCGTATCCATCTCCGAGCGGGCCACGCCGATAATGCGCGACTGGGCTGGAATCTGCCCGTCCAGAAAGCGGTGCAGCAGCGCCGGGAAGAGCTTGCGCAACGACAAATCCCCCGTCGCGCCGAAAACGACCAGATCAAACGGGGGAACGGGAACAAACTCAGCCATGCGCCCATACAAACTAGGTTTCGCTCGCCCGCGCAAACAGGGCCAAGGCCCGTACCGGCCATGAATGTCCCGCGACAATTACGTTGCCAATTCGCGTCCGCGGCGCCTAAGCTTTCCGCAAAGACATCAAAGAGGGCCCATGGCCAAGGAAGACACGCCCCCGCCCCGGCGCGGTTTGGGCGGGGAGAAAAAACCCACCATCAACGATGTGGCGCGCCTGGCCGGGGTCTCCAAGAAAACCGTTTCGCGCGTGATCAACCAATCGCCCTTCGTGAAGGACGAAACGCGCGAGCGCATCAACGCGATCATCGCCGAAACCGGCTTTTCGCCCGATCCGCAAGCGCGCGGGCTGGCCTTCCGCCGCTCGTTCCTGATCGGCCTCGTCTATGACAACCCGAACCCGCAATACGTGGTGAACATGCAGCTTGGGCTGCTCGATGCGATGCGCGGTTCTGGCTACGAGCTGGTCGTGCACCCCTGCAATCGCGGCAATCCCACGTTCCTGGCCGATTTCCGCCGCTTCATCGAACGCCAGAAATTGTCAGGCGTGGTGCTGACGCCCTCGGTGTCGGAAGACGACCGCGTGAAGGCGATCCTGGACGAAATCGGCTGCGCCTATATCCGCATCGCCTCCGTGCCGGTGGACGAGCCCGCGCACATCATCGTCTCCAACGATCGCGTCGGCGGGCGCGCCGCGGCGCGCCATTTGGCCGAGCTTGGCCACAAACAGATCGGCTTCATCTCCGGCCCGCCCACTTTCCGCTCCTCGCACGAGCGGCGCGGCGGCTTCGAGGAGGAGCTGAAAGAGCGCAAGCTCGCTTTGCCCGCCGATTACGTGATCCAGGGCGCTTATACATTTGAAACCGGCCTCTCCTGCGCGGCCGAACTGCTGAAGCGCGATCCGCGCCCCACCGCCATCTTCGCCGCCAATGACGAAATGGCCGCCGGCGCGCTGCACGCGATCCGCCGCGCGGGGCTGGATTGTCCCGGCGATGTCTCGGTGGTCGGGTTTGACGATTTCCAGATCGCCTCCTCGGTCTGGCCTCCCCTCACCACGGTGCGCACGCCCACGCGTGAGATCGGGCGCATGGCCGCCGAAAAGCTGATGCGCCTCACCAGCGGCGACGCCCAGGCCCCCGAAGCGCCCACCGGCACCTCCCCGGCCCTGGTGGTGCGCGATTCCACCGGCCCCGCGCCGCGCTGACGCGCTCCCTTGAACTTGGGTCTGACACCGGTTACCATACGCGTAATATCTGGAGATGCCCCATGAAGATCGCGCTCATCATAGAAAACAGCCAAGCCGCCAAAAGCAGCATCGTGCACGACGCGCTTAAATCGGTGGCCGAGCCGCTGGGCCATCAGGTGCATCATTACGGCATGTACGGCGCCGAGGATAAAGCCTCGCTCACCTACGTGATGAACGGGCTGCTGGCCGGCATTCTGCTCAACTCAAAAGCGGCGGATTTCATCGTCACCGGCTGCGGCACCGGGATGGGCTCGATGCTGGCGTGCAATGCGATGCCCGGCGTGTTCTGCGGCCTCATCGCCGACCCGACGGACGCTTTCCTGTTCGGCCAAATCAATGACGGCAACGCCATCGCCATGCCCTACGCCAAGGGCTTCGGCTGGGCCGCCGAGCTCAATCTGCAGGATTGCTATCGCAAGCTGTTCGACGGCGAACGCGGCCTTGGCTATCCGAAAGAGCGCGCCGCCATCATGGCCAAAAACCGCGGCATTCTGAAAGAGCTCAAAGCCGCCTCGTGCAAAGATATGCTGACGGTGTTGAAATCGGTGGATCAGGATTTGTTGAAAGCGGCCGTCGCGGGCGAGCGCTTTGAAGAACTCTTCTTCGCCAACGCGCAAGACAGCGCCATCGCCGATGTCGTCCGCCGCGTGCGTGCGTCGTAAGCTGAGCAGCACGCTTCCCTGACGCAGCCCCGGCGCAAGCCGGGGTGCGATCAGGGACCCAGAGCCAAGGGCTACGCCTGTTGCTCTGAGCCCCCGCTCTCGGCCCCGCTCTCGCGCGGCTCTCGGCGGGGAGGCGTGAGAGACAAACGCGAGAAAAACATGACCAATCCCTTCTCCCTCTCCGGCCAAACCGCGATCGTCACCGGCGGCAATGTGGGTCTTGGGCAAGCCATTGCGCTCGCGCTCGCGCAGGCGGGCGCCGACATCGTCTCCGTCGCGCGCCGGCCTTCGGCGGAAACGGGCGCGCAAATCAGCGCGCTTGGCCACAAATTCCTCTCGATCGAAGCCGATCTCAGCTCCACCGCGCCGATCGCCGGCATCGTCGATCAAACGCTCGCGCAGTTCGGCAGAATCGACATTCTGGTGAACAATGCCGGCATCATCCGGCGCAACGACTCGGTCGATTTCACCGAGGAGGATTGGGATGCGGTGATCGACACCAATCTCAAATCCGCGTTCTTCCTGGCGCAGGCGGCGGGCCGTCCCATGATCGCGCAGGGCCGCGGCAAGATTATCAACATCGCCTCGATGCTCTCCTTCCAGGGCGGCATCCGCGTGCCCTCTTACACGGCGAGCAAAAGCGGCCTTGCCGGCCTCACCAAATTACTCGCCTGCGAATGGGCCCCCAAGGGCGTCAACGTGAACGCGATCGCGCCGGGCTATATGAGCACCGACAACACCGAGGCGCTGCGCGCCGATCCGACGCGCAACGCGCAGATCATGGATCGCATCCCCGCCGGGCGCTGGGGCGAAGCCGCCGATCTGGGCGGCGCAGCCGTGTTTCTCGCCAGCGCAGCATCGGACTACGTGCACGGCGCGATCATTCCGGTGGACGGGGGCTGGCTCGCGCGCTGAGGCGCCGTTAAGAGAGAGTCCGTGACCCGCTTTGTCTTCTTCGGCGAAATCCTGCTTCGCCTCACCGCGCCTGGGCGCGAGCTGCTGTTTCAATCACCCCGGCTCGACGCCGTGTTCGGCGGCGCGGAGGCGAATGTCGCCGTCTCACTCGCCCGCTTCGGACACGAGACGCGTATGGCCAGCGTGTTGCCCGACAACGCCATCGGCCAGGCCGCGCGCGATGCGATCCGCGCGCACGGCATCGACACCAGCGCCATTCGGTTCACGCCGGGCCGCATGGGCGTCTATTTTCTGACGCCCGGCGCGGGCCAGCGCCCCTCGGACGTGCTCTATGATCGCGCGGGCTCGGCCTTCGCCGCCGCGCCCGCCGACGCGATCGATTGGGCGCGCGTGCTCGAAGGCGCCGATTGGCTGCACGTTTCCGGCGTAACGCCCGCCGTCAGCTCCGCGGGCGCCGACGCCGCATTGGCCGCCATGAAAGCCGCGCGCGCGGCGGGCGTGAAAGTGTCCTACGACGCCAATTTCCGCGCCAAGCTATGGGAGGCGCGCGGCGACGATCCCCGCCCCACGCTCGATGCGCTGATGGGGCAAGCCGATCTCGCTTTCGCCGAAGCGCGCGATTATGCGCTCATCACCGGCCAGCGCTTTGAAAGCCCGATGGACGCCATCGCCGCCGCGTTCGCGCGCTACCCGAACCTGCAGCGCATCGCCCACACCTCGCGCAAAGCGCTCAGCAGCGATCACAACGAGCTCAGCGCCGAAATGCACACGCGCAACGCCCATTTCCGCGCGCCGGTGCGCAGCGTGACGGGCATTGTCGATCGCATCGGCGGGGGCGATGCGTTCGCGGCGGGCCTGCTGCATTGCCTCGCGACCGGCGCGGACGATCAATCCATGCTGGAGTTCGCCCTCGCCGCGGCGGTGCTTAAGCATTTCATCCCTGGCGACGCCAATCTCGCCAGCGTGGAAGACGTGCGCTTCTTCCTCGCCAACCCCAATGCGGATGTGCGCCGATGAGCCAAACCCTGACGCCGCAAGAGGTGATGCGCCTCACCCCAGTGCTGCCGGTGGTGACGATCGAGGATGCCGGCAAGGCGGTTGAACTCGCCCGCGTGCTGCTGGCCGGCGGCATCAACACGATCGAAGTCACGCTGCGCACGCCCGCCGCGCTTGAGGCGATCCGCGCGATCGCCGCCGCCGCGCCGGAGATGATCATCGGCGCCGGCACGGTGCTGAGCGCGGACGATCTCGACGCCGCGATCGAGGCCGGCGCGTGCTACGCGCTCTCGCCCGGCGGCACGCCCAAACTGATGAAAGCGGCGCGTAAACGCGCCATTCCGTTCATCCCCGGCGTATCGACCGCGAGCGAAATTCAGCGCGGCCTTGAACTCGGCTATACGCATTTCAAGCTTTTCCCCGCCGAACAGCTCGGCGGCGTCGGCGCGCTAAAGGCGCTGGCGGGGCCCTTCGCCAATGTGCGCTTCTGCCCCACAGGCTCGATCACCGCTGAAAAAGCGCCGAGCTATCTCGCATTGGCCAACGTGCTCTGCGTCGGCGGCTCCTGGATCGCGCCAACGGATAAGATCAATTCCGGTGATTGGGCCGGCATTGAAGCGGCGGCGAAAGCGGTCGTCGCGCTACGCTAATTTATCCCCGCGCAGCGCCTTGCCTATGAGCTGAAAAAACGTCTGCCGATCCGGGTCCTCGTGCGCGCGCCATTCTGGGTGCCATTGCACCGCCAGCACCGGCGCGCCGTTCACTTGCGCCGACACCGCCTCGACAACGCCGTCCGGCGCCACCGCCTCAACGACGAGCCCCGCGCCCAGCCGGTCCGCGCCCTGATAATGCACGGAGATCACATCCAGCGCCGCACGCCCGTACGCGCGATGCAGCACCCCGCCTTCGGTGAGCTTCACTTCGTGCGTGTGATCGAAATATTGCGCGAAGCTGTGATCATCGGGGCCGTGATGGGCGATCAGTTCCGGATGCACAGCCATGTCGCGCCGCAGCGTGCCGCCGAACGCGACATTCAATTCTTGAAAGCCACGACAGATACCAAACACCGGCTTGCCGAGATCGAGCATGGCTTGCACCAATTGCATCGTCATCTTGTCGCGCTCTGGATCGAACGGCCCCGGCGCGTCGTCGGCGATCTCGCCATAATGGGCGGGATTGAGGTTGGAGGGCGAGCCGGTGAGCAAAAGCCCATCCAGCCGCGGCGCCACCTCGCGCGCGCGCATGAAGCCGGGCATGGACGGAATCAGCAGCGCCGCCGCATCGGCGTACGCCATCGCTGAATCGAGATAACGCGTCATCACCGCTTGTGCGGGCTGGCCATCATCGACTGTGCGGTTGCAGGAAATCACGCCCAGCACCGGGCGCAGCGTCTCGCTCATGGCTTGTACGTCACCGAGATGCCTTTGAGTTCGGTATATTTCTCCAGTGCATGTAGGGAGCGGTCGCGCCCGAAGCCAGATTGCTTGGCGCCGCCGAACGGCACCGTGATGTCGCACGCATCCCAGCCATTGATCCACACAAGGCCGGTGCGCAGCTTGCGCGCCACGCGATGCGCACGCGAGATGTTGGCGGTCCAAAGGCCGGAGGCGAGGCCGTACACCGTATCGTTGGCAATGCGCACCGCCTCGTCTTCATCCTTGAAGCCAATCACGCCGAGCACCGGGCCGAACACTTCTTCCTGCGCTAGCGTGTGATTGTTCTGCACGCGGTCAAACACGGTCGGCGCGATGTAATAGCCCCCGCTCTCGCCGCGCACGCGCATGCCGCCTTCCACCAGCGCCGCGCCTTCGGCTTTCGCTCTCTCCACATAGCCCAGCACGCGCTTCATCTGCGCTTCGCTGACGATGGCGCCAGCGACGCTTTCTGGATCGAGCGGATCGCCGGGCGCGTAGCCGCCCGCGCGCGCTTTCACTTTCGCGACGAATTCATCGCGGATGCTCTCTTCCACCAGCAAGCGCGAGGCCGCGTTGCAGATTTCGCCCTGGTTGAAGAAAATTCCCCACGCCGCCGCATTAGCGGCTTCATCCAGATTTTCGGCATCCGCGAACACGACCTGCGGACTCTTGCCGCCCAGCTCCAGCGCCACGCGCTTCAGATTGCTTTCGCCCGCATAGATCATCAGCTTGCGGCCGACCTCGCCTGAGCCGGTGAACGCGATCAGATCCACATCCATGTGCCGCGCCAGCGCCTGCCCCGCGGTTTCGCCAAAGCCGGGCACGACATTCAGCACGCCCGGCGGCACGCCGGCTTCGAGCGCGAGTTCGCCTAGCTTCAGCGCGGTCGACGGCGATTGTTCGGCCGGCTTCAGCACAATCGAATTGCCCGTCGCGAGCGCAGGCGCGACTTTCCAGCACGCCATGTGCAGCGGGAAATTCCATGGCACGATCGCGCCGACCACGCCCAGCGGCTCGCGCACGATGAAGGAGAGGCGCTCCGCCGGCGTCGTCGCCACCTCGCCGTAGACTTTGTCCAACGCTTCCGCGTACCAGCGGATCGAGTTGATCGCGGTGGGCACATCGACGCTGCGCGTATCGCGGATAGGCTTGCCCATATCGAGCGTTTCAAGCAGCGCGAGCTCTTCGAGATCGCGCTCCATCAGCTCGGCGAGCTTGAACATGATCTTCTTCTTTTCGCGCGGATGCTTATTGCGCCAGCGCCCATCCTCGAACGCCGCGAGCGCGGCCCTCACCGCCGCATCCACATCGCCTGCATCGCCATGGGCGACCCGCGACACCACCTTTCCATCGCGCGGCCCGATATTGTCGAACGTCTTGCCCGAAAGCGCGGCGACAAGCTGACCGTCGATCACGGCTTGCGTGGGAAATTGAAGCCTCGCGGCGCGGTCGAGATTTTGTTTAAGGCTCATGTGGCGCTGTTTAGCATCGCGCGCGCACGCTGTGGAGCCCCGCGTGACGTACAGCCCCATAGAGCTTAGATAGGCCCCATGCCCTACTTTTATCTCGCTTGCGCCATCGTCGCCGAAGTGATCGGCACGTCGTTTCTGAAACTCGCGGACGGCTTCACCAAGCCGATCCCCAGCCTCATCACCGCGCTCGGCTACGCGGCGGCGTTCTATTTTCTGTCACTGACGCTGCGATCCATCCCTGTCGGCGTGGCGTACGCGATCTGGTCCGGCGTTGGCATTGTGCTGATCTCGCTGATCGCCTGGCTCTTCATGGGCCAGAAGCTCGACGCGCCCGCCATGCTCGGCATGGGCCTGATCGTGGTGGGCGTCGTGGTGCTGAACGTGTTTTCAAAAACAGCGACGCATTGAGCCTTTGGCGACGCATGTGATCCGCGCTAAAACTAGCGGCAAGGTGGCCCCATGATCTCCCCCAACGGCATCGCGCATATTCAGCTCACCGTCCGTGACGTCGCCGCATCGCGTCCGTTCTATCACCGCCTCCTGGTCGAAACCTTCGGCATGGGCGTCCAGTACGACGTTGAAGGCCAAATCTTCTATTGTATCGGCGCGCGTACCGGCGTGCTGATCCGCAACGCCGCGCCTGAGCATCAAGACACGCCATTCGATCAATGGCGCATCGGGCTGCATCATTTCTGCTTCCGGCTGCGCGCGCGGGAGGATGTGGACGCGCTGCACGCCTCGATGGCTGAGTTCGGCGCCAAGATCATCCGCGCGCCGGAGGATGGCCCCTGGGCGCCGGGCTATTACTCGACGCTGGTTGAAGACCCCGACGGCATCCGCATCGAGGGCCTGTTCATCCCTGGCGCCGGCAATCTGGACCGCATCAAGGACGCCCCGCTGACGCCGGTGGGTTAGCCCTCCAACGCTTCACTCGCCTCCAGCCACGCGGCTTCCGCCTTCACCAGCGCGGTCGCCGCATGTGCGCGTTCTTTCATCAGCATTTCCGCGCGCGCGTGGTCGCGGGTGAACACGTCGGGATCGGCCAGGGCCGCATCGATGCGCGCCAGCGCGGTTTGCGCCTGCTCCATCTCCGTCTCGGCCGCCTCCAGTTTGCGTTGGAGCGTGTATTTCGAGGTTTTCGCCTTCGGCGCGGCCTGTTCGACCAGCGCCTCCACGCGCTTTGCGCCGCCCTCATCGGCGGGCCTATCCGCGGCGGCGACGAGCTTGCGATAATCTTCCAGATCGCCGTCATACTGGCGCGCGCGCCCGTGATAGACCAGCCACAGCCGATCCGCACACGCTTCGGCCAGATAGATATCGTGCGTGATCAGCAGCACCGCGCCTTCATATTCGTTGATCGCGTGAATCAAGGCTTCGCGACTATCGATATCCAGATGCGAGGTCGGTTCGTCGAGGATCAGCACGTGCGGCTTAGCGTGCGCCATCAGGCCCAGCAGCAGGCGCACTTTCTCGCCGCCGCTCAGATTCTGCACTTTCGTATCGATCTTCTCGACGCCGAAGCCCATGCGCGCGGCCAGCCCGCGCAATTTCGGCGGCGCCCAATCGGGCTCCAGATCGCGCACGTGCTCCAACACGGTTTCGCCTTCGCGCAATTCGTCGAGCTGATCCTGGCTGAAATAGCCCATCACGGCTTTCGAAGATGCGACACGCTTGCCGTTCAACA
>CAZWQS010000097.1:0-10988 GCA_964635925.1 uncultured Terricaulis sp. | reverse complement strand
CTTCAACGAGAATATCGCCAAGGTGGCCGAGCAATATTTGAAGAAGGGCTCGACGGTTTACATCGAAGGCCAATTGCAAACGCGGAAATACGAACAAAACGGCGTGGAGAAATACACGACCGAAGTCGTGCTGCAGCGCTTCCGCGGCGAGCTCACGATGCTCGGCGGGCGCGGCGACGGCGGCGGGCGCTCGTTTGATGACGACGGCGGCGGCTCAAGTTTCAGCGGGAGCGCCGGCAAGAAGCGCGTCAGCGACGGCCCGCGCGAGAGCTTCAACCAGGATCTGGACGACGAAATTCCGTTCTGAGGAAAGTGCTGTCTAGAGCCGAACGTGTATTGGGCGCTTCGCAAGAAGCGCCCATATTCGTTGCATGATCCCGTTCTCGGTTCTCGATCTCGCGCCCATCCTGGAAGGCGGCGACATTACGCAGGCGCTGGCCAATAGCCGCGATCTGGCGCAACACGCCGAACGCCTGGGCTACCGGCGCTTCTGGCTGGCTGAGCACCACGCCATGCCCGGCATCGCGAGTTCCGCGACCGCGCTCGCCATCATGAACGCGGCGGGCGCCACCAGAACGATCCGCGTCGGCGCCGGGGGCGTCATGTTGCCGAACCACGCCCCGATCGTGATCGCCGAGCAATTCGGCACCTTGGAGGCGCTCTATCCGGGGCGCATCGATCTGGGTCTTGGCCGCGCGCCGGGCGGCGATCGCGCGGTGGCGCAGGCGCTGCGCCGCACCTTGATCGGCGGCGAAGACCGCTTCCCGCAGGACGTATTGGAATTGCAGGCGCTGCTAGGCCCAAGCGAAGCCAATCAGGCGGTGCGCGCGGTGCCCGGCGAAAACACCAACGTGCCGCTCTGGATTCTCGGCTCCTCGACCTATGGCGCGCAGCTTGCGGCGCTATTGGGCCTGCCGTTTGCGTTCGCGTCGCATTTCGCGCCGGCGCAGATGATGGAGGCGCTCGCGGTCTATCGCGGGCGCTTCAAGCCGTCCGGCGCGCTGAAAGAGCCCTACGTGATGCTGGGCTTCAATATTTTCGCCGCGCCGAGCGATGAGGAGGGGCGTTTGCTGTCCTCCTCGCTGATGCAGGCGTTCGTGAGCCTGCGGCGCGGAACGCCGCAAAAGCTGCAGCCGCCCGATCCGGAGTTCGAGCGCAGCCTGAACGTCACAGAGCGGGCGCAGCTTGAAATGGTGCTGGCGTGCTCGGCCATCGGCTCGCCGCGCAGCGTCAAGCGCAGCATGGAGGATTTCATCCGCCGCACTGGCGCCGATGAACTGATCCTGGCCTCGCACATTTACGACCACGCCGCGCGCGTGCGCGCTTATAAAATCGCCGCTGACGTGCGCGATCAAATGACCGCCGAAAACGGCGGCTAAGCCAGCACATCCACGCTCGACAGCGTGTCGCGCGCGCTTGGGCGGCGCGCGCCGCCGAGAGCGTAGAGCGCATCGTTTGCGGCGATGAAACCATGCCCGTGGCGCGGCGTAGGCATGGTTGCAAAACGCCGCCACGCGCCGTCCGTGAACTCGTACAGCGCATTACCCACCGAGCCCGGCTCGAAAATTTCGCCCCCGCCCGCCACGATGCGCCCGCGCCAGAACGCGGCCGCGAGGCCGCCGTGTGCGTCGGGATAATCAGGGCCGCTTTCCCACGTGTCGGCGCTGGGATCGTAGATGTGGTGCGCGCCAGTTTGACCGCCCGCGACCGTGCGCCCGGAGATCACGTGCAGACGCTGCCCGTCGCTGATTCCGGCGGCCGAATTGCGCGCCATCGGCAGCGGCGCGGCGCGCGACCATGCGTTTTCGCCCGGCGCGATCGTGAAATGATCGTCCACGTCGATCTGATCGTCCCAGTCCTGATTGGCGTCGCCGCGCGGCGAGCGCCCGCCGATCAGATGGACGCGCCCCGCGTGCACGATCGGAACGGCCTCGCCGATCGGCTTCGGCAAGGCGGGGCCTTCGATCCATTGATCGCCCGCAAGCTTCAAAACACGCGCTGTGCAGATCCAGCGTCGGCGATTGTCGCCGCCGAGAAAGCCGCCGACGGCCCAGAGTTCGCCGTTGACCGCCGCAAGATGCACGTGGTGCGACGGCGTGGGCAAGGCGGGCCCCTCGCGCCACGCCTGACGCGCAAGATCGAACACGATCACGCGCTGCGTCGCGCCGAGCGCCGCGAGCGGGGCGAAGCCGCCGGCGATCCACAACGCGTTGTCGTGCAGCGCGGGATAAATTTCCTGCACCGCATAAGGCGCGTTTGGCGCGGAACGCCAAGTCGCCGTCGCGCCCGGCGCGGTTACAGGCGGCGGCTTCTGGCACGCGGCCAGCGCCGGCAGGGCGGCGGCGAAGGCGCGGCGGGTTTGCATCGGGGGCTTAAGGCAGCGGCGTAAGCGCCGCGCAGGCCACGCGCGCGCCGGCGCCGCCGATCGGCTGGGTTTGGTGATCGTCGGCGGCGGCGTGGATCATCAGGGCGGTCCCGTCTGCGTCCAGCAGAGGCGCGCGCCCGTTCACCGGGGCCGAATGCAGCGTGACGTAAGGGCTGAACATCTCCGCGCCGAAGCCGCCCGCGCCGGCGAAGATATTGGGCAGATCGCCCGCTTCGGGACCGGCCGGGTTGCGCAGGCCGTGCGCGATCCCTTCGGCCATCCCGAGGTGCCCGCCCGAGGCTTGGAAGCCGGCGGCGAAATCGCTGCAATCGCCGCGTGTGTGCAGGTGCAGGCCGTGCCAGCCCGACTCCAGCGCGCCTGGCGAAAACTCCATGCGAATCAACACGCCCGTGGGCGCCTCGGTGAATTGGGCCTGACCGATCGCGCGCCCGTCGCGCCCCACGATCCAGGCCGTGCGCGCCGGTTCGTCCAGTACAGGCGAAATCTCGGGCGCGGAACTGGCGCAGGCCGCGGCGAAGGCCGCGAAAAGACCTGCGAAAACCGGGGCGGCGAGAGGGCGCATGGGGGGCTCCTTGGTTTGCGAGTGCGTCGACACGATGTTAGTTTGCGAAGGATTCGAGGGCGAGCTTTTCGCGGCCTTTTTTCGAAGCTTTTTCGTTCAGCAACAGATTGAGACCGGCGATCCGTGTCAGACACGTCCGATCCCGCCGAGAACGGCGGACCATCCCTTCCCAAAGGCGTTTCGCTCATCACCATCGAGGATGAGCTGAAGCGCTCCTATCTCGATTACGCGATGAGCGTGATCGTGTCGCGCGCGTTGCCCGACGTGCGCGATGGGTTGAAGCCCGTGCACCGGCGCATCCTCTACGCGATGGATGAGGCGGGCAACACGCACGACAAGAAATACCGCAAGAGCGCCAACACGGTCGGCGAAGTGATGGGCCGCTATCACCCGCACGGCGATTTGGCGATCTATGACGCGCTTGTGCGCATGGCGCAGGATTTTTCGATGGGCTTGCCGCTCATCGATGGCCAAGGCAATTTCGGCTCGATCGACGGCGATCCGCCCGCGGCAATGCGCTACACCGAAAGCCGGTTGGCGAAACCCGCCACGCATCTGCTGGAAAATATCGACGAGGACACCGTCGATTTCCAAGACAATTACGACGGCGAACGGCGCGAGCCGACTGTGCTGCCGGCCCGCTATCCGAACCTCCTCGTCAATGGCGGGGGCGGCATCGCGGTGGGCATGGCCACCAACATTCCGCCGCACAATCTTTCCGAGGTGATCGACGCGACCGTCGCGATGATCGACAATCCCGATATTTCCGATCTCGACCTGCTCGACATTGTGCCCGGCCCGGATTTCCCCACAGGCTGCGAAATTCTGGGTCGCACCGCCGCGCGCGCCGCTCTGATGACGGGGCGCGGCTCCGTCGCCACGCGCGCGCGCTATAAGATCGAAGCGATCCGCGGGCGCGAGGCGATCGTGTTCACCGAGATTCCCTATCAAGTGAACAAGGCCAGCGTTTACGAGCGCATCGGCGAATTGGTGCGTGAAAAGAAGATTGAAGGCGTCGCGGAGGTTCGCGATGAATCCAACCGCCTCGGCATCCGCCTGGTGGTGGAGCTGAAGCGCGATACGGTCGCGGACGTGGTGGTCAATCAGCTCTACCGCTTCACGCAATTGCAAACCTCGTTCGGCGTCAACATGCTGGCGCTGAACAATGGCCGGCCCGAACAGATGGGCCTGCGCGCGATGCTGCAGGCGTTTGTCGGCTTCCGCGAACAGGTGGTCACGCGTCGCTCCAAATTCCGCCTCGCCAAGGCGCGCAAGCGTGGGCACGAGACGGTGGGCCTCGCCATCGCGGTGGCCAATATCGACGAAGTGATCCGCGTGATCCGCACCTCCGCCGATCCAAACGAAGCGCGCGAGCGCTTGATGGCGCGCGATTGGCCGACGGGCGATATGATGCCGCTGATCGCACTGATCGCCGATCCGCGCACGGTGATCGGGGCAGGCGACACTATTCGTCTCTCCGACGAACAGGCCCGCGCCATCCTTGAATTGCGTCTGCAACGCCTCACCGGCCTCGGCCGCGACGACATCGCCAAGGCGGCCAACGAGATTGCGGAGGAAATTCGCGGGCTGCTCGAAATCCTCGGCAGCCGCACGAAGATTTTTGAGATCATCAAGGCCGAACTCGCCGAGGTGAAAGAAGCCTTCGGCGTGCCGCGCCGCACGCCGATCAGCGAAAGCGAAGGCGAGATCGACGATGAAGCCCTGATCCCGCGCGAGGAGATGGTCGTCACCGTCACCCATGGCGGCTACGTGAAGCGCACCCCGCTGGCGCTTTACCGGACCCAGCGCCGCGGCGGCAAAGGCCGCGCCGGCATGGTGATGAAGGACGAGGATTTCGTGACGCGCGTGTTCGTGGCCTCCACGCACGCGCCGATCCTGTTCTTCTCCTCCGCCGGCATGGTCTACAAGATGAAGGCGTGGCGCTTGCCGCAGGGCGATCCGCGCGCGCGGGGCCGGGCGCTGGTCAATCTCTTCCCGCTGGAAGCGGGCGAGACCATCACCTCCGTCATGGCGCTGCCGGAGGACGAGCACGATTGGGATAAGCTGGACGTGATGTTCGCCACCCGCTCGGGCGGGGTGCGGCGCAACAAGCTCAGCGATTTCATCCAGGTGAACCGCAACGGCAAAATCGCTATGAAGCCCGACGAGGGCGACGGCATCGTCGATGTGCAGATTTGCTCGGAAGAAGACGACATCCTGCTCACGACGCAAAACGGCATGTGCTGCCGCTTCCGCACCACCGACGTGCGCGTGTTCAAGGGCCGCGATTCCACCGGCGTGCGCGGCATCGATCTGAAGGACGGCGACAGCGTGATCGGCATGGGCGTGCTGCGCCATGTCGACGTTACGACGAAGGAGGTCGGTCACTTCTTCAAGTGGGACGCCCAGTCCCGCGGCGACGTGGAAGTGGAGACAGAGGAGGACGCCTCGTCCCCCGAAGGCGAAGCGCCGCCGCCGTTCGAGCGGCTTTCCTGGCTCAAGACTCAGGAGCAATTCATCCTGGCGGTGACATCCACCGGGCTCGGCAAGCGCGCCTCGGCTTACGAATACCGCGTCACCAATCGCGGCGGCAAAGGGCTGATCGCCCACCGGCTGACGGGCGAGGGACGGCTGATCGCCTCCTTCCCCGTAAAGGACACCGAGGAATTGCTTTTGGTGACCGATAAGGGCCAATTGATCCGCACCGGCGTGGACCAGATCCGCATCGCCGGGCGGGCCACGCAGGGCGTCATCCTCATCAACGTGGCCGATGACGAACGCGTGGTGGCGGCCGAACGGCTTGAGGTGCTGAACGGCGCCGAAGGCGAGGCCGATGCGGAGGAGAGCGGGGAATGACGAAACCCCTGGTCGGCCTTTATCCTGGCACGTTCGATCCCGTCACCAATGGGCACGTCGACATCATCGCGCGCTCGGCGGCGCTGGTGGATCGGCTGGTGATCGGGGTGGCGGTCAATCAGGATAAAGGGCCTTTGTTTTCATTGGCCGAACGCGTGGAAATGGTCGAGGAGCAAACCTCCCGGATCAAGAGCGCCGAGATCATCGTTCAACCTTTTGACACATTGCTGATGAAGTTCGCCGAGAGCGTAGGGGCGCAAATCATCGTCCGGGGGCTTCGAGCGGTCGCCGACTTCGAGTACGAATTCGCCATGGTGGGCATGAACCAGAAGCTCAATCCCGCCATCGAAACGGTATTTCTCATGGCCGACCCGACGCATCAGGCGATCGCGTCGCGGCTGGTCAAGGAAATCGCGCGGCTGCAAGGAAGCGTCGCGCACTTCGTGCCCAAGGAAGTAGAAGGACGACTGAAGGCAAAGTTCGGGGTGTCTTGATGCTGCGCTTGGGTGGAATTTTCGCCGCGGCCGCGATGTCGCTGGGGCTTGTCGCCAGCGCGGCGGCGCAGGAGCGGCCAGACCCGCGCAATTGGCGCGAGCTGAGCGCGGAGGATACGCTCTACATCGACACGGTGCATGGCCGCATCGTGATCGAGATGTATCCCGAGATCGCGCCCGCGCATGTGGAGCGCATCAAGACGCTGACGCGGCTTGGTTTCTACAACGGAGTGACGTTCCACCGCGTGATCGACGGCTTCATGGCCCAAACCGGCGATCCGCTCGGCACCGGCGAGGGCGCCTCGAATCTGCCGGACCTCAATCCCGAATTCTCCTTCCGCCGCACGCAAAGCATGCCGTTCGTGCAAGCCGCCGCGCAAAGCGATGGCCCGCTCGGCTTCTACAAGGCGCTGCCGATCCAGACGCAGCCGGACGCCCAGCTCGCCATCAACGCGCGGGGCGTGCTCTCGAACGCGCTGCATTGCCGGGGCGTCGTCTCCATGGCGCGCGCCAATCCGGTGAATTCGGCCAACAGCCAATTTTTCCTGATGCGCGGCGCGCGCGCCTCGCTGAACGCCACCTATACGGTGTGGGGGCGCGTCGTGTGGGGCCAGGAGGCGGTGGATTCGATCGTTACGGGCGAGCCGCCGGCCAATCCCGACCGCATGCTCGCCGTGCGCGTGGCCGCTGACATGCCGCCCGAGGAACGCGCGCCGATTTACGTGCTGCGCACCGACGGCCCCGATTTCCGCGAATTGATCGAGCGCACGCGCCGCGACCGGCGCGCCGATTTCTCGGTCTGTGATGTGCAAGTCCCCGCGCGCGTGCCGCGCGACAACGAAAGAGAGAGACGCTGGTGGTCGATAATTCCTTTCATACCCTGACGCTTGAGCTTGATACGGGCACGGTGAAGATCAAATTTCGGCCCGACCTCGCGCCTAACCACGTCAAGCAGATCGGCGATCTCGCCAACGAGGGCTATTACAACAACGTGCCGTTCCATCGCGTCATCGCGGGCTTCATGGCCCAGGGCGGCGACGGCAAGAATTTCAACGGCACGGGCGGCTCATCCAAGCCGAACATCAAGGCCGAATTCTCCGCCGAGCCGCACGTGCGCGGCGTGTGCTCGATGGCGCGCACCAACGATCCGAACTCGGCCAACAGTCAGTTCTTCATCGTGTTCGACGACGCGCGCTTTCTGGATCGCCAATACACGGTCTGGGGCGAGGTGATCGAAGGCATGGACGCGGTTGACGCGCTGCCGAAGGGCGAGCCCCCGCGCACGCCGGGCAAGATCGTCACCGCGCGGGCGGAGTAGGCCGACCCCATGAACGGGGGCGCACGTGCGCGTCGATCTGTTTGATTTTGAGCTGCCGGAAGAGCTGATCGCGCTGCGCCCCGCGCGCCCGCGCGATAGCGCGCGGCTTTTGCATGTACGGGCGGATGGGTTCGACGACCTGATCGTGCGCGATGCGCCAAGCCTGCTGCGCGCCGGCGATCTGCTGGTGTTTAACGACACGCGCGTGATCCCCGCACGTCTTAAGGGCGTGCGTGCGCGCGAGGAAAACCGCGTCGCGGTGGAAGCCACGCTGCACAAGCGGCTGTCGCCAAGCGAGTGGGCGGCCTTCGCCAAACCTGGCAAGCGGCTCAAGGAAGGCGATCGCCTCCGCTTTGGCGCCGAAAGCGAAGGCGCGTGCCTGCTGAGCGGGCTCGACGCCACGATCACGTCGAAAGGCGAGGGCGGGGAGGTGACGCTCGCGTACGATCTCGCCGGGCCCGATCTCGACGCCGCCATCGCCGCGCACGGCGAGATGCCGCTGCCGCCCTACATCGCCGCCAAGCGCGCCGAGGACGAGGCCGATTTCGCTGATTATCAGACGGTGTACGCCGCCAAGGACGGCGCGGTGGCCGCGCCCACGGCGGGCCTACATTTCACCGACGATCTGCTCGCGCGCCTCGCCGCGGCGGGCGTGGAGCAGACGCGTGTCACGCTGCATGTCGGCGCGGGCACGTTTCTGCCTGTGAAGGCTGACGATACAGCCGAGCACAAGATGCATGCGGAATGGCGCGAGATTGGCGCGGAAGCGGCGAAGGCCATCAACCGCGCCAAGGCCGAACGCCGCCGCGTGATCGCGGTGGGCACCACGGCGCTGCGGTCGCTTGAATCGGCGGCCAACGAAGACGGCGGCGTGCGCTCCGAAGCGGGCGACACCTCGATCTTCATCACGCCAGGCTATCGCTTCCGCGTGGTCGATGGGCTCTGGACCAATTTCCACCTGCCGCGCTCCACATTGTTCATGCTGGTCGGCGCTTTCGCAGGGCTTGCGCGCATGCAAGGCGCCTATGCTCACGCCATCGCGCAAGGCTACCGCTTCTATTCCTATGGCGACGCCAGCCTGCTATGGCGCGCCCCATGACGGCCTTTCCCTTTCAGATCAACGCCACGGACGGCGCGGCGCGCGCGGGCGTGCTGAAAACGCCGCGCGGCGAAATTCGCACGCCGGCCTTCATGCCGGTGGGCACGGCGGGCACGGTGAAAGGTCTCACGGTCGATCAGGTCGCGCAGACCGGCGCCGACATCATCCTAGGCAACACCTATCATCTGATGCTCCGCCCCGGCGGCGAGCGGCTGAAGCGCCTCGGCGGGCTGCACAAATTCATGCGCTGGGAGAAGCCGATCCTCACGGATAGCGGGGGCTATCAGGTGATGTCGCTCTCGCAATTGCGCAAACTGGATAAGGATGGCGTCACCTTCCGCAGCCACGTCGATGGCGGCGAACATCGCCTGACGCCCGAGCGCGCGATGGACATCCAAGCCGATCAGATCGGCGCGGACATCATCATGCAATTGGATGAATGCCCCGCGCTGCCATCTCCGCGCGATGACATCCGAAAAGCGATGGAGCTTTCGCTCGCTTGGGCCGAACGCTGCAAGCGCGCATTCGGCCAGCGCGAAGCGCAAAACTTGTTCGCCATCGTACAAGGCGGCGTTGATCCCGAACTGCGCGCGCAATCCGCCGACGCGCTGGTGCGTGAAGGCTTTGACGGCTACGCGATCGGCGGGCTTGCGGTGGGCGAAGGGCAGGCGGCGATGCTGGCGGCGTTGGACGTCACAACCCCGCTTCTGCCGGCGGATCGCCCGCGCTACTTGATGGGCGTAGGCAAGCCGCTCGATATTGTCGAAAGCGTTGCGCGCGGGGTGGATATGTTCGATTGCGTGCTGCCCACGCGCTCAGGCCGCCACGGCCAAGCGTGGACCGATCGCGGCCCGCTCAACATCACCAATGCGCGCTTTGCGGAAGATACAAGCCCGCTGGATGCAAGCCTCGATTGCCCCGCCAGCCGCGACTATTCAAAAGCCTATTTGCACCACCTGTTCAAAGCCGGCGAATTGCTCGGCCAGGTGCTGCTCTCTTGGCACAATATCGCCTACTACCAGGGCCTCACCGCGCGCATGCGCGCCGCGATCGCCGAAGGCCGCTTCGCGCAGTTTCGCGAGGCGTTCCGCGCGGGGCTTAGCGGCGACGCTCCGGCGGCGGGGGCGGGGGAATAATGTTCGGGCAGCCAAGCGAGGCGCCGTAGCCGCGCAGGAAGGTGCGCCGCTGCTGGCCGTTGGCCACCGCGCGCAGCGCATCGCGCTCGGCGCGCGTGGCGCCGGAGAGGCGCCGGATCCAGGAGCGGAACGGGATGAAATCGTTCACCGTGTCCTGCGCGGCGTCGATCACTTGATCCTCAACGAAATCGCCGCTCCTGTCCCAGACGTTGCGGTTAGGGCCGGGCTGATAACTTTCGGGGCCGAGCACGGCGTCGAGGCTCGCGATCTGGCGCGCGATCTCGGGGCAGCCATCGCTCAGGGTCGCGGTCGAGTAGGGATATTCAAGCCCGCGCAGCACCATGGGGATTTCCTGGCGCACGAGATTGACGTCGCGCAGCGGCTGGGTGGTCGCGTCGATTACGCCGCGGCGCGTGTCGGCGGTGCGCCCGGTGGAGCAGGCGCCAACGCCCAAAGCCAGGATAAGACCGAACAGAATTGCGGTGCGCATGCGCTTTGCCCCCTCGGAGTCGACGCCTCCTATACCGGCGTCAGATCATCACGCCAATGCGGCGAGACAAGGGTGGCGCGGCTCGGCTAAGTCCAAACTCGCCATGTTGCCCGTCGATTCAGCCTTGCCGGAACTCCTGGACGCGCTCGCGCGCCGCAGCGAGGCCGTGCTGGTCGCCCCGCCCGGCGCGGGCAAGACCACGCGCGTCCCGCCCGCCTTGCTGGGCGCGGCTTGGGCGCAGGCCGGTAAGATCATTCTGCTCTCGCCGCGCCGCATCGCCGCGCGCGCCGCCGCCCAGCGCATGGCCGCCGAAATGGGCGAGCGCGTGGGCGAAACGGTGGGCTATCGCGTGCGCCTTGATGCGCGCGTGGGGCCGAAGACCCGGATCGAGGTCGTCACCGAAGGCGTGTTCACGCGCCTTATTCAAACCGATCCCGAATTGCGCGGCGTTGCGGCGGTGCTGTTCGACGAATTTCACGAACGCAGCCTCGACGGCGATCTGGGGCTTGCATTGGCGCGCGAAGCGCAGGGCGCGTTGCGGCCCGATCTGCGCCTAGTGGTAATGTCGGCCACTTTGGACGCCGCGCGCATCGCGGCGCTGCTAGGCGATGCGCCGGTGGTGGTGAGCGAGGGGCGCATGTTTCCAG
>CAZWQS010000096.1:7902-11086 GCA_964635925.1 uncultured Terricaulis sp. | reverse complement strand
AACTGATAATAGTGCTGCAGCCGGTTCGGGTTTTCGCCATAGCGGCCGTCCTTGGGGCGGCGCGAAGGCTGCACGTAAGCGGCGCGCCAAGGCTTCGGCCCCAGCGCGCGCAGCGTGGTGGCCGGGTGCAACGTGCCCGCGCCGACCTGCTCGTCATAGGGCTGCAAGATCGCGCAACCCTGCTCGGCCCAGTAATTCTGGAGCGTCAGGATCACGTCCTGGAAACAGCGGGGCGGCTTTGTGGTCATGGTGCGCTGGCCTAAAGCCGCCCGGGCGCCCGATCAAGGGGCGCTCACTCCGCCGCCTGCGCCGGGGCCTCCTCTTCAATAAATATCTGCTCGATCGGCAGGGCGAACACGCGCGCGATTTTGAAGGCAAGCGGCAAGGACGGATCGTACTTGCCCGTCTCGATCGCATTCACGCTCTGACGTGACACATCGAGCCGTTCAGCCAAATCCGCCTGGCTCCAATTGCGCTCCGCGCGCAGAACCTTGAGGCGGTTTCTCATTTGTAGCGCGCCCGCACGAAGAAGGCGGAGACGCCCCACGTGATGATCACGGCCGGGATCACCCAAATCAGCGGCACGTGCGGAAAGCCGGCCCATTCTTCCAGAAAGCCGTAGCTGAACGCCGCCAGCGTCACGACCGCCAGCGTGATCAGCGCCGCTTCCGCCTGAATGCGCCGCTGGAATTCATCGAGCGCGCGAAAAAACGTCAGATACGTGCGCAGCATCAGCAACGCCGGCAGCGCCGGCAACAGCGCCAGCACGATGATCAGCCATTGCGGCGGGCTCATCTGGCGGATCACCGTCACGCCCAGCGCGACAAAGCCGATATAGAGCGCGCCCGCCAGCAGCATGCCGCGCGTGTACCGGCGGCCGGCCTGCTTGGCGCTTTCGGGGACTTCACAGCTCATTGCGCGGGCTCCTGATTGGTTTGTTGCTGCTGCGCGGGCGCGGCGTTGCTTTGGCCGCTGCTTGAGGCCGCGCCAGCGCTGACCGCCGCCGCCATGGCCACCGCGATCGCCGCCCATTGCGCGCGCAGCTTCTTTTGTTGCTTCCAATCCGTCATCGCATTCCCCATCTCGTTCGCTTGTCAATTAGACAAGTTTCATTTACATCACAGGACAGGGAAGTCAAGCTTCCTTTGCATTAAATCCACTTTGCTTGACCCATTTGCCCTTCGGCGGGAATCTCGGCCAAGCTGGCGCATGAGCGGGATTTGCGGGATCGATGAGGCGGGGCGCGGCCCTTGGGCCGGGCCTGTGGTGGCCGCGGCGGTGATCCTCCCAGCGCCTGGGAAACTTGGGGGTCGCCCCAAGGGCTTGGCCGATTCCAAGCAACTTAGCGCCGAGGCGCGCGAGGAGCTGGCCGCGGCGATCCGCGCCTGCGCGATCGTTGGCGTCGGCGTGGCCGAAGCGCACGAGATCGACCAGATCAACATTCTGCAAGCCACCTACATGGCCATGCGCCGCGCGTTGGCCGCCCTTTCGCAGGCTCCCGTTGCGGCCCTGATCGACGGCAATTCGGCCCCGCCCGACCTGCCCTGCCCGGTGGAGACCATTATCGACGGCGATGCGTACGTGGCCTGCATCTCCGCCGCCTCGATCATCGCCAAGGTTGAGCGCGACCGGATGATGGCCGCGCTCTGCGCGCAATATCCCGGCTACGCCTTCGCCAAGCACAAGGGCTACGGCACGCCGGAGCATCAGAAGGCGCTGGCCGAGCTTGGCCCCTGCGCGATCCATCGGCGCAGCTTCAAGCCGGTGCGCCTGGCCGCGGGGCTCGCCGCTTGAGCGAGGCGCGGTTTACCCCGCCCCGGCGCACGCCTATTTTCCGCCGATGAACCAAAGCCCCTCGCACCCCGCCGACGCGGGCGACATCTCCTTTCGCACCGTGCTGCTGGTTTGCATCGCGCTCTATGCGCTGTTCATGACCGCGGCCCTGGCGCTGCCGCACGACATGCTCTGGCAAGGCGGGGCGCGCCATCCGGTGACGGGTGAGCCGAACTGGGAGTTCGGCCTTGCGGAAACGTCGCAGAACATCTTTCTCGCCGTCGCGCTGATCATGGCGGGCGTCATGTGCGCGCGCGCCAAGGGCATGCTGGTGAAGCTTTGGCTGGGCCTTGTGTTTCTGGGCGTGCTTTATCTGCTCGGCGAGGAGACAAGCTGGGGGCAGCATTATTTCCGCTGGGGCGTCAGCGGCTGGTTCGCTGAATACAACGATCAGGCCGAGACCAATCTGCACAACACCAACGCACTGTTCGATCAATTGCCGCGCAATCTGCTTTATGTCGGCATGGTGCTTGGCGCGATCGCGCATCCGCTGGTGAAGCTGGTGCGGCGCGGCAAGGGGATTATCGACAATCCGTGGTGGTGGGCGCCGACGCTGGCGAGCCTGCCGCCGGCCGTGTTCGCGTTCATCGCCGGCGCGCCGAAGGCGTTGGATAAGCTCCTCGCCAGCGCGGGCGTCGAGGCTTGGGCCAGCGGCTTCCGCCTGGAGACCTTTATCGGGCGCGCCAGCGAGATGGAGGAGTGCTTTATGTATCTCTTCTTCATCGTCTACCTGCTGTCGCTCGGAGCCCGGCTGAGGTTTCGCAGCGCAAATCATGGTTAACGGCGCGCGGACTCTTGATTCCTGATTCGCGTCAAGTGAGAATCCCCCCTCACCCCGGGGGACATTCATGAAGCGCCAGGCCAAGGCCACGATCAAAGCACGCGTGGCGGCCGCCCCATCGGGCGATCTCAAGGACACGATCATCGAAGGCGATTGCATCGCCGCGCTGAAGGCGCTGCCGGATGGCTGCGCCGATCTGGTGTTCGCCGATCCGCCCTACAATTTGCAACTCGGCGGCGGGCTGACGCGGCCGGATCAATCCGTCGTCGACGGCGTCGACGACGATTGGGACAAGTTCGACGATTTCCGCGCGTACGATGAATTCACACGCGCCTGGCTCAGCGAGTGCCAGCGCATCTTGAAGCCTGACGGCGCGATCTGGGTGATCGGCTCGTATCACAACGTCTTTCGCCTCGGCGTCGCGCTGCAGGATCTGGGCTTTTGGATTTTGAACGACGTGGTTTGGCGCAAGACCAACCCGATGCCGAATTTCAAAGGCACGCGCTTCACCAATGCACATGAGACTCTGATCTGGGCCGCGCGCTCGAAAGAGGCGAAATACACCTTCCA
>CAZWQS010000096.1:0-7892 GCA_964635925.1 uncultured Terricaulis sp. | reverse complement strand
ACTATGACGCGCTAAAATTGTTCAACGACGATCTCCAGATGCGCTCCGATTGGACGCTGCCGCTCTGCACCGGCGCTGAGCGCTTGAAGGATCGTGAGGGCCGTAAGGCGCACCCGACGCAGAAGCCCGAAGCGCTGCTGCATCGCATCGTGCTGGGCACGACCAAACCGGGCGATCTGATCGTCGATCCCTTCTTCGGCACCGGCACGACGGGCGCGGCGGCCAAGCGGCTGGGACGCCATTATCTCGGCATCGAACGCGATGGCGACTACGCCAAGGCCGCGCGTGCGCGCCTCGCCAAAGTCACGCCCGCAGCGGCGGAAGACCTCATCATCACCAAATCCAAGCGAGAGGAGCCGCGTGTGCCGTTCGGCAATATTCTCGAAGCCGGCTTCATCGCCCCGGGCGACACGCTGGTTTCACCCAACGGCAAAAAAGCGCGCGTGCGCGCGGACGGGAGCCTAGCGGTGGGCGATGTGACCGGCTCGATTCACCGCGTCGGCGCTTATGTCTCCAACGCGCCCTCGTGCAACGGCTGGACCTTCTGGACGCACGTGGACCGCAAAGGCCGCGAGACCAGCATCGACATTTTCCGCAAACAAGTGCGCAAGGCGATGGGCGTCCCTGCTCGTCCTTAGGGGACGCGGACTATTCCGCCGCCATCGCCTGCGCGCGGGTCAAATCCACGCTCACCAATTGGCTTAAGCCCTGTTCGGGCATGGTGACGCCGTAGAGGCGATCCATGCGCGACATCGTCACCGGGTTGTGGGTGATGACGATGAAGCGCGTGCGCGTCAGCCGCTTCATCTCTTCCAGCATGCGGCAGAAGCGATCGACGTTGGCGTCATCCAGCGGGGCGTCAACTTCGTCCAGCACGCACAAGGGCGCAGGATTGGAGAGGAACACCGCGAAGATCAGCGCCGCGGCCGTCAGCGCCTGCTCGCCCCCCGAGAGCAGCGAGAGATTGGTGAGGCGCTTGCCCGGCGGCTGGGCGAAAATTTCAAGGCCCGCCTCCAGCGGGTCTTCGCTTTCGGTGAGTTTCAGCGCGGCTTGCCCGCCCTCGAATAGGGTGGCGAACAATTGTGCGAAATGCGCATCCACCTCCTCGAACGCGCGCACCAGGCGGGTGCGGCCTTCGTTGTTGAGCTTGGTGATGGCGCCGCGCAGCTTGGCCACGGCGTGCGCCACATCCTCCCGCTCGCGCGTGATCATCTCGATGCGCGCTTGGGCTTCTTCCAGCTCTTCCTGGGCGCGCAGGTTTACGGGGCCGGCGGCGTCACGCTCGGATTTCAGGCGCTCGAAGCGGCGTTCGATCTCGGCGATCGGCGCCGCCGCGAGAGCGCCGTTCATCAGCGCGCCGGCGCGTGCGGCGAGCTCGTCGGGGGCGACATCGGCCTGCTCACGCGCGAGCGTGATGATATCTGCAAGGCGCGCGGCGGCGGCGCTCGCGTGCGCTTCGGCGCCGGCGCGCTGTTCGCGCGCGCCGGCGTGCGCTTGCTCCTTCGCGCGCGCGGTTTCGCCGGCGACGCGCGCGGCGGTTTCCGCTTCGGCGACGCGATCGCCCGCTTGCGCGCGCCGCTGCTCGACCCCGCCCGCTTCATCCATCAGCGCTTCAAGTTTGGCGCGCGCCTCCACGGGCGCGGCCTTGGCGCCGTCGCGGCGGCGTTCGATCTCATCGCGTTCGGCGGCGAGCGTTTTGAGACGCGCATTGGCGCTATCGATGCGCGCGCGCCATTGCAGGCTTTCAGCGCCGATCGCCTTGGCGCGGGTTTCGCGCAGCGTGCGCTCACGCGTGAGCCCCTGCGCGGCGGCCGCGGCCTCGGCGGCGCCGGCGCGGGCCTGCTCCATCGCCGCGCGCGCGGAGATGAGCGCAGCTTTATCTACCGCTTCGCCGCCATCGGCGCCTTGCGTGCCCGCGAGCGCGGCTTGCGCTTCGGCGATTTCGGCGTCGAGCGTTTTGCTTTGCGCGTCGAGATCGGCGCGGCGTTCAGCGATGCGCGCGCCCTCCGCTTCCAGGCGCTCCACGGCGCGGGCGGCGTCAGCGGCGGCGGCGGCGGCCTTCGGCGCTTCGGCGCGCAGCGCGCGCGCCTTCGCGTCAGCCTCCGCGCGCGCGGCTTTCGCCGTTTCCCAGGCTTGCTTGGCGCGCGCCAGCTTCTCTTCGGCGCCGGCCAGTTCAGCTCGCGCGGCGGCGAGGCGGCTCTTATGTTCAAGCCGCGCGGCGGCGGGCTGAGGTGCATCCGCGCGGCGCACGAAGCCGTCCCAACGCCAGAGGTCGCCGTTCTTTGAGACGAGCCGCGCGCCGGGCGGCAGGTGCTTGGCGAGCGCCGCGCCCTCTTTCGCGTCCACCACGCCGATCAGCGCAATGCGCGCGGCGAGCGCTTCGGGCGCTTTCACGAAACGCGTCAAGGATTGCGCGGCTTGCGGCAGGTTTGGCGCAGGCGCGTTCGCGCCGCCCCAATGGGCGGGCGCTTCGGCTTTGATCGACGCATCGAGATCATCGCCCAGCGCCGCCGCCAGCGCGCGCTCATAGCCCGGCTCGACCTCGATCGCGGCCAGCACGGGCGGGAATTTCTCATTGGCGGGCGGGGCGAGCTTATCGAGCGCGCGCACCTCGGCCTCCAATTCCTTGAAGGCGCTTTCGGCGGCGCGATACGGCGCCCAGGCGGATTCGTCGGTCGCTTCGGCTTTCTTCAACGCGGCTTCGGCCGCGGCGAGCGCTTCGCGCGCATCGCCGGCGGCTTTGTTGGCGGCCTGCGCCTTGGCTTGCGCTTGCTGAAGCGGCGCATCGTCCATCGGCGCGAGCGCGGCGCGTTGGCGATCGGCTTCGCTTTTGCGCGCTTGGGCGCGATCGAGGCGCGCGCGCGCCTGCGCGGCGGCTTGCTGCAACGCCTGGGCGCGCGCCTGCTGGGCGGCGGCGGCTTGCGCGAGGGCTTCGTATGTCGCTTCCGCTTGCGCGCGTTTTCCGGCCGCGCTGCGCGCGGCGTTCTCGGCGGCGGCAAGCGCGCCATCGGCGCCGGCGGCGGGCGTCAGCGTTTCCGCTTCGGCGCTCAGGCGGCCCAGCGCCTCTTCCGCGTCGCGTTTGAGCGCATCCAGGCGCTCTGCTTCGTCGCCCGCGCGGTGCGCGTCCGCGTCGCAGCGCGCGATGGCGGCCTCAGCCTCGGCCAGATCGCGCTCCAGCCCAACGCGCACGCCTTCCAGGCGGCGCAGCAATGCGGCGGCGATCACCTCCTCCTCGCGCAGCGGCGTCAAGGCTTCGCGCGCTTCGTCGGCGGCGCGTTCGGCGGCGCTGGCTTCCGCGGCCGCGAGCGCGACGGCGCGTTCGGCTTCGCGCAGATGGCCTTGCGCCTCGGCTTCGCGTTGGCGCGCTTCGCTCCAGCGGCGATGCAGCAGCAGCGCTTCGGTTTCACGCAAGGTCTGCGCAAGCCCGCGATAGCGCTCGGCTTGGCGCGCCTGTTTCTTCAGGCTCATCGCCTGCGCGTCGATTTCGCCAAGCACCTCCTCCAGACGCTGAAGGTTGGCTTCGGCGGCTTTCAGCTTCAAATCCGCTTCGTGGCGGCGCGCGTGTAGGCCGGCGATGCCGGCGGCGTCTTCGAGAATGCCGCGGCGGTTTTGCGGCTTGGCCGCGATCAATTCGCTGATCTGGCCCTGGCGCACCAGCGCGGGCGAGTTCGCACCGGTTGCGGCGTCGGCGAACAGGAGCTGCACGTCCTTGGCGCGCACCTCCTTGCCATTAATGCGATAGGTGGAGCCAAGCCCGCGGCGGATGCGGCGGGTGACCTCAAGCAGATCATCCTTGATGAACGGCGCGGGCGCGCGCCCGGCGGCTTCGTTCAACACCAGCGTGACTTCGGCGTGTTCGCGCGCCGGGCGCCCGGCGCTGCCGGAGAAGATCACATCTTCCATATCGCCGGCGCGCATGGATTTCGCGCTGGTCGCGCCCATCACCCAGCGCACGGCTTCCAGCAGATTGGATTTGCCGCACCCATTGGGGCCGACAACGCCGGTCAGCCCCGGCTCGATCGGCGCGCGGGCGGTGTCGACGAAGCTCTTGAAGCCGGTGAGGCGCAGCTCGGTGATGTTCACGGGAGCGCCTGGCTCCCGGCGGCGTCCAGCGCGGCGAACAGATCGCGCCCGGAGAGCGGGCCTTCATAACGCTGGCCGTTGATGACGAACGAGGGCGTGCCGTGGATATGGAACGCTTCCGCGCCTTGCACGATGCGCCGGACGCGCGCCGCGCCGGCGGGATCGTTGATCGCCGCATTCACCTCCGCGGCGCTGAGGCCGAAGCCTTCGCCAATGGCGACGAGCCGGCGCATCACGCCTTGCATTGTGGTTTCGGTGAAGATGGTTTGCTGCTGACGGAACAGCTCGCCCACGCGGGCGATATATTGTTCGGGCGTGGCGTTGCGGCAGCGCGCGATCTGGAAGCCGGCGAGTGCGACAGCTTCGGGCGCCGTCGGGAATTCGCGGAACGCCAGGCGTACGCGCCTGCTATCGATGTAGCGCGCGCGCAGCGGCTCCCACAACGCGGCGTGGAACGCGGCGCAGGTGGGGCATGTGGTGGACGCGTATTCGATCAGAGTGGCAGGCGCGTTCGCATCGCCCAGCACGATGTCGTCGGCCGTGATCTCGGCGCTGGCGTGCGCCTTGCCCGCGATCAGCGCCACGCCGGCGGCGAGCAGCAGCGTTCTGCGCTGCAGGAGGGGCAAACGTTCGCTCAGGTGGCGCCGCCGCCCGCGGCGTCAAGCGCGGCCGAGAGCGCTTCCCACGTCAGCGCCCCGCTATAGTTTTGGCCATTGATGATCAGCGTCGGCGTGCCGGTGACGTTGTGGGCGCGGCTGGCTTCGGTGATGCGCCGAATGCGCGCCGCGCCTTCGGGATCGGCGATGCACTCATTCACCTGCGCTTCCGAGAGGCCCGTCGCGACGCCGATGTCGAGCAGCTTGCGGCGGATGCCGTCCATGGTGCCGGAGGCGAAGGTGGCTTGCTGCTGGCGGAAGATTTCGCTGACGCGCACGAAATACTGATCGGGCGTGGCTCCGCCGCAGCGCGCGATCTGGAAGCCGGCGACCGCGACCGCTTCAGGCGGGGTCGGGAATTCGCGGAACACGAAGCGCACGCGGCCGGTGTCGATGTAGTTGGTTTTCAGCTCTTCCCACATCAGCGCGTGGAACGCCGCGCAGTGCGGGCAGGTGGTGGAGGCGTATTCGATCAGCGTGACCGGCGCGTCGGCTTGGCCCAGCACGACATCGTCTTCGGTCAATCCGCCGCCGCCGGCTGAGCCGCCGCACGCGGCCAGCACGCCCGCCGCGCCCGCGCCCAACACCAGATTCCGGCGCCCGATTACAAGCATACGTCCCTCCTGATTTGGCCGGGAGGCATAGTGGCTTTTAGGCCTTGAGGAAACCTCAGCCCTGCTTCACCGCGCGCCCAAGCCGCATCAGGGCGGATTTCAGGGCGGGATCGCCGACATGGTCAAGCGCTTGCGCCAGGGCGGCCTCTTCGCCAGGGCTAATGGGCCGCTTCAAGGGCGCGACGTTGGAGGGTTCCAGACGTGGGGCGGCGCGCTGTTCAATGCGCACCGCTTTGACCTTGGCGCCCGCGGTTTTCAGCAGGTCGATCAGCAGGGTGCTCTGGGCCTGAAGCAGCGGCGCAAGCGCGCTAGGCGCGCGTAGCGTCAGCACGCCGTTGGCCAGCCGCTCGGGCCGCGCCTTCGCGAAGCTAGGCCCCGCGATCTCGGCCCAGCGGCGCTGCATCTCTCTGAGACTGAGGCCGGCGTTCTTGGCGAACGGGCGGATGAGCGCGGTGATGGACTTGGACGCCGGCGGCGGGGGTGCGATCGTGGCCCTGCCCCGCTGGGCGCCGAGCGCCTGGGACGCGCGCGCTTCGGCCCGGGGATCGGGCCCCTTGGCCGGGGAGGCCGGCAGGAAGCGGTCGCGCAGGGACATGGGACCTCAAAGCGAATCGTAAAGCGATTAAGAAAGGGTAAAGAACCCCCATGCCCGCGCTTGCACGCAAACCTCCCCCTCCTGTGGATAAGCCCGTCGCGACTCGGGATAAACTGCGGAAATCATTGCTTTCCTGGTACGATCGCAACGGTCGGGCTATGCCCTGGCGGGTGCGCGGGGGGCGGGGCGATCCTTACCGGGTCTGGCTTTCCGAGATCATGCTGCAGCAGACCTTGGTGGCGGCGGTTATTCCCTATTTTCAGCGCTTTACGAGCACTTGGCCGGATGTCGCCGCGCTTGCGGCGGCGCCGCGCGAAGACGTGCTGAGCGCCTGGGCCGGGCTCGGCTATTATTCCCGCGCCCGCAATCTGCACGCGGCGGCGAAGAAGCTGGCGGCGGAGGGATTTCCCGAGACCGAGGCTGACTGGCGGGCGCTGCCGGGCGTCGGCCCCTACACGGCCGCGGCCATAGCGGCGATCGCGTTCGATCAGCCGGCCAACGTGGTGGACGGCAATGTCGAGCGGGTGATGGCGCGGCTCTACGCGGTGGAGGCGCCCTTGCCCGCAGCGAAGCCGGACTTAAAGGCGCTGGCGGGCGCATTGGCGACAGCCAAGCGCCCCGGCGATTGGGCGCAGGCGCTGATGGATCTGGGGGCGACCGTTTGCACGCCGCGCGCGCCGAAATGCGGCGACTGCCCATGGACGAAAATGTGCGCCGCGTACGCGACCGGCGCGCCGGAGACCTATCCGCGCAAGAGCGCCAAGGCCAAACGGCCCGAACGGTTTGGCGCGGTGTTCGTGGCGCGGCGAGGCGCCGAGGTGTGGCTAGTGCGCCGGGCGGACAAGGGTTTGCTCGGCGGCATGGCGG
This sequence comes from uncultured Terricaulis sp., assembly GCA_964635925.1. Taxonomy (GTDB): domain Bacteria; phylum Pseudomonadota; class Alphaproteobacteria; order Caulobacterales; family Aquidulcibacteraceae; genus Vitreimonas. Next base: position 1,077 of record CAZWQS010000096.1, on the reverse strand, counting down.
GCTTGCCGACGAGCGATTGGGGGGCGGCGCGCTTGGTTGAAGCATCAGCGCTTGAGTATGCGCCCGCTTCGGCGCTGTGGGATAAGGTCGGCGAGGTGCGCCACGTGTTCACGCATTTCGCGCTGACGCTGGATGTGTACGCCGCGCGGGCGGCGCCGAAGGGCGAAGGCTGGTGGGGCGATGCGTGCGCGCTGCCGACGGTGTTTCGCAAGGCGACGGAATTGAGGAGTAGAGAATAGCACGCTTCCCGGACGCAGCCCCGGCTTTCGCCGGGCTCTCGGCAGGGAAGCGGCGTATTCCGCTCACAAGGAGACAAAGCATGTCCGAAACGTTTGACGGCGGATGTTCTTGTGGCGCGGTGCGCTTTCGGCTCGCGTCGCGGCCGATGTTCACGCATTGCTGCCATTGCCTGGATTGTCAGAAGCAGACGGGCGGCGCGTTTGCGATCAATGCGCTTTACGAGACGAGCCGCATCGAAATTCTGCAAGGCGATTTGCAGATCGTCGACATGCCCTCCCCCAGCGGGCGCGGGCATGAGGTGCATCGCTGCCCGACATGCGAAGTCGCCGTGTGGAGCAATTACGGTCGGCGCAGCTATCTGCGCTTCGTGCGCGTCGCGACGCTGGATGCGCCGCACGCGATCGAGCCGGACGTGCATATTTTTACGCGCTCGAAAGCCCCATGGGTGCGCCTGCCCGAAGGCCAGCGCGCGTTTGAGATTTTCTACGACATGAAGGCCGAGTGGCCCGCCGAAAGCCTTGCGCGGCGTGATGCGGCGAGCGCGACCGCCAAGCAATGAAGGCCGCGGAGGGGAGCATCTCCGCGGCCTTGCTTGTGATCGCCCCTCGGTCAAAGCGGCGATCTGCTCCGCCTGATCTCGAGCCGCCTTCACGCTTGGAAGGACGTAGCGCGGCGGCCAAAGCCAGTGGTGCACTGAACCTAGGCGCGCCCTGCACAGGGCGATGTGACGGACGTCACGCGCCTTGATCCGCACAGCGCGCGGCGCTTGCGGGTTTGCTTCGGTGAATCTCCCAAGTTGGGAGAGCGGGACGCGCCGGGCGCGGCGCGCAAAGTAAA
>CAZWQS010000095.1:0-11107 GCA_964635925.1 uncultured Terricaulis sp. | reverse complement strand
TCATCATGACCGACGCCGACGTCGACGGCGCCCACATCCGCACGCTGCTGCTCACGTTCTTCTATCGGCAAATGCCCGAGATCATCGATGGCGGCTATCTCTACATCGCCCAGCCGCCGCTCTACAAAGCCAGCAAGGGCAAGGGCGGGCGCTATCTGAAGGACGAGGCCGAGTTCGAGACCTATCTGATCGAGGAAGGCTCCGCCGGCGCCGTGCTGGAAACCGAAAGCGGCTTGCAGATCGCGGGCGACGATCTGAAGCGCCTGGCGCGTGAAGCTTTGGGCGTCGAAGCCCTGATCAAGCGTCTCCATCAACGCGCGCCCGACGTGGTGCTGGAGCAAGCCGCCATCGCCGGCGCGTTTGAATCTGGCGCCGGCGACGCCCAAGCGCAAGAAGCCGCGCGCCGGCTCAACACGCTGGCGGAAGAAGGCGAAGCCACCTGGGAAGGCCGCTTCGATCCCGATCACGCGCTGGTGCTTGAGCGCACCGTGCGCGGCGTGGCTGAGCGCGTGGTGCTGGACAAGCTGTTGCTCGCCAGCGCCGATGCACGCCGTCTGGCCGATCGCGCCGCGGGCTTGCGTGAAACCTATGCCGGGCGCGCGCTGCTGAAGCGAGGCGCCGATACGCAGGATCTGCACGGCCCGCTGTCGCTGCTGAAGGCGATCGAGGCTGCCGGCCGCAAAGGCATTTCGATCCAGCGCTACAAGGGCCTCGGCGAAATGAACGCCGAGCAACTCTGGGAAACCACGCTCGACGCCGACGTGCGCACGCTGCTGCAAGTAAAGGTCGACCACGCCGACGACGCGGATGATCTGTTCGCGAAGCTGATGGGCGACGTCGTCGAACCACGCCGCGAATTCATCCAGGAAAACGCGCTGGAAGCGGACGTGGACGCCTAACCTCGTCGTCCTGCGACGAGAAAAACTCACGATATGGAAAACTACATGCCGCAGACAATGCTGGGCCACGCCCTGACGCGCCTCGAAGAAGCCGCGCGCCATATCAAGATCGATGTCGATGTGATCGAGAAGCTTCGATATCCGCGCGAGACCGTGAAGGCGAGGCTGATGATCCGCATGGATGACGGCTCGCGTAAATCCTTCATGGCTTGGCGCTGCCGCTACGACGATACGCGCGGGCCCACCAAGGGCGGCATCCGGTTTCACCCCAACGCTTCGATGGATGAAGCCGAAACGCTTGCGTTCTGGATGACCTTCAAATGCGCGGTGATGAATCTGCCTTTCGGCGGCGGCAAGGGCGCGGTCAAAGTCGATCCGCGCACGCTTTCTAAAGCGGAGCTTGAACGGCTCTCACGCGCCTATGTGCAGGCGTTCGCGCAGACCATCGGCCCTGACCGCGATATCCCGGCGCCCGATGTCTACACCAACGCGATGGTGATGGGGTGGATGGCCGATGAATACGCCTCCATCGTCGGTCGCAGCGCGCCTGCGGTGATCACCGGCAAGCCGATCGCGCTGGGCGGCTCGCTGGGGCGCGACGACGCCACGGCGCGGGGCGGTTTCTATCTGGTGCGCCATCTGGAGAAGGAGCTTGGCCTCGGCGAAGGCGCGCGCGTGGCGATCCAGGGCTTCGGCAACGCGGGCATGCATATCGCCCGGCTGCTGGATGGCGCGGGCTATCGCATCGTGGCTGTGTCCGATACGCGCGGGGTGATCCATGCGCCCGGTGGGGTCGACGTCGCCGCGCTGATCGAGGCCAAGCGGAACGGCACGGTGCGCGATCTCGCAGGAAAGGGCGACGTGCGCGCGCTTGATGACGATGCGCTGATCGGCGTGGATTGCGACCTCTTCGTGCCGGCGGCGCTCGAAGGCATGATCCACGCGGGCAATGCCGAGGCGATGCGCGCGCGCGTGGTTCTGGAGCTGGCGAACGGCCCGATTACGGCGGAAGCGGATGCGATCCTCGATCGCAAGGGCGTGGTGGTGCTGCCCGATATTCTCGCCAATGCCGGCGGCGTTACGGTGTCCTGGTTCGAGTGGGTGCAAAATCGCCAGGGCATGCCCTGGCCGCTCGAGGAAATCCACGCGCGGCTCAAGGCCAGCATGGAGGCCGAAGGCGGCGCGATCTGGCGCGTGCGGCGCGAGCGCGGCGTCAGCATGCGCGGGGCGGCCTATATCCACGCGCTGTTGCGCCTCGCCGAGGCGATCGAGGCGCACGGCACACAGCAATTTTTCACGTCCTGAAGCGCCGGCCCCGCGCTGTGGCGCGCTCACGCCAGCAGCGTGCGCGCCAGCATGTAGGCGGCCACCGCGAACACCACGCCGGCGAACACGCGTTGCAGCATGCCGCGCTGCTTGGCCAGGTATTCCGCCAGGCTCGCGCCCATCACGCCCCCGATCACGCCGCCGAAAATGAAAAGGCCGGCGATTTTCCAATCCACCAGCCCGTCCAGCGCGTAGCTCGCCGCCGTCGTCGCGCCGAACGCGCCGACGCTGAAGAGGGATGAGCCGATCGCTTGCAGCATCGTCATGCCGGTTGCGCCGATGAGGCCGGGCAGGATCAGGAAACCGCCGCCAATGCCGAAGAAGCCCGACAGCGCGCCAGCGCCGAGGCCGTAAGCGATCAGCTTGGGCGCGTTCTCGCGCGTGAGCCGCACCTCGCCATTCCCATCGTTTTTGCGCGGGCGAAGCATGAAGACGCCCACCACGATCATCAGCAGCGCGAACAGCGGCAGCAGGATGTCGGCATCCGTCGCCTTGCCCACCGCCGCGCCGGCGGCCGCGCCGATCACGCCCGCGCCGCCGAACAACATGGCGCAACGCCATTTCACGTTGCCGCGCCGCGCGTGTGTGATCAGGTTGGCGAAGGCGTTGATCGAGACGGCGAGCGCGCTGGTGCCGATCGCCATGTGCGGATTGGAAACGCCGACGACGTAGAGCAAAGCGGGCGTCGCCAGGATCGAACCGCCGCCGCCGATCAGGGCGAGCACTAGCCCCACGGCCGTCCCGCTCAGGAACGCCAGAATGTCGGCAAATTCGATCACAGCGCGGGCTTAGGCTGATTCCACGGCGCGGCCTTCAGCAGAAGCGCCATGCCGCACCAGCCGGTGACGCCTGCGAAGGTCAGCCCCGCGCCGACGAAGGCGCTGAGCGCGAAGAAGGCGGGATTCACGAGCCAGCCCAAGGCGGCGCCCAGCAGGATCAACGTCCCCGCGGCGATCTGCACCTGCCGCATCAGCTCCAGCGGCGCGCGGCGATTGGCGTGCACGGGCAGACCGGCGGCTTTCCAGGCTTCGATGCCGCCGTTGAGAAAATAGGCTTCGGTAAAGCCCTTGCCGATCAGGCGCGCCGCGTTGGCCTGGGTGCGCATGCCGGACTTGCAGTGGAACACCGCGGCCTTGACGTGATCGCGATCGAAATCGTGCGCATCGATGGCCGAGAGCGGCGCAAGGCGCGCGCCGACAATGTGTTCGCGCGCGTGCTCATCGTGCTCGCGGATGTCGATCAGGATCGCATCGCCTGCGTCGAGGCGGCGTTTGAGCGTGGCGGCGTCGATAGGTTTGAGGGTCATTTTCGGCTTCGCTTTTGTGGGGGACAATAGATGGCGGCGAGCGTTTCGATCACGCGCGCGGCCTTGGGGTCGGCGAGGCGATAATAGATTGTCTGCGCTTCGCGGCGCGTGGCGACCAAGCCCGCCTCGCGCAGCTTAGCCAAATGTTGCGACAGCGCCGATTGCGAAAGGCCAGAGCCTTCTTGCAGCGCGCCAGCCGCATGCTCGCCCTCGGCTAATTGGCACAGCACCATGAGGCGCGCCTCATGGCCGAGCAGACGCAGCAAATCAGCCGCTTCGCCGGCCTTGGCCGCGAATTGCGCGGGGGAGAGGAAAAGCGCCATGATGTTGCGAATATATGAGTTGAAACTAAATTAGCAATACCTAATATATTTCCCAGACGGGAAATCTGATAGGAATTTGCCCATGCCAACCGCCCCCAACATCCGCGCTTTCTTCCATGAGCCCACCTTCACCGTGAGCTATCTGGTGTGGGACGGGGCCAGCAAACGCGCGGCGATCATCGATAGCGTGCTGGATTTCGACCAGAAATCGGGGCGCACCTCCACGGAAACGGCCGAGGCGCTGCTGGCGGCCGTGCGCGAGGAGGGCGTTCAGGTCGATTGGCTGCTAGAGACGCATGCGCACGCCGATCATCTCTCCGCCGCGCCATTTTTGAAGCAGCACCTCAAAGCGCCCATCGTGATTGGCGAGCACATCAAAACGGTGCAGCGCGTGTTCAAGGATGTGTTCAATCTGAGCTACGTCACCGCCGACGGGCGCCCGTTCGACCGGCTGGTGAAGGACGGCGAAAAGCTGCCGCTTGGCGAATTGTCGATCGAGGTGCTGCACACGCCGGGGCACACGCCCGCGTGCGTGAGCTACCGAATTGGCGACGCGCTGTTCGTGGGCGACACGCTGTTCATGCCCGATTACGGCACCGCGCGCGCCGATTTTCCCGGCGGCGACGCGCGCACGCTCTATCGCTCGATCCAGAAACTGCTCGCGCTGCCGGATGCGACGCGCGTATTCCTCTGCCACGATTACAAAGCGCCCGGGCGCGAGGCGTATGCGTGGGAGACCACGATCGGCGCCGAGCGCGCGAATGTGCATCTGCAAAATTTCCCGACCGAGGACGCGTTCGTGGCCATGCGCGAGGCGCGCGACAAAACGCTGGGCATGCCCCAGCTCATCCTGCCCTCGATTCAGGTGAACATTCAGGCCGGCGAATTGCCCCCGCCCGAAGCCAACGGCGTGCGCTATCTCAAACTGCCGCTGGACGCGCTTTAAAGCCCACGCGTAGGTAATTGAATGCCGCCTTTTCCGGCGCTAAAAGGGACGCGCGCGCCTGGCCGGGCGCGCGGGAGGGCATTTCAATGCGTTTGTTTGTGATGGCCGCGCTGTCGGGCGCGATGTTGGCTGCGTGCACAGAGGCGCCTGCGCCTCTGACGGGTGCGGCGCTGGTTGAACGCGGCGATTATCTTGTGAACGGCGTCGTGCTGTGCGGCGATTGCCATACGCCGCGTTTGGAGAACATGGCGCTCGACGAAAGTCGCGAACTGCAAGGCGGCATGCTGCCGCCGGGGCCGGGGATGGCTTCCCTCGCGCCGGAACTTGCGGGCATTCCCGCGAACTATTCCGAAGAACAATTCATCGCGTTCCTGCAAACCGGCGTGCGCCCCGACGGATCGCATCCGCTGCCGCCGATGCCGCCCTATCGGCTGAACGAAGAAGATGCGCGCGCGGTGTCGGCGTATATCGCAACGCTGCCAAGGGCTGCTGCTGAGTGACGGCGTGAAACGCACGCTTCGTTTGCGTGCGTTTCAATGCATTCATCGTATCGGTTTCGACTTGACGCGCATGCGCGTCGGGTGTTGCGTTGACGTGTCGGAAGACATCCGCGCCTGCCGCCGGATCCCGCTAGCCAAGCTGTGCAGCACACAACACCTGGGCCACGGCGCGCGCATGATCGTCTTCCCGTCCGACGAAAATCACCGCGCAGCAATGGTGCTGCAGAGAGCGGGCCATTCGGTATCGGGCCGGCGTCAGGCGACGTTTCAGCGTGTGGTGATGTTTGGGGGAACAAATCGGCAACATCGATTTGTTCTTTGGGCAATGGGCAGTAGGCAATAGGTCGGCGGGCTGATGAGCACGCGCCGCCGCGCCACCCATTCCCGGGGCGGCAGCGGCGATCCTGGGACCCATAACCGCAAGCGTTTTATTGAATCTTCGGCGCTCAATGCGTGGCCGCTTGCGGTCATGGTCCCGGAATGCGCACGCGCATCCCGAAATGGTGGCGCGGCGAACGCGTGCGCCTATTGCCTTACTGCCCATTGCCCTATTGCCTAAACCCCATGTCCCTCCGCCTCTTCGCCGCGCTTTCCATTCCTGACGACATCGCCGAGCGCTTGCTTGCGCTCAAGCACGACATGCCGGGCGCGAAGTGGCGCCCGCGAGAAAATTTGCATCTGACGCTGCGCTTCTTCGATGAAGTGACGGAGCCCGTCGCCGATGAGATCGACGCTGAACTCGCGACCGTCGCGGAGGCGAGCGCGCCGTTTGATGTGCAACTGAAAGGCGCCGGCGCATTCGGCGGCGCCGATCCGCATGCGCTCTGGGTTGGGGCGGGCGAAAGCGCGGCGTTGAAAAAACTGGCCGCCGATTGCGAGCGCGCGGCGCGCCGCGTCGGGCTGAAGCCGGAGAGCCGCAAGTTCACGCCGCACGTAACGCTTGCGTATCTAAGCAACGTGGAGCTTGCCCGCGTGCACGCGTTTGAGACGCGGCTTGGGCTTTGGCAAACGCCGCCGTTCCGCGTCGAGAGCTTCGGGCTTTACTCAAGCTGGACGCGCAAATCCGCTCCGAGCCTTTACAGGCTCGAAGCGGAATATTTCTTGCGTGGTTGAACAATAAAACCCTCCCGCAAGGGGAGAGGGCTCTATTCTTTTACGAAACGGTCGCCGGCGCCGGTTGTTGCGGCTCGGGCGGGGTTTCGTCGCGCACCATGGTGGCGGGCGGCAGGTTCGGACCCATCGCGCAGCAACGCACTTGCACCTCGAGCACCTGGCCGTTGAAGCGGCATTCGGTGTCGTTGATGGAGCGCAGGATGGCCATGCCGCCGGCGCGCGAGGTGTAGCGCGTTTGCGTGCAGCCCGTCAGCGTGTAGCCCGGATCGCACGTGCCCGTGCGCGTGCGGTTCAGCGTGCGCGTCACGCATTGCACTTCGCGCGTCATCGCCTGATCGGCGGTGGCTTGCGCGCGGTTGGCGACTCCAAACACTTCGGCGATGCGCTGGCCAAGGCTGGTGCGCACTTCTTCGGTGTCGGCGTGTTGTTTACAAATGTCGGTGTCGGCGCGGCCAGGATCCTGGGCGCACCATTCCGCGATAGTCATGTCGCCCGTACGATTGGCGCAGCCTGCCAGGCCAAGCCCGCCCAACATGGCGACGGCGACGAGTGTTACGATGCGCATTCTGGCGCCTTTCCCTCTGCTTCAGTTAGCCCCCGGGGATACCGCAAACCCCAAAGCGGAAAAGCGGTCAAGCCTTGTCGCGGTTCCCAAGAAAACTAGATCGCGGCTGCTTTTTTGGAGGTTCCATGGCGGTTCCCAACATTTTCGTGCTCACGGGCGCTGGCGTTTCGGCCGAATCCGGGCTCTCGACCTTTCGCGACAAGGATGGGCTCTGGACCCAGTTTCCGATCGAAGAAGTCGCCTCGATTCAAGGTTATGAGCGCAATCCGCAACGTGTGCTTGAGTTCTACAATCTGCGTCGGGGCAAGCTTTCGGGCGTTTCGCCCAATGGCGCGCATCTGGCCTTGGCGCGCTTGGAACAAGCCTGGGAAGCGCGCGGCGCGCTCATGACTTTGTGTACGCAAAATATCGATAATTTGCACGAACAGGCCGGCTCGCGCCGCGTGATCCATATGCATGGCGAGCTGGCCAAGGCGCGCTGTCACGATTGCGGCGGCATCACTTTGGCCGATGGCGATCTCTCCACGAACCTTGGCTGCGGCGCATGCGGGCGCATCGGCGGCTTGCGCCCGCATGTTGTGTGGTTCGGTGAAACGCCGCTGTTCATGGATGAGATTTACGAGGCGCTGGCGGGCGCGGATTTGTTCGTCTCGATCGGCACGTCGGGCGCGGTCTATCCGGCGGCGGGTTTCGTCAACGCCGCGCGTGAGACGGGGATTCCCACCATGGAGATCAATCTCGAACCCTCCGACAACGCGCACGCCTTCGACGCGGCGCGCTATGGCAAGGCGAGCGAGGCGGTGCCGGCTTGGGTGAAGGAAATGATTGCTTTGCCTCACTAGGCGCGGGCCGTTTTACGGCTACATTCAAGGCGTCGCCTTGAGGGAGCACGCAATGATGGGACGGATCACGGCCATGGCCGCACTGACGCTGCTGGCCGCGTGCGCCAGCATGCAGCCTGCGGGGCGCAACGCGCGCGAGGCCGCGCCCGCGCCGCCGCCGGTTGCAAGCGCGCCCGCCCCGGCCCCCGCACCGCAAGCGCCCGCGCCGAGCGTCGCCGCGCCGGATGTCAGCGTCTCACAGCCCGCGCCGCAACCGCAACAGCAACAGCGCTCCGGCGGCGGCGATATCGTCGTGCCCGGCCAGGTCGAGCGCCAGGTGCCCGCGCCGGACGGCGATCCGCGCACCACCGCCGAGCGCATGGCTGATATCCGCGCCTGGGATCGCTGCGTGATGCAGGTGCAGGGGCAAGCCTCAAGCGATCCGATGCGCCCGCAATTGGACTCGCCGGAAGAAGTCTGCCGCGAAGACCTCGGCATGAGTTCTCGCAACGCGGTGCCGAACCGCCGACGCTAAAGCGTCGGACCTAAATGCGACCCAAGCCTTGGATCACCCGCCGTGTCGCATTTAAGGTCCACAAGTTGCTTTAGCCCGCTTCTTCCAGCAGCGCGTCCATCTGCTCGTCGCTGAGTCCGAAATGGTGGCCGACCTCGTGCACCAGAACGTGCGCGACGAGGTGGGCCAGCGGCACGTCGCCATGGGCGATCCATTCGTCCAGGATGGCGCGGCGATAGAGAAACACCATCGCCGCCTGCGGGGCGGGGTCGGCGATTGAGCGCTGGGTGAGATCGACGCCGACATAAAGCCCTGTGAGTTCGTAGGGGTCCTCGATCTCCATTTCGTCGAGCACGCTTTCCTCGGCCCAATCCTCCACGCGGATCAGCACATCGCCGGCCAGAGTGCGGAAGGCGGCGGGCAGGCTGGCCCAGGCGTCGCGGGCCAGGGCGTCAAAATCCTCAAGGCTGGGGGGCAGGTCGGTCATGGGCGGAGACTATAACCTTACAAATAAGTGACGCCCCCGTCATTTTTCTTGAAAGGGCGGATTCCCTCGGTTATTGTGCGGCCATCAGAATGATTGCGGCCGCATGAGCGGCCCAACACCGGGAGTGACCACGCGATGGCCGATTCCGCCGCCCCAAACATCCGCCAGATCACCAAGGACGAGGTCTACGACGCCGTGGCGCCGACCGATTTCGGCGCAATGCTGGAGATCGACCGCCACCTCAACCGCTCGACCGCGTTCGATAAGATCATCTCCGCCACGCACGACCATTTCTGGGATCCGCTCGATAAGAAATATATCGATTTCAACGACGACTTCGATCCCGACACTACGGACTTCATCCCCGACTTCATGGTGCCGGCGCTGCAGACCGAGTACGTCGAGCAATTCTTCGCCGACAAACCGGCCGAGCGCATTCGCTTCAAGAGCCAGGTGGGCCGCTGGGTGATGAGCTCGATCCTGCACGGCGAGCAGGGCGCGCTCAATCTTTCCGCCTCGCTTTGCCACGTGCTGCGCGATCCCGGCGCGCAAGAATACGCCGCCAACCAGACGCGCGAAGAAGGCCGCCACGTAACGGCGTTCGCCAAATACATTATCGCGCGCTGGGGCACGCCGCGTGCGTGCGGGCCGGTGCTGGCCAATCTGCTGCAAGAGATCGTGCACGCGCCCGAGGTCTACAAAAAGATCATCGGCATGCAGATGCTGGTGGAAGGCTTGGCGATGGGCGCGTTCGCCTCGATCTTCAAGGAGTGGGAAGACCCGCTGGCCAAGAAACTCACGCAGCTCGTTATGACGGACGAAGCGTTCCATCACAAATTCGGAAAAATCTGGGCCGACCGCACCATCCCGAAGCTTTCGCCCGAAGAGCACGAGATTGTCGAAAACTGGGCCGCGCACTGCTTCCAGACATTGCTGTTCAATCTAGTCGCGCCGCATCAGATGACGGAAATCTATCTCGAGTTCGGCATGGATCCGGAGAAGGTGCTGGCGAGCTTTCAGGAAGCCGTCACCGACGACATGCGCCGCGAGCACATGAAGGAGGGCACCAATGTCTTCCGCGTACTGGTGAAGACGCTGTGGAACGCCGGCATCATCACCGAGCGCACCAAGAGCTTCTACGCGATGTACGTGAACTTCGATGAGTTCGAGGCTGAAGGCGCGGAGATGGTGGGCGATGCGATCGCCGAAGACGGCATCAAATATCTGCAAACCATCAATTTCGGCATCAACGCCGGCGCGCTGAACGATGTGAAAGCCGCGGCGGTGGCGGCGGAATAAGCGGCCAACAAACAAGTGAAGGGCCCGCGCCGTCCGGTGCGGGCCCTTTGTTTTGCGTGATCAACCGCGCGGCTCGGGCGCTGGCTGTGGCGCGGGCGGGGCGCCGGTGACGCTGTCGAGTTGTTCGAGGTTTTCGCCCACTTGCTCGGCCAAGGCCTGCGGATCGATCACTTGATAGCCGGCGGGCACGCCGAACAAGGCGGGATCCTGCGCGCCGCGTTGCAGCGCGCTGGCTTCCCAAAGCACCGCGCCTTCCTGGGTGACGCGCAGCACAATGCCGTCGTCGGTGATGCAGGCGGTGCGCACGCCGGTGTCGCCGTTGCGCGGGCGCCATTCATTGCCATCCTCGCCGGCGACCGCGCAGCGCCCGACATGGCGCGCGTTATCGGCGCCGAGCGCTTGCCACGCCGCTTCCATCGGTTTTGGCGCATTGGCGTCATCGACGCGTATGGCCACGCCGAGCACTTGCGCGGGCGCGGCGGCGGGCGCCGCATCCGTCGCAGGCGGCGTGGCTGTTGCGCTTGGCGCCGCGGCGGGCAGGGCGGCGCCGGTGGGGTTCAGCACATAGGCGGCGTTGGTCGATTCATCGAACACGACCGCGCCTTGGCCAAAATTGGCCAGCGTGGCTTCCACGCGCATTTTGGGGCCGTCGCGATAGATCACGGTGCGGGTGCTTTGCCCGTTGGCGTCCGTGGTCGCGCCTTCGATGCGATAATCGGCTTCGCCGAACGTGGGATAGGCCGGCGCGCCAAGGCCGCAGGCGGCCGCAAGCGCCGCCGTCGCGGCGGCGGCCAATAAGGTTGCGATGCGCATGTTGCGTGATCCTCCAGACTATCATCCGGCGAACGCCTGGCGGCGGCGCCCAGTTCCGGCGCGGCGCGTTGTGTGCGGTGTTCAAGTCGTGCGCGCGCGCTTAAATGGGCGTTATGTCAGAGGAAATTCACTCGCGCCCGGACATCACCGCGCTGCTGGCGCGCGGGGTGACTCGCGTGCTGGCCAATCATGGGC
>CAZWQS010000094.1:0-11108 GCA_964635925.1 uncultured Terricaulis sp. | reverse complement strand
CGAGCCTGACGCCACTATGCCCGCTTTCCTCTTCGCGCTGATCGGTTCGCTGGGCGCGGTGATGTTCGCGAGTTGGGGGCACCTGGCGCTTGGCGCGGGATGGATGGCGGCGGCGGCGGCGGCGTCCGCGACGCGCCGGCGCACGCTCGCCTCGGTGATCGAAACAGCGGGGGGCGCGCTTTATGTGGGCCTGCCGTGCGCTCTGTTCCTTTGGCTGCGCGATCGCGCGCCCGAGGGGTTGGAGACGATCCTCACGCTGTTCGCCTGCATCTGGACGGCGGACGTTTTCGCGTATTTCGGCGGCAAGCTGATCGGCGGCCCGCGCATCGCGCGCGGGCTTTCGCCGAATAAAACCTGGTCGGGCATCATCGCCGGCGTGGCGGCGGGCGCCGCCGCGGGCTGGGCGTGCGGCGCCGTGTTCAGCGCCGTTGGCGGAAAACTGGCGATATGGGTGGCGGTCGGCGCGCTGATAGCCTTCACTGGCCTCATGGGCGACCTGTTCGAATCCTTCCTCAAAAGGCGGTTTGGCGTGAAAGACGCCTCGCGCATCATCCCCGGCCATGGCGGCGTATTGGATCGCATCGACGGCCTGATGGCGGCCACCTTGCTCACGGGGACCGTGCTGGCGGCCTGGCCTGGCCTGTCGGCGTGGCTGATCGGGGCAGGCCTATGAGCGCCCATGGCCGCACCGTCTCCATCCTCGGCGTCACCGGATCGATCGGCCAATCGACCATCGCCGTGATCGAGGAATTACGCGCCCAGGGGGCCAATATCCCCGTGGAGGCCGTAACCGCGGGCGGCAATCTCGGCGCACTTGCCGATGCTTGCCGCCGGCTGAAACCGCGTTTCGCCGCCGTGGCCGAGGCCGATCAACTCGACGCCGCGCGCGCGGCGCTGGCGGGGCTTGGCGTTGAGGTCGGCGCGGGCGCCTCGGCGCTGGAAGAGGCGGGCGCCCGACCCAGCGATTGGGTGATGTCGGCGATCGTCGGCGCGGCGGGCCTAAAGCCCACGCTGGCCGCGATCCGGCGTGGGGCGATGGTCGCCCTGGCGAACAAGGAATGCCTGGTCTGCGCCGGGCCGCTGATGCTGCAAGCCGCCGCAGCCAGCGGGGCCAAGCTGCTGCCGGTGGATTCTGAGCACAACGCCATTTTCCAGGTGCTGACTCACCCGGAGCGGGTGGAGAAGCTGACGCTGACCGCGTCCGGCGGGCCGTTCCGCACTTGGAGTTCCGAGGCGATGGCGCGCGCCACGCCCGCGGAAGCCTGCGCGCACCCGCGCTGGTCCATGGGGCGCAAGATTTCCGTCGATTCCGCGACCCTGATGAACAAGGGCCTGGAATTGATCGAAGCAGCCTATCTCTTTGGCTTGGAAGAACAATTTATCGATGTTGTGATCCATCCCGAAAGCATCGTGCACTCGCTGGTGCATTACGTGGACGGTTCGATCTTGGCCCAATTGGGCGCGCCCGACATGCGCATCCCGATCGCCTACGCCCTGAGTTGGCCGGATCGGAGCGCGGTCTCGACCCCGCGGCTCGATCTCGCTGGCGCGGCGGCGCTGCATTTTGAAGCCCCAGATCCGATGCGGTTCCCTGCGCTGCGGCTGGCGAGGGCGGCGCTCAAGACCGGGGCGCTGGCCACCACGGCGCTCAATGCGGCCAACGAAGAGGCGGTCGCCGCCTTCCTGGCTGGGCGAATCCGCTTCCTCGACATAGGCCGGATCGCCGAAGACGTCCTGGCCCGGCTTGACGCCGAGGGCGCAGGGGCCATCGCAAAATCGCCTTCATCTTTCGATGAGGTGGCGGCGATGGATCGGGCGGCCCGGCAGGCGGCCCTACGGATTGCGGGAAGTCTGGCGGCAGCCTAAGGCTGACCGGCGCCCCTGATAAAACAAGGCGCTCGGAGGAAGCGGGTCGAATGCCGGATATCCTGGGCAACATCCTGATCTACCTTGGCTCGTTCGTGCTCGTGTTGAGCGTCGTGGTGTTCGTTCACGAGTTCGGCCACTTCCAAGTGGCGCGCTGGCGCGGCGTGGCGATCGACACGTTCTCCATCGGCTTCGGCAAAACGCTGTTCGGCTGGCGCGATAAGCAGGGCGTGCAATGGAAGGTCGGCGCGCTGCCGCTTGGCGGCTACGTGAAATTCGCCGACGACGCAGACGCGATGTCCTCCGCCCCGCGCGAGAAGATCGACGATCCCGAGGCGCTCGCCGAAGCGCGCGCGAGGGGGCTTTTCCACGCGCAGCCGCTTTCAACGCGCTCGGTGGTGGTGGCCGCGGGGCCGCTGACCAATTTCATTTTCTCGATTTTGGCGTTCGCGCTGATCGCGCTGATCGTCGGGCGCGATGCGACGGATTATGCGTCCGTGCCTGCGCGTATTGCGTCTGTTGCGGAAGGCAGCGCCGCCGCGGCGGCGGGTTTGCGGCCCGGCGACATTATTCAAGGCGCGAACGGGCAGGCTGTCGCCACCTTCACGGATTTGCAAACGCTTGTCGCCGCTTCGCCTGAACGCGCGCTTGCGCTGCAAATCGAACGCGACGGCGCGCAGATCACACTCAATGCAACGCCGCAACGCAACGGCGATCGCGGCATGCTCGGCGTGTCGGGCCCGTTGGTGCTTGCGCAAGAGCGCGTGATCGAACGCTTCGGGCCGCTAAGCGCGATTGGAGCGGGCGCGGCCAACACGTGGGACATCATCGCAAGGACCGGTGCTTATATCGGCGCGATCTTCGCGGGGCGTGAATCGGGCGATCAGATCGCCGGCCCGCTGGGCATCATCAACGCCTCCGGCCAAGTCGCGACCAGCGCGCTGAGCGGGCCAGACGATGGCGGAATTGGGGCGCGGGTCGGCTTGCTGGCTCTATCGCTGCTTTCGCTTGCGGCGGTGCTTTCCGTTGCGGTGGGCATCGTCAATCTGCTGCCGATCCCTATTCTGGATGGCGGCCACTTGTTGTTTTACGCGATCGAAGCCGTGCGCGGAGGCAAGCCATTGCCGGCCGCGGCGCAAGAATGGGCGTATCGGGCCGGATTCGCTGTGATGGCGAGTCTGTTTCTGTTCGCAACCTGGAACGATATTACGCGCCTCCTTCCGGGTGCGCAGTAACAGCGCCTCGTCCTTGTCTTTCACGGCGGGATGGGGTCTTAAAAATCAGCAGGCGCAGGGGAAGCGTCTGAACGCGTCGAGGGCTTGATGAAGCGGGTACTGCGAGATGTCGTGGCGGGCGCGGTCGGGTGCGTCGTCACCGTCGGCGCCGGAGCTGGCGTATTGTTGGCGGCGGGCGGAGACGCCTACGCGCAAGAAGGCCAACAGGGGGCGGCCCCTCAGGCCGAACAGCAACAAGTAGGCGCGCCGATCCGGCGCATCCTGGTTGAAGGCAATCAGCGGATCGAGGCGGCGACGATCTCGTCTTACCTGCTCGTGCGCCCCGGCGACACGTTCGACGCTGAACGCGTCGATATGAGCCTGAAGACGCTGTTCGCCACCGGCCTCTTCGCCGACGTGCAGATTGAACAGCGCGGCGGCGACCTCGTCGTCGCCGTGATCGAAAATCCGATCATCAACCGCGTGATCTTTGAAGGGCTAAAAACGCTCGACGAAGACGATCTGGAAGATGAAGTGCAGGCCCGCCCGCGTTCGGTGTTTACGCCAGCGCGCGCCCAGGGCGACGTGCAGCGCATCATCGAAGTGTATCGTCGCTCCGGCCGCTTCGCCGCGCAAGTGACGCCGCAAGTCCGTGAGCTGGATCAGAACCGCGTCGATTTGATCTTTGAAGTCGATGAAGGCCCCGTCACCGGCGTACGCGACATCAATTTCATCGGCAATAGCGTTTATTCCGACCGCACGTTGCGCGACGCGATCGTAACAACGCGCTCGTCCTGGTGGAATTTCTTCCAGAGCAACGACAATTACGACCCCGACCGGCTCGAGTACGATCGCGAGCAATTGCGCCAATACTACAACAACCGCGGCTACGCAGATTTCCGCGTTGTCTCCGCCGTCGCCGAGCTGACGCCGGATCAACGCGATTTCTTCATCACCTTCACGGTGGACGAAGGCGTGCGCTATGAATTCGGCGACGTGCGCGTGGTGACTCAATTGGATCGGTTGCCGCCGGAACTGCTGCAGGCCACGATCCCGATCCGGCAAGGCGACGTATTCCGCGGCTCGCAAATCGAAGATGCGATCGATGCGATGACGTACGTGGCGGGCACGGTAGGCTACGCCAATGTTGAAATCGTGCCGATCGTCGAGCGCGACCGCGAGAATCGCGTGGTGAACCTCACGTTTGAGGTCAACGAGGGCGCGCGCGTTTATATTGAGCGCATCGATATTGTCGGCAACACGCGCACGCTGGATCAAGTGATCCGCCGCGAGATGCGCGTGAACGAAGGCGACGCCTTCAACCGCGTTCTGCTCGATCGCTCGCGCCAACGGGTGCAATCGCTGGGCTTCTTCAGTTCGGTGACGGTGGAGGACAGCGCCGGCTCCCAACCGGACCGCGGCGTCGTGACTGTGACGGTTGCCGAGGAATCCACGGGTGAGTTGGCGTTCGCGGCCGGCTTTTCCTCGACCGAAAACATGCTGTTCGATCTCTCAATCACCGAGCGCAATTTGCGCGGCCGCGGGCAATTCCTGCGCCTGCGAGCCTCGACCAGCTCCTATCGTCAGCAGGTCGATCTGCGCTTCACCGAACCGCGCTTCCTGGATCGCGAGATCGCGGCGGGCTTTGACCTTTACTCGCTGCGCACGGACTTCCTCGATCAATCTTCGTTCGAGAACACCTCGACCGGCATGGGCCTGCGCGCCAGCTTCCCGGTCGCCGAGCGCACGAGCCTCGGGCTGACTTACTCGCTCATTCAAGACGACACGGAAATTGCCGACATCTTCGTCGATCACGACGCCAATCCGCTGACGCCCGCGATCAATCAGTGCGATGTGGCCAACACGCAGCGTCCGCTGCTGTGCGCCCAGGAGGGGGATTTCCTTACCTCGCTGGTCGGCTTCACGGTGAATTTCGATCAGCGCGACAATCTCGTGCGCGCCACGCGCGGGTTTGACATCTCGTTCAGCCAAGACATCGCCGGCGTCGGCGGCGAGGTGAATTATCTGCGCACCGAGCTTGAAGGCGGCATCTATTACGGGCTGCCGTGGGCGGGCTGGCGTCTCACGCTGCGCGGCACCGCCGGCTACATCATGGGCTGGGGCGGCGACGACGTGCGCATCAACGACCGCTTTTTCAAGGGCGGTTCTTCGTTCCGCGGCTTTGACGTGGCCGGTATCGGCCCGCGTCAATTGCTGGTGGAAGACGCCACGGGCACGGTGGTGCAGCGCGGCGATGCGATCGGCGGCAATGTGTACGCCATCGGCACGTTGCAGATGGATGTGCCGCTGCCGCTGCCGGAATCCTACGGCGTGGGCGCGGCGCTCTTTGCAGAGTTCGGCACGCTTGGCACCGTGGACACGGCCAGCCGCCAAACCGTCGATCTGATCGGCCCCAACCGGCTGATCGTGGAAGACGACACAAGTCTGCGCGTGGCGGCCGGCGTCACGTTCTTCTGGGACTCGCCTTTTGGTCCCGTGCAGTTCGATTTGTCCCAGCCGCTCGAATACGAAGAATACGATCGGCGCGAACAATTCCGGTTCTCAACCCGGACCCGTTTCTAAGGAGAAGACGCAACCATGCGTGTAATGACCAGTCTCGCCGCGGCCGCCCTGATTGCGGCGGCGTTTGTAATCGCGCCGGAAGCCCAAGCCCAACGCCGCAACCAAGGCGGCGGCGTCGTGATCGTGAACTACCAGCGTATCGCCGCGGAATCCGCGCTGGGCCGCGACATGAGCGCCAAGCTCCAGCAGGTGGGCGCCCAGATTCAGCAGGAGGCGACCGCGCTTCAGCCGGAAGGCCAAGCGATCGAAACCGAACGCCAACGCCTCGTCACCGCCACGCGCAACATGACGCGCGAGCAGGTGCGCGCGCACGCCACGCACGGCCCCGCGCTGCAAGCGCTCGAAACCCGCGCGCAGCAATTCCAGCAGCGCACCGCCGCCCTCCAAGGCGACATGGAATGCACCCAGGCGCTTACGCTGCGCGAGTTCGACGCCCAGGTGCGCCCGGTTATTCGCAGCACGATGGAGCAGCGCGGCGCCATCACCGTGCTCGACGCCAGCAACGTGCTGATCTTCCAGCCTGACAGCGACATCACCAACACGGTGATCCAGCAACTCGACCAGAACCAGGCGACGCGCGTGGCCAACGTGACGCGCCGCCCTCTGTCGCAATGCCAGGCACAACAACAACCCGCGCAATAACGCGGATTTTGTTGTAAGGCGGGTCCATGATCGATCCCCGCTTCTACGAGGCGCTCGGGCCGGTGACGGTCCGGGCGCTTGCGCCTTCTGCCGAGATCGGCGGCGACGCAGACCGCCCGGTTTCCGGCGCCGCCCCCGCCAGCCGCGCGGGCCCGGGCGACCTTTGTTATTATGAGGGCAAGGCGAGCGTCCCGCTCGCCGGCGCGCCCGCCGCTTGCGTGATCGCGCCAGCGCAGGCCCATCTTGCGCCGCACGCCGGCGCGCTGATCCTTTCCGATCGTCCGCGCGCGCTGTTCGCGCGGCTCGTGCCGCTGCTGTTCAAGCCGCGCGGCTTTGGCGACGCCGCCATCGACCCGAGCGTGCGGATCGAGGACGGCGTGCGCATCGGCCCCGGCGTGGTGATCGGCCCTGGCGCGCAGATCGGCGCGGGGGCTGTCATCGGACCCAACGCCGTGATCGGGGCCGGCGTCGCGATCGGCCGTCGCACCCAGGTGGGGGCGCGCGCGTCGATCGCGTTCTCGCTGGTTGGCGATGATGTGATCATCCTGGCGGGCGCGGTGATTGGCGAGCAGGGGTTTGGCGTGGCGGGCGGGGCGGCCGATCCGGTGGACGTGCCCCATCTGGGGCGCGTCATCATTCAGGATCGCGTTACGCTGGGCGCCAACTCGACGGTGGATCGCGGCGTGTTTGACGACACGCTGATCGCCGAGGGCGCCAAGATCGATAATCTCTGCCACGTCGCGCACAATTGCAGCATCGGACGCGGCGTCATGATCGCCGCTTTCGGGGGCATTTCGGGCTCCTGCGTCATCGGCGACGGGGTCACCATGGGCGGGCGCGTCGGCACGGCCGATCATATCCAGGTGGGGGCCGGAGCCACCCTTGCGGGCGGGGCCGGGGTGCTCCAAGACGTGCCTGCGGGCGAGGTCTGGAGCGGATACCCGGCCAAGCCGCTGCGAAAATGGCTGCGCGAAGTGGCCTGGTTGAGCCGCAAGGCGGGGGCGCGCGATGAAGGCAAGTGACTTGACCGAGCAACAAAACACCACAGACGACGTGATCGAGATCGGCGAGGTGCTGCGCCGCCTGCCGCACCGCTATCCGTTTCTGCTGGTGGATCGCGCGGTGGATTACATCCCCAACAAATCCATCCGCGGCATCAAGAACGTCACCATCAACGAGCCGTTCTTTCCCGGCCACTTTCCCGGCGCGCCGGTGATGCCGGGCGTGTTGCAGATCGAGGCGTTGGCGCAGGTGGGCGCGCTGCTTATGTCCAAGACGCTGGAAGCTGACATCACCAAGCACCTGATCCTGTTCATGTCCGTCGAGAACGCGCGCTTCAAACGCCCCGTCATGCCGGGCGATGTGATGGAGATGCCGGTCGAGGTGCTTTTCCAGCGCCGCAACATCTTCAAATTCCGCGGCCGTGTTGAGGTGCGCGGCGAGTTGGTCACCGATTGCGAATTCGCCGCCATGAAGGCTGACCGCCCATGAGCGCAAACATTCACGCCACCGCCGTCGTCGATCAGAGCGTTGAGGTCGGCGAGGGCGTGGAGATCGGGCCCGGCTGTGTGATCGGCCCGCATGTGAAGTTGGGTGATCGCACGCGTCTCATCGCGCACGTGTTCATCGAAAGCCACACCGAACTGGGCAAAGACAACACCGTGTTCCCCTTCGCGGGGCTCGGGGGCACGCCGCAGGATCTCTCCTATAGAGGCGAACCGACCAAGCTTGTGATCGGAGACCGCAATGTCATCCGCGAACACGCGACGCTGGCGCGCGGCACCGTGCGCGGGCGTTCGGTGACCACGATCGGCGATGATTGCCTCATCATGGGCAATTGCCACGTCGCCCATGATTGCGATGTCGGCAACAATGTCATCATGGCGCAGACGGCCACCATCGGCGGGCACGTGAAGGTGGGCGATTTCGCGTTCCTGGGGGGGCTTTCGGGCGTGCACCAGCATGGGCGCGTCGGCCGCCATGCGTTCGTCGGCGCTTCGGCGTTGATGACGACGGACTTGATCCCGTTCGGCTCCGCCATCGGCAATCACGCGCATTTGGGCGGGCTCAATGTCGTGGGCCTCAAGCGGCGCGGCTTCACGCGCGAGCAGATCCACGATCTGCGCGCCGCCTATCGCATGCTGTTTGCCGAAGAAGGCACTTTCCAGGAGCGGGTCGAGGATTGCGCCGAATTCTACGCGGCCAACCCGCATGTGATGGAAATCGTCGATTTCGTCCGCGCCGACGCCGCGCGCCCGCTCTGCATGCCGCGGGATTGAGATGAGCGTGCGCAAGATCGGCATCATCGCGGGCGGGGGCGAATTGCCCGTCCTGATGGCTGAACATTGCGCGCAAACCGGCCAGCCTTATTTCGTGGCGCGTCTCGCGCCGTTCGCGGACGCCGCTTTGGAGGCGCATCCGGGCGTGACTTTGGGGCTCGGCGCCATGGGCGCGCGCATGGACGCGATGCGCGAGGCCGGCTGCACGACTGTCGTGATCATCGGCCAGGTTCCGCGCGTCGATCCCGCTACGCTTCAGCTTGATGACGTCGCCGTCGCGATGCTCCCGGCGATTTTGCAGGCGCTGCGCGGCGGCGACGACGGGTTGCTGCGCGCCGTGCTTTCCGAACATGAAAAAGCGGGCTTCGCCGTGATCGGCGCCGATGAGGCGATGGCCGATTTGCTCGCCCCGCCGGGCGTGTGGGGCGCACATGCGCCCAGCGAAGCCCACATGCGCGAAATCACCCGCGCGGCCAAAGCCGTCGCCGCCATCGGCGCGCTGGACATCGGCCAGGGCGTGGTCGTGTGTGACAAGCTTGTGCTGGCGGTGGAGGCGCAGGAAGGCACCGATCAGATGCTCGCGCGCGTCGCTACGTTGCCCGTGCAAATTCGCGGTACTGCGGAAAGCCGGCGCGGTGTTCTAGTGAAGCGTCCCAAGCCCATGCAGGAGCGCCGCATTGATCTGCCCACGATCGGCGTGCGCACGATCGAAGGCGCCGCGCGCGCGGGTCTTGCGGGCGTCGCGGTGGAGGCGGGCGGCGCGCTGGCCGTCAAGCGCGAGGCGATCGTCGCGGCGGCGGACGCTGCCGGTTTATACGTGCTCGGCTTTACACCCGCCGATATAGGCGAAACGTGAGCGGGCGCATTTTCCTCGTCGCCGCTGAATCCTCCGGCGACGCGCTCGGCGCCGATCTGGCGCGGGCGCTGAAGGCGCGTGACGCGAACCTTGCGCTGTTCGGCGTCGGCGGCCCTCTGATGGCGGAGGAGGGGCTGAAGAGTCAGGCCGATATTTCGGGGCTCGCCATTCTGGGCTTCGTTGATGGCCTGCTAGCCTACAAGCGCGTGAAGCGCGCGGTGGCGGAAACTGTGCAAGCGGTGCTGGCGGCCAAGCCCGAGGTGGTGGTGCTGATCGATTCATGGGGCTTTACGCTGCGCGTGGCGCAGGGCGTGCGCGCGGCGGCGCCGCACATCAAGCTTGTGAAATATATCGGCCCGCAAGTGTGGGCCACTAGGCCGGGC
Organism: uncultured Terricaulis sp.; assembly: GCA_964635925.1. Lineage (GTDB taxonomy): Bacteria > Pseudomonadota > Alphaproteobacteria > Caulobacterales > Aquidulcibacteraceae > Vitreimonas. The sequence continues at coordinate 1,285 of CAZWQS010000094.1, read as the reverse complement.
CGCGCCAAAACGCTTGCCGCCGCGGTGGATCATCTGATCTGCATCCACGATTTCGAAGCGCCGTTTTACGAGCCCTATGGCTTGGCGATCACGGTGTGCGGCCATCCCGCGCTTGGTAGATTCAAGGCCGGTGACGGGGCTGCGCTGCGTGTGCGCCAAAGTTGGACGGCGAAGGAGAAGGTGATCCTCATCCTACCCGGCAGCCGCGCCAGTGAAATCCGCCGTGTCGGCCCCACATTGTGGCGCGCGGCGGATCTGCTGGATCGCGACCGCGATGTGCGTTTTCTGGTGGTTGCGGCGCAATCCGTGCGCGAGGCCGTCGTTGCACAGGCACCGCCGAGCGCGCGCATTGTCGATGAGGCGGAAAAGGAAGACGCCTTCGCCGCCGCCACCGTGGCGCTTGCCGCATCGGGCACTGTGACGACGGAGGTCGCGCTGCAGGGGACGCCCGTGGTGGTCGGGTACAAGTTCGGCTGGATCACCTGGGCGGTGGCGCGCTTCATCCTGTTCAAGGGCAAGTACGCCACGTTGATGAACGTCGCCGCCGATGCCGAGGTTGCGCCGGAGCTGATCCAAACCAAGTTCACCGCGCAAAACGTGGCCGCCGCCGCTGCGCCGCTGCTCGACGACCCGGCGCTGCGCGAGGAGCAAGTGCGCCTTCAGGACGCGGCGCTGGAGAAGATGGGACGCGGAAAAACGCCCGCGGCTGATATCGCCGCGGGCGCCGTGCTTTCCGTTTTGAACGGTTGATCGCTTAGCCTTAGCTGCGCTTGTTCTTCGGCACAAAGTCGCGTTGGCCCGCGCCGGTATAGACTTGGCGGGGGCGGCCGATCTTCTGGCTCGCATCCTCCATCATCTCGGTCCATTGCGCGATCCAGCCCACGGTGCGCGCCACCGCGAACAGCACCGTGAACATCGAGGTGGGGAAGCCCATCGCGCGCAGCGTGATGCCGGAATAGAAATCGACGTTCGGATAGAGCTTGCGCTTCACGAAATACTCGTCGTTGAGCGCGATCTTCTCCAGTTCGATGGCGACCTTGAGCAGCGGGGTGTCTTCCGCGCCGACTTCCTTCAGCACTTGGTGGCAAAGCTTCATCATCGCTTTCGCGCGCGGATCGTAATTCTTGTAGACGCGATGGCCGAAGCCCATCAGGCGCACGTCCGAATTCGGATCCTTCACCTTGGCGATGAAGTCCGGGATGTTGTCCACGTGGCCGATCTCTTCAAGCATGTTGAGCGCCGCTTCGTTGGCGCCGCCATGGGCGGGGCCCCAAAGGCAGGCGAT
>CAZWQS010000093.1:0-11140 GCA_964635925.1 uncultured Terricaulis sp. | reverse complement strand
GCGGAAATGCTCCGCACCCCGAACTTCGGCCGCAAGTCGCTGAACGAGATCAAGGAAGTGCTGGCCACCATGGGGCTGCACCTCGGCATGGCGGTCGAGAATTGGCCGCCGGACAACATCGACGATCTCGCCAAGAAATACGAAGATCAGATCTAATCTCTAAGGACAGCGTGCTATGCGCCACGGCGTCGGACACAAGAAACTCAATCGCACGGCGAGCCACCGCCAAGCCATGTTCGCCAACATGGCAGCGGCGCTGATCAAGCACGAGCAAATCGTGACGACGCTGCCGAAGGCCAAGGCGCTGCGCCCGGTGGTCGAGCGCCTGGTCACGCTGGCGAAGAAAGGCGATCTCGGCGCGCGCCGGGTGGTGCTTTCGCGCATGCGCGATGAAACGCAAACCAAGAAGCTCTTTGAAACGCTCGCCCCGCGCTACAAGGCGCGCGCCGGCGGCTACACACGCGTGCCGACGGCGGGCTTCCGCTATGGCGACACCGCCCCGCTCGCGGTGATCGAGTTCGTGGATCGCGACGAAAGCGCCCGCGGCCAAGACAGCGGCCCGCGCCCCGAAGCGATCTACACCGACGAAGGCTAAAGATCCGCGGGTCTTAGGACCCGTGCTCTCTCAGCGGGCCGTCCTTCGGGGCGGCCCGTTTTCGTTTGACTATATACTTATCAAAATATAGAAATATTGGCGGTCGGGGTAAGGAGATTGCGATGTCTGACTATTACCGCCCGAAGGGCCTCTCCAGCGCCGTCAGCTACGTCGATCCGAAAGCCGCGTTTCGGTGGTTGGAGGAGGCGTTCGGCTTCGAGCCGCTAATGGTGATCCTCGATGAGAACGAGAACCTCGCACACTCGGAAATGAAATACGGCGACAGCGTCGTGATGGTCGGCAACGAATGGAGCGCCGATCACAAGAGCCCGAAATCGCTCGGCGGCAAGAACACGCAAACCGTGCACGTCCAGCTCGCGCGGGGCGAGGATATCGACGCCCATTGCGCCCAGGCGCGCAAAGCCGGCGCGGAAATCCTGCAAGCGCCCGACACGCAATTCTACGGCGACCGCACCTACCGCGCCCGCGATCCCGAAGGCCATATCTGGACCTTCGGCGTCACTATCGAGGAAATCGGCGCGGAGGCGTGGGACAAAGCCAGCGGCCTCAAGACCAAGGCGCGCCTCGATTGAGCGCGCGGATCGACCGCACGCTCGCCGCGCTCGCCGATCCCCATCGCCGCCGCGCGGTGGAGTTGCTCGGCGAGCGCCCGCGCCGCGCCGGCGAACTCGCCGAGGCGCTGAAGCTGCCCGCGCCGGCGATGAGCCGGCACTTGCGCGCGCTCAAGCAGAGCGGCCTAGTAGAAGAGACCCACCCCGCGTTCGACGCGCGCGTGCGCATCTATACGTTGAAGGCCGGCGCCATGGCTGAGTTGAAGCATTGGCTCGCCCGCACCGAACAGATGTGGAGCGATCAGCTCGCCAGCCTCAAAGCGCACGTGGAAAATCAGCACAAATGAGCGCGGTGATTGTTTCGCTGCGGATCCCCGCGCCGCCGCAGGCGGTGTTCGACGCCTTCACGCAAGACATCGCGCGCTGGTGGCGACCCAATCCGCTGTTTCAGCTCACCCCGCGTGGCGACGGCGAATTGCGCTTTGAGCCGGGCGAGGGCGGACGCTTGGTGACGACGCTCGCGAACGGCAAGGAATTCGAGGTCGGCCGCGTCACGCAATGGGCGCCGCCGCACCTGTTGGCGTTCACGTGGCGCCAAGCGACGTTTCCGCCAGATCGCGTCACCAACGTGGAAGTGCGCTTTGAAGCTGTCGGCGATGATACACGCGTCAGCGTCACGCACGCCGGCTGGGATGCAATCCCGCAAGACCATGTCGCCCGCCACGGCTTCCCGCTTGTGGTGCTTCAGCAACGGCAGGGCGAGCAATGGCGGGCTCTATTGACGGCGATGCGTGCGCTGTTGCGTTGAGCTTTACTAGCCCTGCGGCGTCGGGGCGTCGACTTCGACCTCGACGTCGCGGCACACGAGCACGTAGGCCGTCCGCGTAGATCCGCCAGCGCGTTCTCGGCGACACTGGCGCTCTGTGCGGGTTACCGGCTCGGCTAGCGCATCCGCATTGTGAGCGGGCGCGGTCAGCTCGGGCGTTGACGGCGTCTCCGAACCGGCAGGCTGCGCCTGCGTGACGGCGGGCTGCTCGGCGCCGCTTACATTTTCCCCAACGTGAGGAGCTCCCGCCATCCCCTGCAAGATGGCTACAAACAGAAACTGCAACATGCGGCGGCGCCTCCCAGCGGATATCGCGTTGAGCTAATGACAAATTTGCGGCTGTCTTCAAGCCCTTCACGCCGACGTGATCTCGGGTCCGGAACAGATGCCGGCCGCCATGTTTCCGACACCTCGACCCGCAAGATCGAGCCCGATTTTGCTGGACGCTAGTATGAAAATCACCCGCGCTGGCCTGCTGAAGGCTTCTCCATTCGCCGCCTTATTGGCGGGTTTCGCCGGCGGCGCGCTGGCGGTGTCGCCGCTGGCCAATCCCAACCAAGCGCCTGCGCAGGCGCAAGGTGATCCCTATTTGCAATTGGTCCAGGCAGAGCCGCTGGTGCGCGCCGCGCCGGCCAACCAGGGGCAGATGCAGCTCTCCTTTGCGCCCGTCGCCGCCCAGGCGGGGCCGGCGGTGGTCAACGTCTACGCCGAACGCGTCGTGCGGGCGATGAACCGCGACCCATTTTTCGGCCGCTTCAGCCAGCCGCGCGTGGAGCAATCCTTGGGCTCGGGCGTGATCGTGCGCGCCGACGGCGTTATCGTCACCAACAACCACGTCATCCAGGGCGCGCAGCGCCTAAAGGTCGTGCTGGCGGATCGGCGCGAGTTCGACGCCGAACTTGTGCTCGCCGATCCGCGCGTTGACCTCGCCGTGCTGCGCATCAACGCCAATGAGCGCCTGCCGACGCTGCCGTTCTCGGATACAAGTTCGTTGCAAGTGGGCGATCTTGTGCTCGCCATCGGCAATCCGTTCGGGCTCAGCCAAACGGTGACGAGCGGGATTATCTCCGCGCTGGCGCGCACCGAAGTCGGCGTTAGCGACTACGCATTCTTCATCCAGACCGACGCGGCCATCAATCGCGGCAATTCCGGCGGCGCGCTGGTGGACATGCGCGGCGCGCTGGTGGGCGTGAACACGGCCATCTTCTCCGAAAGCGGCGGCTCAAACGGCATTGGCTTCGCCATTCCCTCCGAAATGGTGCGCCGTGTGGTGGAGAGCGCGGTGTCTGGCGGCACGGAGGTTGTGCGCCCTTGGCTCGGCGCGCGCTTGCAGCCGGTGACGCAAGACATCGCGCGCTCTCTCGGCTTACAGCGCCCCGAAGGCGCGCTGGTGACGGAGCTTTATCCACGCGCCGCGGGCGAACGCGCGGGCCTGCGCGAGCGCGACATCATCCTTTCCGTCAACGGCGTGTCCGTGCGCGACGAGGGCGGGGTGCGCTATCAATTCGCCACGCAGCGGCCCGGCGCGCGCGTGCCGTTGGTGGTGCGCCGCGATGGGCGCCAAATGGCGCTCAACGCCAACGCCGAAGCGCCCCCGGGCGGGGCGCCGGAAGCGCGCGAACTGCAAGGGCGTCATCCCCTTTCCGGCGCGCGCGTGGTGACGCTGACGCCGGCGACGGCCGAAGCGTCCGGGCTCGATCCGTTCAAGAGCGGCGTCTTCATTCAGGCGCTCGATCGCGGCGGCGTGGCCGCGCGCATCGGCTTCCGCCCGGGCGACATCATCGACGAAGTGAATGGCCGCCCCATGCGCGACGCCGCCGCGCTCGATGACGCGATGGCGCAGAGCCAATCCTGGGTGATCGGCATCGAACGCGGCGGCCAGAGGCGCGAGGTCCGGTTCTAGGTTTTTGTTGGCGCCCCGATCGACCAGGCATGCCCGAACGGGTCTTTCACCTGGCCGTAGCGGTCGCCCCAGAATTGGTCGGCCAGCGGCATGATGATGGTCGCGCCCGCACCGACGGCGCGGTTCCACCAGGAATCGGCGTCGTCCACCTCCAAATGGATGGTGACGCCCGCCGGCGCCGGCGCCTCCGCGCCGCCGCGAAACTCGGGGAAATCGTCTGAGAGCAGGATCGCGAACCCATTGATCCGGAAGCGCGCGTGCATGATGCGCTCACCGTCCTCGCCATAGGCGCGGTATTCTTCGGTCGCGCCGAAGGCGCGGGCGTAGAAATCAATCGCCGCCTTGCCGCCTTTCACTGAAAGGTAGGGGTAGACGCCGACAGGGATCGCGGAGGTTGCTTCGGGCATCGTTTCTCTCCTTGGAAGCGGCTATCTATAAGCCATGTCTGATTTGTTCGCAGCCGCCGGCCTCGACCAGGGCGCGCCCACGCCGCTGGCGGAGCGGCTGCGCCCGCAAAAGCTCGAAGATGTGGTGGGCCAGGACCACCTGTTGAAGCCGGAAGGCCCGATCGGGCGCATGGTGGCCAACAAGCGTCTGGCCTCCATCATCCTGTGGGGGCCGCCGGGCGTCGGCAAAACCACGATCGCGCGCCTGCTGGCGGAAGAAACTGGCCACGAGTTCCAGCAGATCAGTGCGGTGTTCTCCGGCGTCGCCGATTTGAAGAAGGCGTTTGAAACGGCGAAGGGCCGGCGCGCCAGCGGCAAGGCGACGCTGCTGTTCGTGGACGAAATCCACCGCTTCAACCGCGCCCAGCAGGATGGCTTCCTGCCATATGTGGAGCAGGGGATCGTCACCCTCGTCGGCGCCACCACCGAAAACCCAAGCTTTGAGATCAACGCCGCGTTGCTCTCACGCGCGCAGGTGTTCGTGCTGAAGCGGTTGGATGATTCCGCGCTCGATCTTCTGCTCCAGCGCGCGGAAAAATTGCTGGGCAAGACGCTGCCGCTGACGGAGGAGGCGCGCATCGCCTTCACCAATCTGGCCGACGGCGATGGGCGCTATCTGCTGACCTTGGCGGAAGAGCTCTTCGCTTTACGCGCTGCTCAGCCGCTTGACGCCAAGGCGCTCGGCGAATTGCTGCAAAAGCGCGCGCCCGCTTACGACAAGGATCGCGAGGAGCACTACAACCTCATCTCCGCGCTGCATAAAAGCATCCGCGGCTCCGATCCGGATGCGGCGCTTTATTGGCTCGCGCGCATGGTGGCGGGCGGGGAGGATTTGCTGTTTATCGCCCGCCGCCTGGTGCGCGCGGCGGCGGAGGATATCGGCCTTGCCGATCCCACCGCGCTCCTCATCGCCAATGCGGCGAAAGACGCCGTGCATTTCATAGGCCCGCCTGAGGCGGAGCTGCATCTGGCGCAAGCGGTGATCCACCTCGCCACCGCGCCGAAATCGAACGCCGCTTATGTGGCTTGGAAAGCCGCCAAGCGCGCGGCGAGCGAAACCGGCGCGCTGGGGCCGCCCATGCACATCCGCAATGCGCCCACCAAACTGATGAAAGATCTCGGTTATGGCCAAGGCTACGCGTACGACCACGACGCCGAGCAAGGCTTCTCAGGGCAAAACTATTTTCCCGACGAGATGAAGCGGATTCAATTCTACACACCCGAAGGCCGCGGCCGCGAAGGCGCGATTCTGGAGCGGCTGGAGCATTGGGCAAAGCTTAGAGCGCAGCGAGAATGAACCTCAGCGTCGAAGACGCGGCCTTCATCCGCGCCATGCTCATTCATGAGGACGCGCACGTGCTCGCTTTCAACAAGCCCGCCGGCCTCGCCGTGCAGGGCGGCTCAGGCGTCGCGCGCAGCTTGGAAGACTTGCTCGCCGCCTTCGCCAAATCCAACGGCAAGCGCCCGCGCCTGGTGCATCGGCTCGATCGCGACACGTCCGGCGTGATCATCGCCGCGCGCACCAAGCCCGCCGCTGCTTTCCTCTCGGAAGCCTTCGCCGGGCGCGATGCGAAGAAAACCTACCTTGCCATCGTCTGCGGCGGCGCGCCGGAGCCGGCGGCCGGCGAGATCGCGCTCGCGCTCAAGAAGGCCTCACGCCGCGGGCTCGACGTGATGGAAATCGCGCCACACGGCCAAAGCGCGCTGACCCGCTACGCCACGCGCGCGGCGACGCCAGAGGCGGCGCTGGTCGAGTTGCATCCTGAAACCGGGCGCATGCATCAATTGCGCGCCCACCTCGCCGCGATTGGGCGCCCTATTGCGGGCGATGGCAAATATGGCGGGCTGTTTCGCCTCGGCCCGGCGGAAATCCCCGGCCTCATGCTGCACGCCGCCGCGCTTGATCTGCCCCACCCGGCGGGCGGGCGGCTTCGCCTTGCCGCGCCGGCGCCGCCGGTCTTCGCCCGCGCCGCCCAATCACTTGGGCTTGATCATGCGCTCGCCTCTTGAGGCGGCGCCGGGGCGGAATAGCTGGTAGGCTAGCCCTCAGGGACCCAGCCAGCGAGATTCGCCCATGCGTTATTTGTTCGCCGCCATCGCCGCAGCCGCACTGGCGGCCTGTGCGTCCACGCCGCCTTACGCGCCCGCCGCCGAGGCGGGCGCCACCGGCTATTCGGAGACGCAGATCGAATCCAACCGCTTCTTCGTCACCTATCGCGCCCGCAGCGGCGCCCAGGCGAATTTGCTGCACGATTACGCCCTGCTGCGCGCCGCTGAACTAACGACGCAACATGGCGGCGAATGGTTCTGGGTGGATCGGCGCACCATGGATGAATCTTCTAGCCGCAGCGGGCCGAGCGTGGGCGTCGGCGTGGGCGGCGGCTCCTGGGGCGGGCGCGGCGGCGGCGGCGTCAGCGTCGGGCTGAACTTCCCGCTCGGCGGCGGGGGCCAACGCGCCAACGCGGTCACGCTGGAGATTCGCATCGGCGAAGGGCCGAAGCCGGACGACGCCAACGCCTACAACGCACGTGAGACCGCCGCCGGTCTGCGCGCGAGCCTGCCGGCGGGCGGCGCTTGATGCAGCTTTTGCTTGTCGCGCTGGGCGGAGCACTCGGCTCGCTCGCGCGCTACGGCGTGGGCGTTGCGGCGGCGCGGTGGTTGGGGCTCGCGTTTCCCTGGGGCACGCTGGCCGTCAACGTAGCGGGCGGGTTCGCGATGGGCGTGCTGGCGGCGCGCATTGGCCCCGACCAGGAGAATCTGCGTTTGCTTCTGGGCGTGGGCGTGCTGGGCGGGTTCACCACTTTCTCGGCGTTTTCGCTTGAGACAGTGCGCCTGATGGAGCAAGCCCCCGCCCAAGGGGCGCTCTATGTGGCGGCGTCGCTCGTGTTGAGCGTCGGCGCGTGTTGGGCAGGATTGGTGCTGGGACGGCTATGAAGACGGTCGAGTCCGTCGCGGTGAGTGAAGACGACGGCGCCCCCAGGATCGATCGCTGGCTGCGCCGTCGCTACCCGCATTTGACGCAAGGCCAAGTCGAGAAGCTGCTGCGCACCGGCCAGGTGCGCGTCGATGGCGCGCGCGTGAAGGCGTCCGATCGCCTGGCGGCGGGCCAGATCGTGCGCGTGCCGCCGCTGCCGGATGCAGCCCCGCGCACGCCGGGCGGCGTCAGCGGCAAGGATTTGGATTTCGTCCGCTCGCTCGTGATCCATAAGGACAACGACGTCATCGTGCTGAACAAGCCCGCAGGGCTCGCGGTGCAGGGCGGCACCAACACGACGCGCCACCTCGACGGCATGCTCGATGGCTTGAAGTTCGACGCTGAGAAGAAACCCAAGCTCGTGCACCGGCTTGATCGCGACACGTCGGGCTGCCTTGTGCTGGCGCGCCATCCGCGCGCGGCGGCATGGCTGGGCGAAGCCTTCCGCGACCGCGATACGGATAAGATTTATTGGGCGATCGTTGTCGGCAGCCCGCGCCCCAAGGTGGGCGAGCTGCGCTCGTGGATGCGCAAGGCGCCCGGCGTACACGACGCTGACCGCGAGATGATGCAACGCGCGCTGCAAAGCGATGAAGGCGCGGTGCACGCGGTCACGCAATACGTGGTTCTGTCGGAAGCGGCCCAGCGCGCCGCGTGGGTGGCGCTGCGCCCAGTCACGGGGCGCACGCATCAATTGCGCTTTCACATGGCCGAGATGGGCCACGCGATCGCGGGCGATCCGAAATACAAATGCGATCGTCCCACGCCGGGCGGGCTTGAACGTCAGCTTTTGCTGCACGCGCGCGCGTTGCGCTTGCCCCATCCTTCAGGCGGCGTCTTGAATGTCACCGCGCCTTTAGCGCCCCACATGCGCGCGGCGTTTGATTTGCTGGGCTTCGATGAGCGCGAGGCGCGCGATCCGTTCGCGCCGTTCGGGGGCGGCAAGTGACCCAGGTTCAGGAAGCCTCCGCCATCGCGAAAGCGAGCCGCGAGCTTCTGAACCAGGGCGATGCGGTGGGCGCCGAGCGCGTGTTGTCGCCGGTGCTCAAAAGCCTGCGCACGGACGCAACAGCCCTACATCTGATGGGCTTGATCAAGAAAGCGCAGAACAAACTTGAAGACGCCGAGCGCTATATGCGCAGCGCCGTCGCGCATGGGCTGAGCGAGGGTGGTTTCTACAACGATCTCGGCGTGATCCTGCAGGCGCGCGGCAAGTACGAGGAAGCGATCCGCATCTATCGCGCCGCGCATGTGCTAATGCCGGAGGCGGAGGCCGTGCGCGTCAATCTGGTGCGTTGCCTGATGGCCGCGGGCCAAGTGGCGGACGCTGAGCAGGAGGCGCGGCTCTATATCGACGCCAAACCAGGACCCGAAGCTTGGACGCTGCTTGCCCAGGTGCAACGCATGCAGGAGCGCCACGAGCAGGCGTTAGGCTCGGCCGCCGCCGCGTTGGAGTTTGCGCCGAAGCTGCGCGGGCTGCGCATGAATTACGCCGGCGCTCTGGAGCGCGCGGGCCGGCCCGGCGAGGCGCTGGAAATTTACAAACAGCTCGTGGCCGAAAAGCTCGACGGCGCCGAACTCGCGCTGAGCTGCGCGCGCGGCCTGTTTTACGCTGGCGCGCGCAAGGAAGCCGAAGCGTTGCTGGAGCGGGCGCTCCAAACATGGCCGAACGCCGCGCTACACGGAGCGCTCGCGCGCATGCGCATCCTGCGCGGGGAGGGCGACGCCGCGACAAGTCTCATCGGAGCGGAGATTGTCAAAAGTCCCAGCGATATCTCGCTCTGGCTCGCCTGCGCCGATGCGCTGCATCGCGGGCGCCAATACGTGAAAGCGGTGCGCATCCTCGATCTCGCGCTACGCGAGGCGCCTGACACGCCCGCGCTGCTGACCGCGTTCGGCTTTGTGCTCGATGAATTGGATCGCCCTGAGGATGCGCTGAAGGCGCTGCGCCGTGTGGCCGAGCGTGCGCCCGGCGATCGCACGGCGCTGCGCAATCTGCTTTCGACGCTGCTGCGGGCGCGCCGCGTGGAAGAAGCGCTGAACATCGCCCGCGACCTGCGCGCCAAAGATGGCGACGATCAATATCTGCTCGCGATCGAAGGCACGGCGCTGCGCCTGTTGGGCGATCGCCGCCACCGGGTGCTCTACGATTATGATCGCTTGGTGCGCGTTTATGACATCGAACCCCCGCGCGGATTCTTCACCACGGAAAATCTGAACGCTGCGCTGGCGGACGTGCTGCGCAAACAGCATCGCGTGAACGCGCACCCGTTGGACCAGGTGATCCAGCACGGCACGCAAACCGCGCGCACGCTGCTGACGATGGAGGATCCCGCGCTCAAGGGCTTCCTGGCGGCGGTCGATGTCGCCGTGCGCGATTATATTTCGCGGTTGAAAGCCGATGTCAGCGATCCCGTGGGCTGCCGGCGCACCGATCGCTATCGTTTCTCGGGCCTGTGGTCGACGCGTCTGGTGAACGAAGGGTGGCTGCCCAATCACGTGCATGATCAGGGCTGGATCAGCGCGACCTATTACGTCTCCATCATGGGTGCGGAAAAGCCGAAGGACGCGCGCGCCGGATGGCTCAAATTCGGCGAACCGCCGCGCCCCACGCCGGGGTGCGAAATCGATGTGATCCACGAGCCGAAAGTGGGCCGGCTTGTGGTCCATCCCTCATATTTCTGGCACGGGACCGCGCCGTTCGAAGGTTCGGAGCGGCTCTCCATTTCGTTTGACGTGATCCCAGGCTAAAGCGGGGGCGATGACTTCTCCGCGCCGCTTCTATCAATCCGCCGCCGCCACGCCCGAGCATGGCGTTGTGCTTGATCAACGCACGCTGCGCACGCCGGGCGAGGCTGTGTTCGCCGCGCCGAACGCCGCGCTCGCGCAGGCGGTCGCCGCCGAGTGGGCGGCACAGGGCGAGCACATCGTCCCGGCCGCCATGCCGCTTACCCAATTGGCCTTCGCGGCGATCGATTGGACGCCCAAGAGCCGCGACAAGCTCATCGATTACGTCGCCGCCTACGCCGAAACTGATCTCTGTTGTCACCGCGCCGACAGTCCCGCCGCGCTTGTTTCGCGCCAGAGCGCGCATTGGGACCCTTTGCTCGCCTGGGCGGAGACAGCGCACGGCATAAAGCTGGCGGCCGTCACCGGGATCATTGCGGCCAATATCGATCCCCAAATGCGCGAGCGCCTGGTCGCGCACGCAGAAACGCTGGACGATTTTTCCCTCACCGCGCTGGCGCAAGCGGCGGGGCTCTCCGGCTCGGCGCTGATCGCGTTGGCCATGCTGGCGCGGCGGCTTGACGCAGCCGGCGCCTTTGAAGCGGCCGCTTTGGACAACCTTTGGAGCCTCGAACGTTGGGGCGAGGACGCCGAAGCCCGCGCCAAGCTGGACAGACAGCGCGCCGAGTTCGACAACATCGCCAACTTTATCGAAGCGCTGGGGACCAACCGCCCATGAAAGACATCATCGCCGCCCTTGAAGCCAAGCGCGAAGCCGCGCGCCAGGGCGGGGGCGAAAAGCGTCACGCCGCCCAGCACGCCAAAGGCAAGCTCACCGCGCGCGAACGCATCGAGCTCTTGATGGACGAAGGCAGCTTCGAAGAGTTCGACATGTTCGTCGAACCCCGCGCCAATGATTTCGACACCTCGACTCAAAAAATCCCCGGCGACGGCGTCGTCACCGGCTGGGGCACGATCAACGGCCGCGTCGTCTACGTGTTCTCCAAAGACTTCACCGTCTTCGGCGGCTCGCTCTCGGCCACGCACGCGGCCAAGATCTGCAAAGTGCAGGACATGGCGATGAAGAACGGCGCGCC
>CAZWQS010000092.1:9640-11202 GCA_964635925.1 uncultured Terricaulis sp. | reverse complement strand
GATGTCGCTCGCCATCGCCAGAATGGCGCCCGCGCCCGCGCACACGCCTTCGACTGCGGCGACGATCGGCTGCGGGCACGCGCGCATGGCTTTCACCAGATCGCCCGTCATGCGTGTGAAACGCATGAGTTCTGGCATGCTCATTTTCGTGAGTGGCGCGATGATGTCGTGCACGTCGCCGCCGGAGCAGAAATTGCCGCCTGTGCCCGTAAACACCAGCGCGCGCACATCGCTGGCGTAGACAAGGCGGCGCATCAGGTCGCGCAATTCGGCGTAGCTCTCGAACGTCAGCGGATTTTTGCGCTCCGGCCGGTTGAGCGTAAGCGTGCCCACGCGCTCATGCACCGCCCACAGGAAATGCTGCGCGCGATAATCCGCGGCGGTCCACACGTCGCCGATCATGGCGTCGCTCCCTTTGTCAATGTACGACGGATAGAAGCCTTGGCGCTGTCCATCAGCCGCATCAGCGCATTCTTATCGGTTTGCGAAAGTTCACCCAGTAAGCGATCGATCAAGGCTGCGTGCGCCCTGGCCATTTGTTTGAACAGGCTCTCGCCGCGCGGCGTCATCCGTACGCGATGCACGCGCCGATCGTTGGCGTCTCGCTCGCTTTCGATCAGTCCATCGGCTTTGAGGCGCGTGTTGAGCTGCGTAACGTTGCCATTGGATACAAGCAGAAATTGCGAAACCTCGCCAAGCGTCAGTGCGCCGTGGCGGTCCAGCGCGGAAAGAAAATCGAAGCGCGCGATACTGGAGGCGAAGCGCGCGCGCATCAGCGCGTCCACCTCGCGTTCGATCAGGCGGCTGGTGGTGAGCAACCGGAGCGAGAGGCGAACGGTGTCGCGCGCGGGCATTATATTTCACCGCCTGTCATCGGCAGCGCCGCGCCATTGGTGGCGGCTGCGCCGTCGCCGCAGAGCCAGGCGATGGCGGACGCGACCTCGTCGGCTTCGATCAGACGCCCTTGCGGATTGAAACGCACGATGGATGCAAGCGCCTCCGCTTCGTTCAGCTTGGTTTTCTCGGTGATGTTATGCGTCGCGTTGCTCACGATATCGGTGGCGACATAGCCGGGGCACACCGCATTCACGGTGACGCCGCGTTTGGCGGTTTCGTGCGCCAGCGCGCGCGTGAGGCCGAGCAAGCCGTGCTTGGATGCGCAATAGGCGCTTACATAGGCGTAGCCCTTGAGTGAACAGACCGAGGCGACGTTGACAACGCGGCCCCAGCCGGCGGCGTACATATCCGGCAGCGCTGCGTGCGTGCAGAGAAACGCGCCGGTGAGGTTGGTGCTCAGCACCTGGTTCCACAGCGCAAGATCGGTGGCGTGAAACGGCGCGGAGGGCGCAAGGCCCGCATTGTTGACCAGGATTTGAACCGGCCCAAGCGATGCGCGCGCGGCCTCGAACGCGGCCGTCACGGAGGCTTCGCTTGTCACATCGATACTTACCGCGTTGGCGCCGAGTGAGGCGGCGGCTTCCTCCACGCGCGCGAAATTGCGCGCCGCGAGCGTAAGTTTGGCGCCGCGCGCGGCGAGCGCGCGTGCGGTGGCGAGGCCGATG
>CAZWQS010000092.1:0-9540 GCA_964635925.1 uncultured Terricaulis sp. | reverse complement strand
GAGCGTAAGTTTGGCGCCGCGCGCGGCGAGCGCGCGTGCGGTGGCGAGGCCGATGCCCGTGCCGCCGCCGGTGATGAACGCGTGCTTGCCGGTTAAATCGCTCATGCTTGTTCCTTCCGCGCCGCGTTGCGCTGCATTTGTGCGTAGCCGGGGCGATATTGTTTGGGCGGCGCAAGGCCGCCCCAACCCAGTTCAGCCGCCGCGCGCATGCTCCAGTTTGCATCCATCAAATGCGGCCGCGCCAGCGCGCAAAGATCAGCGCGGCCCGCCGCGAGGATGGAGTTCACGTGGTCAGGCTCATAAATGTTGCCGACGGCCATTGTGCGCACTTGCGCATCGTTGCGGATGCGATCGCAGAACGGTGTTTGGAACATGCGGCCATAGATCGGGCGCGCAAGCGGCGTCGTCTGCCCGGCCGAAACGTCGATAAGATCAGCGCCTGTTTGCGCGAAGGCTTCGGCGATAGCGATGGAATCCTCCGCGCTCAGCCCATCTTCGTGCCAATCGGTCGCCGAGATGCGCACGCTCATCGGCTTGTGCGCCGGCCAGGCCATGCGCATGGCCGCGAACACCTCAAGCGGGAAGCGCAAACGGCTTTCGACGTCGCCGCCATAGGAATCGGTACGCTGATTGCTGATGGGTGTGAGGAACGAAGAGAGCAGATAGCCGTGCCCGCAATGCAGTTCGAGCATGTCGAATCCAGCCTGTTCGCCCATCAAGGTCGCGCGCACAAAATCAGCTTTAACCCGATCCATATCCGCGCGCGTCATCTCGCGCGGCGCGGCGTTGCGGTCGGACCAAGGGATGGGCGAGGGCGCGATGATGTCCCAATTGCTGCTTTCCAGCGGCTGATCGGGATGCTCTTCCTCCCACGGAACGCGCGTGGAGCCCTTGCGGCCGGCATGCGCGAGCTGCAGCGCGAACTTCGCGTTTGAGTGGACGTGCACGTAATCGACAATGCGCTTCCACGCCGCGACATGTTCGGGTGCATACATGCCCGCGCAGCCAGGCGTGATGCGTGCATCGGCGCTCACATCCGTCATCTCGGTGAACACCAACCCCGCCCCGCCCATGGCGCGCGCGCCGTAATGGACGAGGTGAAAATCATTCACGAGCCCGTCCCGCGCCGAATACATGCACATCGGCGACACCACGATTCGATTGGCGATCTCCATCTCGCGCAGTTTGATCGGCGTGAACATGGGCGGCGGCGGATTGCGCGCGACCCCCGAGAACCACGATTCCACACGGCCGAGAAAAGCCTTGTCGCGCAAACGGAGATTTTCGTGGCTGACACGCTGGCTGCGCGTCAGCAATGCATAGGCGAATTGCAGCGGATCGAGCCGCGCATAGCGATCGATGTTTTCAAACCATTCCGTTGAGTTGCGCGCGGCGTTTTGCAGCTTCAGCACCTCAATCTGGCGCTGGGCGTGATACGCGTTGAGCGCCTCCGGGAGCGGTTTTCCGCCGTGGAGAACATCTGCCAGCAAAATAGCGTCTTCCAGCGCCAGCTTGGTGCCGGAACCGATCGAGAAATGCGCGGTGTGGGCGGCGTCGCCCATCAGGATTAAATTGTCGCGATGCCACGTCTCGCAAACAATGCGCGGGAAATTCAGCCAAGCCGAGCCCCGCAGGTGCTTGGAATTGGTGGTGAGCGTGACGCCGTCGAGATGGGCCGCAAACAGCTTTTCGGCGGCGCGGCAGGTCTCCTCCTGGCTCATCGCGTCGAAGCCAAGCCCACGCCACGTCGCTTCGCTGCATTCAACGATGAAGGTGGAGCTGTTCGGCTCGAACTTATAGGCGTGCGCCCAAATCCAGCCGTGCGGCGTTTGTTCAAACGCGAAGGTGAACGCCCCGAACGCCTTGTCGGCGCCGAGCCAAATGTATTTGTTCGCCCGCATATCCACGTCGACGCCGAAATGCGTCGCCCAGGCCGCGCGCCATTTTGAGTTGGCGCCATCGCTGGCGATGACGAGATCGTATTGCGTCAGCAAATGCGGATCGACCTCGATCTCGGCGCCAAATTCCAGGCGCACGCCCAATGCGCGGGCGCGGTCCTGCAGGATATTGAGCAGACGCTTGCGGCCAATGCCGACAAAGCCGTGGCCGGACGAGATGATCGTCCGGCCGTGGATGTGGACGTCGATATCGTCCCAACGCGCAAAGCCTGCTTCGATGGCGTCGGCGCTCACGGGATCGTTGGCGCGCAGATTTTCCATCGTCTGATCGGAAAACACCACGCCCCAGCCGAATGTGTCGCCTGGGTCGTTGCGCTCGAACACAATGATCTCGTGCGCGGGGTCGCGCAGTTTCATCGAGATGGCGAAGGTCAAGCCGGCGGGGCCGCCGCCGACACAGGCGATGCGCATGCCACATAGTTCATATGTGAAATAATCGCGAGCGCAAGCGAAATTGCGCTTGTTGCGTCGCAACAGCTCTGGGCGCCGCCAATGGGCGTGCTAGAGCCGTCATCCATGATTGACGCCGCTTCGCCGTCCCGCCTGCCTTGGGCGCTTGTTCTGTTGGCGCTTCTGTTCGCTGTCCTGATGGGGGCGGGGCTTGCGCTGACGCCCCCGGCGCTTCGCACAAGCAACACGGAGGCGCAGTTCGACGCCGCCGCCGCGCGCGAGCGGCTGGCGCGCATCCTGGGCAATGAGGCGCCGCACCCGATCGATAGCGATCGCCAGGACTTCACGCGCGCCGCGCTGGTCGCCGAAATTGAGGCGCTCGGCCTCAAGCCAGAGGTGCGTGAAACCTTCGCCTGCCGGCCGCACCCGAACAATCCGCTGATCGATTGCATGATGGTGCGCAACATCGTGTTCGCGATCGGCCCGCAAGCGGGGCCGGCGATTCTAGCCGCGACCCATTACGACAGCGTGCCCGCCGCGCCTGGGGCGAGCGATGCGGGCGTTGGCGTCGCCGCCTGGCTCGAGGTCGCGCGCGTGCTTTCCCGCGAACAGCTTACACGTCGCGTGATCTTCCTGATCACGGATGGCGAAGAAATTGCGCTGATGGGCGCGCATGTGTTCGCGACGCAAGATCCCGATATGCAGGCGGTAGAAGCTCTGATCAATCTGGAAGCGCGCGGCACGCGCGGGCCGGCGTTGTTCTTTGAGACTAATCGACCCAATGCCGATGCGATCGCCGCGTTCGCTGGCGCGCCGCGCGGCATGGCCAATTCGGTCATGGCGGATATCTACGAAATTCTGCCCAACAACACGGACGTCACCGAGTTTCGCCGCGATGGACTCGACATCATCAATATCGCGCTGCTGGATGGGCTGGAGAATTATCACACGCCGCGGGATTCGCTCGCGTCGCAAGACCCGCGCAGTTTACAACACATGGGCGATATCGCGCTGCACGTCACCCGCACGCTCGCCGACGCGCCTGATCGCGGCGCGACAGGCGAGTTTGTGTATACTGATCTTGCGGGGCGCGCTTTTATCAGCGCGCCAAGCTGGACCGGGCCGGCGGCGCTGGCGCTTTCTGCGCTGATCGCGTTTGCGGCATTCTGGCGTGCAGGCCCGGCGGGGCGCTGGCGCGCGTTCACCCTCGCGCCGTTGGCGCTGGTGCTGGCAGGGCTTGGCGCGTTCATTGTCGGCTACGCTTTCAACGCGTTGCGAGGGGGCACAGAATTTTGGTTCGCTCATCCCGAGGCGACGCGCGCTTGGGTGATCCTGTTGGCGTTGGTCGCCTTGGCCAAGGCGTTCTTTCTGTTGCGCGCCAGCTATTCTGCGCAAGCGGGGGCGAGCGCCATGGGTTGGTTCGCGTTGCTGGGCTTTGGCCTCAGCTTCGTGACGCCGGGAATCTCCATTCTATTCGCCTTGCCGGCTGCTGCTTACGCCTTGTTTGCGCTGATCGCGTTCGTGTGGGCGCCAGCGCAGCGCGTCGGCGCGGTACTGGCGGCGGCGCTGGCGCTCGTTGTGTGGGCGCCGCTGTTTAATTTGGTGGAGCTGGCGCTCGGCTATTCCATGCCGGCGGCGAATGCGTTGGTCGCGGCGCTTGTCACGCTGCCGTTTGTCGGCGCGTTGGCGCAAGTGCAAGGCGCGGCGCGCTGGCTGTGGCCGACTTTGGTGTTGGGCGCCGCCGCGGTGGGCGCGATCGCCTGGGCCGCCCTTTCGCCCAGCTATTCGCCGGTGCGGCCACTTTCGATCAATGTGAATTACGTGTCCGACGCCGTCGCGGGTGAAGCGCGCTTGGTCGCGGGGTCGGCGCGGCGCGCTTTGCCGCCGGGCCTGGCCGCCGCCGCGCCGTTTGCGCCGCTGCGTATCATGCCCGGCGATCGCGCCGAGAGCTGGGCCGCGCCCGCCGCGATGGAAGCGGTCACGCGGCCAGCGTTGGAGAACGTCAGCGTGACGATGGAAGGCGAAACACGCGTGTGGCGCGCCACGCTGCACGCGAACGGCGCTTATCGCACAACGCTGCGCATTCCGCGCGCGGCGGCGCCGCTCAGCGCCAACTTGCATGGCGTCGAAACACCATTCAACGAAGCCGACGACGGTGGCGATTTCGTCAATCTCGCCTGCCAAGGCCGCGCTTGCGACGACGCGGAGATTGTCGTGCGCCTGGACGCTCGCGGATCGGATGCGCCTTGGTATCTGCTGGGGCTTTATCCAGTTACGACCACCGAAGCCTCACGCGCGGTGATCGCGGCGCGCGGGCCTGCCGGCACGCCGATCCAGTTCGGCGACAGCATCGCCACGCTCGATGTCGCGCCGACGCGCTAAGCGTTTATTCGGTGCTTTGAATGGATTGCAGATAGGCGATCAGCGCATCGACGTCTTCGGGTGCGAACTGGAATTGCGGCATGGCCGGATGGCCTACGCTGATGCCTTCGGCGAGCGCTTCCTGCAACATATCGACGCGATAATTGCGCGACAAGGCGCGGAATGGCGGCGCTTCCGGCGCGGTGCTGGCGCCCACGCGGCCGGTGGCGTGGCAAGCGCCGCAATGCGCCTCCGCCAATGCGCGCCCGTGCGCTTCGGGATTGTAGGACCCAGCGGAGGGGGTCGCGCAGCCGCTCGCGGCGAGGGCTAGCACGAGAACCAGACGCTTCATGGCCATGTCCTTTCTTCTTCAAGCGGCCTCAAGCTGCTCCAGCGCGCAGCGATCGCGCACCACGACATGGCGTGAGCTGGGCAAGGCGATGGTGTGGTCGCGTTCCATCTGCGTGAAGGCGCGCGAGACGGTTTCGATGGTCAGCGCCAGATAATCGGCGATATCGGCGCGCGACATCGGCAGATCGATTTCCTGGCGCGTCGCCGTGCGTTCGCCGAGTTGGAGCAGAAAGGCCGCCACGCGTTCGCCCGCGCCTTTGCGACCCAGCACCATCGCGTGCTCGTGGGCGTTGTGCAATTGGCGCTGCATGAGCGCAATGAGCGCTTGCGCGGCGGAGATGTCCTGCGTGGCGGCGGCGTCGATCAGCGAGCGACGCACCAAGGCGAGTTCAGCGTCTGAAACGGCCTCGGCCGACAACGAATGTGTTTCACCCGCCTCAAGTCCGAACACGTCGCCCGGAAGGTAGAAGCCCAAAATCTGGCGCCGCCCATCGCTGGAGAACCGGATTGTGCGCACCGCCCCGGTCACAACGCGATAGACATATTCGGCGCACTCACCTTCGCCGAAAATCTCTTCGTTGCGCTTGAAGCGGATGCGCGTGCCTTGCAGCACCAGGCCAGTGCCCAGGGCAATGGCGTCGGACACTTGGCGCAACGGGCCGCCGAAGATTTCGAGTGCAAGATCACGCATGTGTTTCTCCCTGCTCGGCAGGGGATAGGCCAGGGCCGGCGAGGCGGACATTCGGGGCGAACGCTTAAGGGAAATCCCGTAGGCCGATTTGACGCAGGCTTGGCGGGCGCGGCGCAGACGATATGGTGCGCGCCATGGCGAGAGCTTTCCTTTCACGGTTTGCGGGCGTGATGCGCCCGCGCCCGCGCGCGAGCGCTTACGCCATGACGGGGGCAGTCGCCGCGGCGATGGCGCTTGTTGCGTTTGGCTTGCAACTGGCCGCGCCGCAAGCGCCCGTATTTTTGTTGTTCGCACCGATCGTTTGCGGCGCGGCCATCTTTCGCGGGCTGGGGCCCGGGCTGCTGGCGGTCGCGCTCGGCTTGGCTGCGGGGCTGATGATTGCGCCGGCGCGAGGCGTTGAGCCCTACGTGTTCACCGTGCTCGGGCTTTGCGTAGCGGTGGCCGGCGATTGGGCGTTCCGCGCCCGGCGCAGCGATGATCGCACCGCGCGCATGCTGGCCGAGCGCGAGGCGCATCTGCGCTCTATCTACGACACCGCCCCCGATGCGCTCATCGTCATCGATGCAGGCGGGATTGTGCAATCCTACAACGCCTCCGCCGAACGCATGTTCGGCTGGACCGCTTCGGAGGTGCTGGGGCGCAACGTCAAGATGCTGATGCCTCAGCCGTTCCGCGCCGAGCACGACGATTATCTGCATCGCTACATCGACACCGGCGAGCGCCGCATCATCGGCATCGGCCGCATCGTGGTGGGCGAGCGCAAGGGCGGCGCCACGTTTCCAATGGAGCTCGCCGTCGGCGAGGTGCGCTCCGAGCACGGGCGCGTTTTCACCGGCTTTGTTCGCGACTTGACCGAGCGCCAGGCGGCCGAGGCGCGGATGCAGGAATTGCAGTCCGAGCTGGTGCACATGTCGCGTTTGAGCGCGATGGGGGAGATGGCCTCCGCCTTGGCGCATGAGCTGAACCAGCCCTTGAGCGCGATCGCCAATTACCTCAGCGGCGCGCGCCGCCTGCTTGAGCGCGCTGAGGTCAACCAACCGCGCGCGGGCGATGCGCTGGACAAAGCGGCGGAACAGGCGTTGCGGGCAGGCGAAATCATCCGCCGCCTGCGTGAGTTCCTGGCGCGCGGCGAGGGCGAACGGCGCGTGGAGCATTTACCGAAACTGGTGCAGGAGGCGTGCGCGCTGGCGCTGGTGGGTGCGAAGGAGGTCGGCGTGCGCGTGCGCTATGAGTTTGGCCCGGGCGCTGAGCGCGTGGTGGCTGATCGCGTGCAAGTGCAGCAGGTGGTGCTCAACCTCGTGCGCAATGCGATCGATGCGATGGCCGAGCATCCGCGCCGCGAGCTTGTGGTGTCGACTGCCGCTGTCGATGACGAAATGGCCTTGATCAGCGTGGCCGATACTGGCCCTGGTGTTGACGAAGCGGCCGCGGCGCGTCTGTTCCAGCCGTTCGTCACCACCAAACCGAGCGGCATGGGCGTGGGGCTTTCCATTTCCCGCACCATCGTGGAATCGCATGGCGGGCGGATTTGGACTGAGCCAAATCCCGGCGGCGGCGCGATTTTCCATTTCACGCTGCGCCTTGCAACCGACCTGGAGGCCCAGAATGGCTGAGCCGATCGTTCACATTGTCGATGACGATGCGCCGATGCGCGATTCGCTGACATTCTTGCTCTCGACCGAAGACGTGGCCTCGCGCGCTTATGACAGCGCCGGCGCGCTTTTGGCGCGCGCGGGCGCATTGGAGCCTGGCTGCATCGTGACCGATATCCGCATGCCGGAAATGAACGGGCTCGAAATGGTGGTCGAGCTGAAGCGCCGCGGATTAAGCCATCCGGTGATCGTGCTGACCGGACACGGGGACGTGTCGCTGGCGGTGCAGGCCATGAAAGCAGGCGTGGTGGATTTCCTCGAAAAGCCGTTTGACGATGCGGCGCTGCTGCGCGCCGTGCGCGCGGCGCTGCAACAGGGCGAGCATGGCTTGGCGCGTGAGAAGGAGCGCGCTGAAATAGCCCAGCGCCTGGCCCAGCTCACCGCGCGTGAACGCGATGTGTTCGATGCGGTTGTGGCTGGCAATTCCAACAAGGAGGCCGCGCTTAAGCTCGGCATCAGCCCACGGACGGTGGAGATTTACCGCGCCAACGTGATGACGAAGATGCAGGCCAATACATTGTCCGATCTCGTGCGCATGGCGCTGCAAATGGAGGCGCCATGAGCAAGTGTTGAGGCAAATCAACGCAGCCGATGCAAGAAAGGGAGAGTTTGCGGGTTTAGCCTTGAGACGCCCGCCCCGTGATTTCGCCCGCCCGTCCCGCCGATCTGGCGCTTGTCGATGACGATCCGGCGGTGCGCCGCGCGCTGAGTTTTGCGTTCGAGACGGCCGGGTTTTCTGTCGCGGCATTTTCGGACGCGGAATCCGTGCTCACCGCGCCGGACCGCGCCAAATGGCGATGCTTGGTGTTCGATCAGAAACTGCCCGGCATGTCGGGCTTGGATTTGTTGGCGCGGCTGCGCGGCGAAGGCGTTGCTGCGCCCGCGATCATCATCACAACGCTTCCATCAAGAGACAGCCGCGCGCGCGCGCAGGCGGCTGGCGTTGAGATCATCGAGAAACCGCTGCTCGACAACACGTTATCGCAAAAAGTTCGTCAGCTTATTGCTGAGACTTAGCACGTGCGTGTACGCGCCGCGGCGCGAGCGCTACGAACGCGGCCGCCAGCATAAACGCCGCCATCCCGCTCCAGCACGCCGTGCAATGGTCGAGCATGGTTTGCGGCGCGGCGCCGCACCACGCCGTTTGCATCGCCCGCTGGAGCGGGCTCGCCATCGTCTCGGTCAGCGTGCAAAGCGCCGTCGGCCACGCGCCGGCGGCGGCCAGCAGGGCGAGCACAGCCTTCGTTCGCGCGCTTTCTCTCAACATGCTTGCCTCCATCGGCTTCAATACTGCGTCGCGGCGGCGCACCCTTGAGCCAGATCAACGCGCCGGCGTCGGCGCCTGTTAGGCGCGTGCGATGTCTTGCGGCGCGCTCTGCGCCGCCGGGGGGTACGCGATGGCGCCGCTTGAGGGGCAAGAAGAGGGTCGGCTCGACGCATGGGCGATCGGCGTCATCCTCGTGCTGGGCATCTATTACACGCTATGGGGCGGCGCGCACGCGACGGACCGCGCCTTCGCCATCCAGATGTGGACCGCGCTCGCGGCGTTTCTCGCGGGCGGGGCGATGCTGGTCTATTTCCTGGGTCGGGGGCCGGTGCGCGATCAATCCTCACGCTATGAAAACGGCGTGATCAAAGCCGGCGTGGTCGCCTCCGTGTTCTGGGGGCTCGCGGGCTTTCTCGTCGGCGTCATCATCGCCGCGCAATTGGCGTTTCCAAATCTTTTGTATTTCCAGGATTGGGGTTGGACCAATTTCGGCCGCTTGCGCCCTCTGCACACCTCGGCCGTCATCTTCGCTTTCGGCGGCAATGTGCTGATCGCGACATCATTTTATGTCGTGCAGCGCACGTGCCGCGCGCGCCTGGCGGGCGGCTTGTGGCCGTGGTTCGTGTTCTGGGGCTATCAGCTCGTGATCGTGATGGCCGGATCGGGCTATCTGCTTGGCATCACGCAGAGCCGCGAATACGCGGAGCTGCCTTGGTACACCGATATTTGGCTGGCCATCGTTTGGGTCGCGTACCTGCTGGTTTTCCTCGGCACGATCTGGAAGCGACAGGAAAAGCACATCTACGTCGCCAACTGGTTCTATCTCGCCTTCATCGTCACCATCGCGATGCTGCACATCGTCAACAATCT
>CAZWQS010000091.1:0-11235 GCA_964635925.1 uncultured Terricaulis sp. | reverse complement strand
CGGGATTCATTCTGACACGACGGAGATTCACCCCGCCCCCTGCCCCTTCCCTCAAGGGGGAGGGGGTGGATAGAGCGCTGCTCTATCCGCCTATCTGGCCCATGGATCGAGGCTGGCGGCGATGGCGCGGATTTGCGCGTCGCTCAGCAAATGCAATTGCGTGAGCGTGGGGTGGCCTGCGTCGAAGGCGGCGATCTCGGCGCGGTGGCGGCGCATCCAGGCGCGATAGCCTTCGAGAATGCGGCGATTGGCTTTGCCGTGCGGCGTATCGCCCAACGGGCCGGCGGCGATGTTGGCGAGGCCGAGGCGCGGCGCGTCGGAGAGCGCGATCTGCGAAAGCTTGGCGCGATATTCGAGCTGCGGGCTGGTGAAGCGGCCGGCCGCTTTGTCGAGCGCGTGGCGGCCTTCGTGCAGCACGATGGAATAGGTCACCACCGCGTCCCAATGCGCTTCGAGGAAGCGCGCGGGATCGCCCTCGGCGCGCGCCCAAATCTGATCGATCGCCTGCAATTCGAGGCGATCGCTGGTCGCGTCCAGCACAGCAACGCCGTCGCGCCCGAGTGCTGCGCGTTCGCCGGTTTCAGCGCGGGCGATGTCGGCGATGAAACGTTCGCGCGCGCCGCCGGGGCGGGCGCGGCGCAACGCCTGCAGCGGCCCGCCCGTATAGGCCGAGCGCACTTGCACGATGACGCCGTCGTCGCTCGCCCATCCGCCCGCTTGGGCCCAGCCGTCCCACAGCCAGGACTCGAACCCGTTGGCGAGCATGTTGTCGAGCACGACGAAGCGCAGTTCGCCGGCGCGGCCATATTGCGCCACCGCCAACACCTCATCGCGCGCGACGTGGCCCCCGTGCAGGCTCGGATAGCCGCTGGTTTCGCCCAGCGTGCCGTACAGGCCGTAGGCTTCGCGCATCGCGGTTTGCGGATCGCCTTCAAGCCTGGCCGCTTGCATCAGCGCGGCCATCGACGCGCGGATCGCGGCCTCATACCAAGACGCGCGCGCCCCTTGCGCCATTTCGCGGTTGGCGCGCAGCGTGGCGTCGCGCACGGCGGCGTGGAAAGTGAAATAGGCGCGCGCGCCACGCCAAACGAGATCATCATCGCGCATGGCGCCGGCGAGCGCGCGCGCATCGTCGGCGAAGCCGGCGCGGATGAGCAGATCAACCAAGCCCGCGCGCGCGGCGTCGTTGGCGCCGGGCGCGAGGCCCGCGGCGAACAGGGCTTGCACGCGCCCGGCATAGGCGCTGAGCGCCTGGGGCGCGTCTTCGCGGTCGAGCCAGAAATAATCGCGCCACGCCGTGAACGCGGCGTCGGCGTCGTGCTGCATCAGCGCGAGCGTCAGGTGCGCGCGCCCGACATCGGGGGCGCGGCGCGCGGCGGGATCGATCGCGGAAAGTTCAGCGGCGGCGGCGTCGAGATGGGCGCGCGCATCGGCGGGGGCCAGCGCCGCTTGCGCCAGATGCGCCCGCGCGAGCGCCAGGCGCAGCAAATCGGCGCTGCTTTCATGGCATGCGCCGCGATCGGCGCCGGCTTGATCGAGCGCGGCTTGCGGCGCGCCGGCTTCGCGGCGCACGCGCAGCAAGAGGATCAGAGCCTCACAGCGTTGTTCGCCGTCGAGCGCGGCGGCGAGGGCGGCGTCGGCGCCATCGGTTTCGGCGCGGATCAGCCAATCGATGCGGCCAAGCTCGCGTTGGGCGGCGGCGCGGTCCTGCGCGGCGGCGGCGGGATCGGCGGCGACGCTTTGCAGCGCGGTTTCCGCCTCAGCGACGCGGTTGTTGCGGTAAGCGCTCAGCGCTTCGGCGAGCGTGGCGGCGTGCGCGGGCGCCGCGCACAGGAAGGCGGCGGCGGCGAGCGGGAGAAGGTGGTGTTGGACCTGCATCCGACCCACATAGAAGCCGCATCCTGGGGGTGTCTTGGACGATTCGAAGGTCACACCGGCCGAGGGCCATTCATATACTGGCGCGGTGGCGCGCCAGCGCCGCTTCGCGGGCGGCGATGTCGCGCGCATCATGCATCCTCCGCATCAGCGCATTGACGCCCATGGACACGACTGGCCGGTGCTGACGCTTTATCGCATAGGCGCCTATCGCGAGCAGGGCGAGGCGGGCGAGGTTAGCTTTGACGGGCCCTCCGTCGTGTTTCAGCCCGCGGGCGCGGCGCACGCCGATGAGATCGGCGCAAGCGGGCTGGAAACCTTGGCGCTGACGTTCGATCCCGATTGGCTGGGCGCGCCGCTGCCCGCGCAAACGACATGGCGGCAGGGCGGCGTGATCGGCGCGGCCTCGCGCCAATTGGCGGCGGTGTGGCTCAGCGGCGATGAAGCGAACGTGCGCGCGCAGACCATGCGGTTTCTGCGCGGGTTTGATGAAGACGCGCCGCCGCGCCCGGCTTGGGCCGATGCGGTGACGCATGCGCTCGACGCGGAAACATCGACGCGAGAGATTGCGCGCGCGGCGGCGCGCAATCCCGCTTGGCTGGCGCGCGCCTATCGGGCCTGGCGCGGCGAAGGCCTGGGCGAAACGCTGCGCCGCCGGCGCGTGGAGCGCGCGACGTTGTGCTTGCGGGAAACCGCCGCGCCCTTGGCGGAGATTGCCGACGCGTGCGGCTTCGCCGATCAGAGCCACATGAACCGCGCGTTTCGCGCATTGCTGGCGCGCACCCCGCTCGAGGTGCGGCGCGAGGCGGCCATGTTGGCGGGGCTTAGAGGCTGTGGCCGGCTGGCAGCGGGGGGGCTTCGCGCAGCAAGGTGATGGCGATGCGGCGATTGCCGGGAAGCGTCGGATCGTCGGCGAACATCGGCTCGCTGTCGGCGCGGCCGGCGACCTCGTAGATGCGCCCCGTCGGAATGCCCTCGGCGGCCAACACGCGGCGCGCATCGTTGGCGCGCGCGGCGGAAAGCTCGAAATTGCTGCTGTAGCGTCCGCCGGGCGGGGTGCCGTCGGTGTGGCCGGAAATGGTGAGCCGGTTCGGCAATTGCGCGATCACCGTGGAAATCGCGCCCAGGAGGCGGCGCGCGCGCTCATTCATTTCCGCGCGGCCCGGCGCGAACATGGAGCGGCCTTCCTGATCGACGATCTGGATGCGCAGGCCCTCTGGCGTTTGCTCCATGATCACGTTGCGCGACAGTTCGGCGACGTCGGGCATATCCTGCATCGCTTGGCGGATGGCGATCTCGGCGCGGGCGAATTCGGCGTTTTCGCGCAAGGTGCGGGCGCGCGAGAGGCTGTCTTCGCTGGGGACCTGCTGGCCGCCGGGCTCGATCTTGGCTTCGCTGTTGTCTTCGCCGGCGGCGTTGGCGGTGTATTGCGGCTCAGAGGCGGGGGCGACGGGGGCCGAATGGCCTTGGCGCACGCCTTCCTCGGCGAAGCTGGTGCCCTCCAGCAGCCCGCCCGCGCCGGAGGAAACCCGGCTGACGCTGGCGGGGGCGAAAAACTCGGCGATGCCGCGCCGCTGCTCGGGGCTGGTCGTGTTGATCAGCCACATCAGCAGGAAGAACGCCATCATGGCCGTCACGAAGTCGGCATAGGCTACCTTCCAGGCGCCGCCATGGTGGCCCCCGCCGCCGCCCTTTTTGATCTTTTTGATGACGATAGGGCGTTGATTGGTCGCGGCAGCCATGATCCGTCCGTTCTGGCGGAGAGGGGCGCGACAATCGCCGAACAGCGTTAAGATCGCGTTTGCGACATGAGGGACAAAGCAGGGCGTATGGAGCCTGAACCAGACATCGCCTACCGGCGCGCCATGGGCGCGTTCGCCACCGGGGTCGCCGTGATCTCGGCGGCGCGGGCGGGCGGGCGCGTATCGGGGCTGACGGTGAACTCGCTGACCTCGGTGTCGCTGAAGCCGCCGCTTCTGCTGTGGTGCCTGGGCAATGGGTGCGAGCGCTACGACCTGTTCGCGACCGCCCCGCTCTGGGGCGTGTCGATCCTGGGTGTGGGCGATGAGGCGCTGGCGCGGCGGTTCGCGCGTCTGCACACCGAGACAATCGAGCCAGAGGACGGCGATGCGCTGCTGGACGCGCCGGTGCTGCGCGCGGGCGTGGCGCATTTCGCTTGCCGCACGCATGCGCGCCATGAAGGCGGCGATCATTTGATTATCGTCGGCGATGTGATCGGCTTCCGCACGGAGCCGGGCGCGGCGCTGACTTTTTTCCGCGGCCAGTACGGGCGCGCTGGCGAGGGGAGCACGTAATGGCGAAGACGACGTTCATTGGGCTTGGCGTGATGGGCGCGCCGATGGCCGGCCATTTGGCGCAAGCGGGCCACGACGTGGCCGTGTTCAACCGCAGCGAGGAAAAGGCGCGCGATTGGGCGCAAAAGCACAAGGGGCGCACCTATTCGAGCATCCCCGCCGCGGTCGAAGGCGCCGACATCGTGTTTGCGTGCGTGGGCGCCGATCGCGACGTGCGCGAGGTGTTCGAGCTTGCCGCGCCCGCGATGCGCAAGGGCGCGATCTTCGTAGATCACACCACGGCCTCCGCAGGATTGGCGCGCGATCTAGCCGAGCAGGCCGACGCGCGCGATCTGGGCTGCCTCGATGCGCCGGTGTCGGGCGGGCAGGCGGGCGCGGAAGCCGGGCGGCTCACGGTGATGGCCGGCGGTGAAGCCAGCGTGTTCGCCGAAGCGCAGCCGATCATGGCCGCCTACGCCGCCAACATGACGCTGATCGGGCCCGCGGGCTCGGGCCAATTGGCCAAGATGGTGAACCAGATCTGCATCGCGGGCGTGGTGCAGGGGCTGGCCGAGGGGCTGCATTTCGCCAAGCGCGCCGATCTCGACGTCGAGAAGGTGATCGGCGCGATTTCCAAGGGCGCGGCGCAGAGCTGGCAGATGGAAAACCGCTGGAAGACGATGGCCGAAGGGCGCTTCGATTTCGGCTTCGCGGTGGATTGGATGCGCAAGGATTTGGGGCTAGTGTTGGAGGAGGCCGAGCTTAACGGCGCGCGTCTGGAATTAACCCAATTGGTCGATTCCTATTACGCCGACGTGCAGGCGATGGGCGGCAAGCGTTGGGATACGTCGAGCCTGATCGCGCGTTTGGAGCCGCCGGCGCGGCCTTAAGTTTACCCTATCGGGGCCGTTTCAATCGAAATTTAAGCGCCTTGCGCTATGGACATCCCCCATTCTGGGGATGGAAGCGGCAATGAACGTTAAGGATTGGGTCGTCTGCGTCATCGAACCTAACAAGTTCGAGCGCCAGATCATCTTCGACCTTCTTCGCCAGGCGGGCGTCGAGAAGGTGCGGTTGATGGAGTACGCCGACGAGGCGATCGAGATGCTGGAGGCGTACCGCGCCAACATCATCATCATGTCGTTCGAGCAGGAGGGCGCCGACGCCGCCGCTTGGACGCGCAAATTCCGCCGCAGCAAGGATGTGGTGGACCGCAAGGCGGCCGTGTTCGTCACCTCCGCCGCGTTTTCGCGCGCGATGGCCGAGCAATGCCGCCATTCCGGGGCCAATGCACTGATCGGCAAGCCGCTGTCGGCCAAGGTTCTGCTGGCCACCATCAAAAAAGTGCTGACCCAGCCGCGCGAATTCATCGACGTGGAAGGCTATGTCGGCCCGTGCCGCCGCGCCGGCATCGTGACTGCGGGCGAGCCCAAGAAGCGGCGCAAAGTGGACGGCGCGCAGGCCGCGAAGGCGCCGCCGGCGCTGACGATCGAACAAGCGGTGGCCGCGCTGGCCGCCGCGGCGCAGGAATTCGTGGCTGATTCCGCGCAATCCAAGACCTGCGAAGCGGCGTTGCGCTTTGTGCAGGCGTACGCCGTGAACGCCAATGATTTGCCGTTGCGGCGCGTGTGCGCGGCGTTTGCGCAGCAATTGACGGCGCAGAATGTGCCGAGCGATGCGCGGCGCATCGCTGTCGAAATCTGCGTGGAGAGCGTGGGGCGCCTGGTCGGCACGAAGCTTGAAGCGGCTGAGCGCGAGGCGTTGGCCGAACGCGCCGGCGCGACTGTCGCCAAGGCGATCGCCCCGCGCGCGGCCTAGAACATCGCGCAAAAAACGACGGTTGGCGCGTCCGATTAAGCGCTCGACGCTCTAGCCTGGAACGTATGTCAGCTTCAGCGCGCCTTCGCCGATGCGTTCGCTGGCGAGCAGGCGCAGCGGCGCGCGCGGCTCCGCGAAGAACGGGACGCCTTTCCCGAGCACGGCGCCGCGCAGGAAGATGTGATATTCGTCGATGAGGCCGAGCTTGCCGAGACTGGCGGCGAGCTTGGGGCCGCCGACCTCGATTTCGCCGTTTTGCTCAGCTTTCAGCTTGCGGATCGCCGCTTCAACATCATCGGCGATGAGCGTGGCGTTGGGGCCGACCTCGTTCAACGAGCGTGAGACGACCCATTTGGGCATGCGCCGCCAGGCCAGCGCGAATTCGCTGAGATCGCCTTGCGCGCGGCTGTCTTGATTCCAATCGTCGCCATCCCAGTAGCGCATCAAATCGTAGAGGCCGCGCCCATAGATGCTGCCGGTGGTCATGCGCGTTTGCTCAATGAAATAGCGGAAGAGCGCGGGCTCGGGCGGCGCCATCCGGTCGTGATCGACATAACCGTCGAGGGACATGTTCATGCCGAAAACCAGCTTGGCCATGGCGCGTGCTCCAATCTCCGAAAGGCGACGATACGGGCGCGCTGCGCGAAAGCTCAAGCGCTCATTCGGAAACCTGGAGGGAGAGGGGGAACTATTGCGCGTTCTCCCACAGCGCCAGTTGCGCGGTGAAGGCGCGCTGGTAGGCGGGGCGGGCTTCGGCGCGGGCGATGTAGGCGGCGAGGGCGGGGAATTCTTCCAGCAAGCCGGAACCCTCCAGGCGCCGCAAAACGTGGACCATGAGGATGTCGGCCGCGCTGAAGGCGCCGTCGAGCCATTCGCTGGCGCCGATATGCGCGGCGAGCTGGGCAAGGCGTGCGCGGATGCGGTCATCGACCATGGCGAGGCGCTCGCTTTGCCAGCTTTTGCTGGCCTCGAAATACTCCACCACGTTGCGATCGACGATGGGCGGCTCAACCGTGGAGAGCGCGGCGAACATCCACATGACCGCGCGGGCGCGCGCGTTCGCGTCTTTCGGCAGCAAGCCAGGAAAGCACTCGGCGATATGAAAGACGATCGCGCCGGATTCAAAGAGGATGAGGTCGCCTTCCTCGTAGGTCGGGATTTGCGCGAACGGATTGCGCGCCAGGTGCGCTTTGTCCTTGAATTTCTCCCATGGGACGGGCCGCACATTGTAGGCTTGACCGACCTCTTCGAGCGCCCAGCGCACGCGCATGTCGCGCGCAAGGCCGCGCCCTTCGTCGAACGCGCGTTCGAACACGGTGATGGTGATGGTCATGGAGCCTCCTTGATTACTCAAAGGACGATCGACCAAACCTGTTCCCGACAGCGGCTACGCCAGCATCTCCGCCGCCTTCGGCGCGAAATAAGTGATCACGCCATCCGCGCCCGCGCGTTTGAAGGCGGTGAGCGCCTCCATCATGGCGCGCTCTTCATCCAGCCAGCCGTTCGCGGCGGCGGCTTTCAGCATCGCGTATTCGCCCGAAACCTGGAACGCGTAGGTCGGTACGCCGAACGTCGCCTTCACACGCGCGACGATGTCGAGATAGGGCAGGCCTGGCTTGACCATCACCATGTCCGCACCCTCGGCGATGTCCATTTCGACCTCGCGCAAAGCTTCGTCGGTGTTGGCGTGATCCATCTGGTAGGTGCGCTTGTCGCCCGGGTTTTTCGCCGCACCGGAGCCGAGCTTGCCTGAGCCGATCGCGTCGCGATACGGGCCGTAGAAGGCGGAGGCGTATTTCGCGGCGTAGGACATGATCATCGCGTCCTGATGGCCTGCGTTATCGAGTGCGGCGCGAATGGCGCCGACGCGCCCGTCCATCATGTCGGACGGCGCGACGATGTCGGCGCCGGCCTTGACCTGGATCAACGCCTGCTCAGTCAGCACCTTTACGGTCTCGTCGTTGGCGATGATCCCGTCGCGCAGGAGGCCGTCATGGCCGTGATCGGTGAACGGATCGAGCGCGACATCGACCATAATTCCCACGTCAGGCGCGGCGTCTTTCATGGCGCGCGTCACAGTGCAGACAAGGCCGTTCGGGTTAAGCGCTTCCTTGCCGGCGGAATCCTTCTTGGCCGGATCGATGTGCGGAAAAACAGCGATGGCGGGAATGCCGAGTTTCGCCGCGCGTTTCGCGGCTTCGGCGGCGGCGCGCACCGAAAGGCGCGGCGCGCCGGGCATGGAGGCGACGGGGATTTCCGCGTCGCTTCCGTCATGCACAACCAGCGCCCAGATCAGATCGTCAGCCGAAAGCCGGTGCTCGCGCGTCAGGCGGCGCACCCAATCGGCTTGGCGCAAACGCCGCGGGCGCGCGGCAGGGTATCGTCCAGAATAGCTCATGCGAACCGTTCGCAATTAAGGGCGCTTTGTGCGCGTTCAAGTCCCAGTTACTTTGTTCTGCCCATCTAGCATATACGGTGCGCGAACGAGGGTTGGCCGACCCGGAGACCGTGGTGAGACAAGAAGACCGTCAGGTGTTTGAAGGCGCCGTCGCGAAAATCCGTGACGAGGGGCGCTATCGCGTGTTCGCCGATATCATGCGCGAGCGCGGTCGTTTTCCCCATGCGCGCTTGCGGCTGGACGAGGGTCAGCACCGCGACATCGTGGTGTGGTGCTCCAACGATTATCTGGGCCAGGGCCAAAGCCCCGAAGTGCTCGATGCGGCGCATGCCGCGCTTGATCGCGTTGGCGCGGGCGCGGGCGGCACGCGCAATATTTCCGGCACCACGAGCTACCACGTCGATCTCGAGCAAGAGCTGGCCAAGCTGCACGGCAAGGAAGGCGCGCTGCTGTTCACGTCGGGCTATGTCTCGAACGACGCGACGCTCTCGACGCTGGCGAAGCTGTTTCCTGATCTTTGGATTTTCTCCGACGAGCAAAACCACGCCTCGATGATCGAAGGCATCCGCCGCGCCAAGTGCGAGCGGCGCGTGTTCCGACACAACGATTTGCAGCACCTGGAAGCGCTGATCAACGAAGCGCCGGCGCACGCGCCGAAGCTGATCGCGTTCGAGAGCGTCTATTCGATGGACGGCGACACCGCCCCGATCGAAGCGATTTGCGACATCGCGCAAGCCTATGGCGCGATGACGTATTTGGACGAGGTGCATGGCGTGGGCCTTTACGGCCCCACCGGCGGGGGCGTGGCCGAGCGCGACGGGGTGATGCACCGGGTCGATTTCATAGAGGGCACGCTGGCCAAGGCGTTTGGCACAATGGGCGGCTACGTGACCGGGCCGGCCGTGGCGATCGACGCGATCCGCTCCTCCGCCTCGGGCTTTATCTTCACCACCTCGCTGGCGCCCTCGATCGCGGCGGCGGCGCTGGAGAGCGTGCGCATCGTGCGCGAATGCCCGCATTTGCGTGATCGCCTGCAAGAACGCGCCGAGCGGCTGAAGGCGCTCTTGCGCGAGGCGGGCATTCCAGTGATGTCGGAAAGCACCACGCATATCGTGCCGGTGCTGGTGGGCGATGCCGCGCGCTGCAAGAAGATTTCCGACATTCTGCTCTATGAGCACGGCATCTACGTGCAGCCGATCAATTACCCCACGGTGCCGGTCGGCACCGAGCGGCTGCGCATCACGCCGAGCCCGTTCCACGACGATGCGCTGATGGATCAATTGATCGCGTCGCTGAAGGCCGTGTGGGCCAAGTGCCCGGTGCACGTGACGCCGGCGTGAGCGGCGAAGGCGAGCGTGAAGTCATCTTTGAAATTGTACGGCTAGGCGACACGCAGCGCGTGGCGGCCATCGATGCTGAAAGCGGCGTCGAGGTCGTGGTGATCGCGCCCGCGCATGCGGCGCTTGCGGACGTGCGCACGCTGGCGCTGAAAAAGCTTGAGCGCGTGCTGGCGGGATCGGGCGAGGGCGAGGCGCCGCCCGATCCAGGGCCGGGCAAGCTGGTCTAGTCTTTCCGGCGTACGCCTTTGCCAAGGCCGATGCGCTTGGCGAACTCGCTGCGGCGCGCCGCGTAGGCGGGCGCGACCATCGGATAATCCGCCGGCAGGCCCCAGCGTTTGCGATACTCGTCGGGCGACATCGAATAGGTGGAGCGCAGATAGCGCTTCAGCATTTTCAGCTTTTTGCCGTCCTCCAGGCACACGAGATAATCGTGGTGGATCGACTTGCCGACCGGCACGGCGGGCTTGGGCCGCTCCTCGGGCTTCTCGGGCGCCGCGTCCGACAGGCCGGCGATGGTGCGGTGCACCGAACGGATCAGATCTGTCAGCTCGTCCTGGGAGACTTTGTTGTTCCGGAGGAAGGAGGCGACGATGTCCGCGGTCATGCGCAGCGCCTCTCCTTGAGGGGCGCCGCCTTCATCGTCTTCATCTCGCATTGCGCAGCCTTTTTCCCAGCGAATACAATGCCCTCAACGCCGGATATAACGCGTAATCCTACGAGAAAGCAATAAATACTTGCAAAGGGCTGTATCGCCTCAAGTAAGGCGCAAGTTGAAACTTGTCTGCCGTTAGGGAAATCGCTGCTTTGCCTGCGCGCGCCCGCGCCCCTATGTTGCGCGCACAGAATCTCCATCCTTGGACCAGCGAGGCGTTTGAATGACCCAGCCAGCCGGACGCGCAGGCGAGCGCGACCGTTTCTTTGCAACGTCGCTGGCGGAGGCCGACGGCGATGTGTTCGGCGCGATCAAAGCGGAACTCGGGCGCCAGCAGGCGCAGATCGAGTTGATCGCGTCGGAGAACATCGTCTCGCGCGCGGTGCTGGAAGCGCAGGGCTCGGTGCTGACGAACAAATACGCCGAAGGCTATCCGGGCCGGCGCTATTATGGCGGGTGCGAATATGTCGATGAGGTCGAACGCCTCGCCATCGAGCGCGCCAAGCGCTTGTTCGATTGCAAATTCGCCAATGTGCAGCCGCACTCGGGCGCGAACGCGAACCAGGCGGTGTTCTTCGCGCTCTTGCAGCCGGGCGACAAATTCCTCGGCATGGATTTGAGCGCGGGCGGGCACTTAACGCACGGCGCGCCGGCGAATTTCTCCGGCAAATGGTTTCAGCCCGTGGCCTACACCGTGCGCCAGGACGATCACCTGATCGATTATGATCAAGTGGCCGAAATCGCGCGGCGCGAAAAGCCGAAGCTGATCCTGGCCGGCGCCAGCGCTTATTCGCAGCGCACAACGTATAATATGGCAGGGACAATCTGGTCAAAAGTGATTTATGTTAGGGCAACAAA
>CAZWQS010000090.1:0-11374 GCA_964635925.1 uncultured Terricaulis sp. | reverse complement strand
GACGTGGACGAGCACCGGCTTGCCGTCGATGTCCTTGGCGTTCTTCAGGATGGAGACGAGGCCGTCCACGTCATGCCCGTCGAACGGGCCGAGATAATAGAAGCCAAGCTCTTCAAAGAAGGTGCCGCCGGTGACCAGCGTGCGGGAGAATTCCTCCGCCTTCTTCGCTACATCATGGATCGGCGCGGGCAGATGCTCGGCGACGTTCTTGGCGGCGCGGCGCAGCGCGCGATAGGTTTTCGTCGCCGCGAGGCGACCGAGATACGAGCTCATGCCGCCGACCGGGGGCGCGATGCTCATATCGTTGTCGTTCAGGATCACGATGAGCCGCTTGGTGCATTCGGCGGCGTTGTTCATGGCCTCGTAGGCCATGCCCGCGCTCATCGCGCCGTCGCCGATCACGGCGATAACGTGATTATCCTCCCCGCGCTGATCGCGCCCGGCGCAGAAGCCGAGCGCGGCGGAGATCGAGGTGGCCGCGTGCGCGGCGCCGAAGGGATCGTACGCGCTCTCGGCGCGCTTGGTGAAACCGGAGAGGCCCTGCCCCTGGCGCAGCGTGCGGATGCGGTCGCGCCGGCCGGTGAGGATTTTGTGCGGATACGCCTGGTGGCCGACGTCCCAGATCAACACGTCCTTGGGCGTGTTGAACACGTAGTGCAGCGCCACCGTGAGTTCGACCACGCCGAGCCCCGCGCCCAGGTGGCCCCCGGTTTGGCTGACGGCGCTGATGGTTTCGGCCCGCACCTCGTCGGCCAATTGGCGCAACTGACTCTCAGGCAGCGCGCGCAGGTCGGCGGGGAACTTAACGGTGTCGAGCAAGGGGGTCTGGGGGGCCATTCAGCCTCTCTGGTCCGGGCGCGCCCTGAAAGCTAGCCCCGTTCGCCCCTATAATCGACGCCCGAAGGCGCCAGGAACAAGGAATTTTCTAGCACTTTTCATGCGGCAAGGTCGCACATGGCGGAGGAAACCGGGCGACCGGGCGCGCTCAGATCGAGGTCGCGCCCTTGGCGGCTTCGGACGCCGACGCGGCGGCGGCGAACGAGGCGGGCGCGGCGCGCGCGGCGTCTTTCGCCTTCAGTTTCGGTCGCAACCCAAACAGCACGCGCAGGATCGGCGTGCGCCGCACCAGCACATGGTAGATGATCAACGGCAAGAAGATGGCGGATGCAAACAGCAGCGCCGCCTCAAACGGCAAGCCAAGGTGTTGGCGGATAATGAGGTCACCCACCACGACCAGGAAGGTTTGGTGCATCAGGTAGATCGGCAGGATCGCATCCGAGGCGTAGTCCAGAAACGGCGAGGGCCGATTAAGCGCCCATTGCCCGAAGGCCAGCACCGAAAACAGCATCAGCGCCCCGTAGCTCCCGCGCGCAAGCAGCCAGATTTCCTGTGCGGCGATGTATTCGTGCAGATGCAGCCACAGCAAAACGCTCGAGAGCGCGAACGCGAGCGCCGCGGCGACCCAGACGATCACCTTGGCGCGGTCAAGCTTGGTGATAAAAACAGCCGAACGCCCCAACAGCACGCCCAGGAAGAACATCGGCATGAAGCGGATGTGCGCGCCGAAATCCGCCAGCAAAAGACCAGACACCGGCACGCGCGGAAACACGTAAGCCGCGGTGAATGCAAACAGCGCCAGCACGCCCGCCAGCGTCGCCCACAGCGGCGCGCGCTCGATCGCGCTTTGCAGCGCCCCCATCGCACGCGGCGCGTACCGCAACGCCAATGCGGCCAACACGGAATACAAAAACAGATACGGCAAGAACCAAGCGTGCGCGAGGTCTGGCCCCTCAATCCCGAAGGCGTGCACCACGTGGGCGGCGCTCTCGGTGAAATAGGTGATGTAGCTTGGGCTCTCGGTCGCGCCCATTTCCTCCAGCCGCACGAAGCGCTGTGGAGGGATAAGCACCACGACGGCGAAAACAAACGCGACCAAGAGTTTGGAGGCGCGCTCGGCGACAAATTCGCCAAGCTTGGCGCGCGCCAGCATGAAACGCACGGCGACGCCGCCGATGAAAAACACCAACCCCATGCGCCAGGGCGTTAGCGCGTTCAGCAGATAATCGGCCCAATAGCCGTGATACGAGCTGTTGACGCGCCAGAACTCGCGGCCCGTGTAGATCAGCAGCATGTGGTAGACGATCAGCAGCAGCAGCGCGAAAGCGCGCAGCGCATCGACGTCCGCCCGCCGGCTGGAGAGCGCCGCTTGGGTCATGGGGCGCGGTTTACGCCCAAATCCCCTGCGGCGGAACGGCCTGCATCAAACGCGCGATTAAAGTTCCCCAAGTTGAGGACAGGCTGGCGCTAAGCGACAACCCGACGTCGCACTCAATGGCGCCGCTCGACGATGAAATCGACCGCTTCAAGCAAAACCCGCGCACGCGGGCCGAAGATCGAAAGGTGCTTCTTGGCCTGGGCCGCCAGCATGCCGACGCGCTCACGCGTGGCCGGCACGCCCATTACGGTGACGAAATTCACCTTGCCGCGCGCGCGATCCTTGCCGACCGCCTTGCCGGTGTCGCGCGCCACGCCTTCGGCGTCGAGCAGATCGTCCACCATCTGGAACGCCAGGCCGATATCGTGCGCGTAGCGGAAAAGCCCGGTGCGCTCGGCTTCACTGGCGCAGCCGATCATGGCGCCGGCCTCCACCGCGAAATTGATCAAGGCGCCGGTCTTCAAGCGGTTCATGCGCGTGACCGCGATGAGGTCCGAGCCGATATCGGCGCCGGCCATGTCGGCCGCCTGCCCCGCCACCATGCCGTGCGCGCCCGACGCCTTGGCCATCGCCATGATGAGTTTGCAACGCATCTGCGGATCAGAGTGCGTGGCCGGATCGGCCAAGATCTCGAACGCAAAGGTCAGCAGCGCATCACCAGCAAGCACCGCGGTGGCCTCATCGTAGGCGCGGTGCAACGTGGGGCGCCCGCGGCGCAAATCGTCATCGTCCATGCACGGCAGATCGTCGTGGATCAGCGAATACGTGTGCACGCATTCGATGGCGCACGCGGTGCGCAGAAGCTGGCCGTCGTCCGCATCGAACAGCCGCCCGGATTCGAGCGTGAAGAACGGGCGCAGCCTTTTGCCTCCGCCCAGCGCCGCATAGCGCATGGCCGCCATGAGACGCCCCTCGGGGCCCTGCTCGCGCGGCAGCAGCGCATCGAGCGCGACGTTCACGCGCTCGGCGGCGTCTTTCAGGGCGGCGTCCAAGTTCGACATAACAAGCTCCGGGGCGCTGCGTTAGCAGAGCGGCGCCGGCGCGCCTACACCCAGACGCGGAAACTGCGCCCCGCGCTGGGCGCGAGGCTTCCCAAGCGGCGGCGCTTTCGGGCATCATGGGGATAAGGGCGGCCCTGCGCCCCGGGGGCTCGAACAGCCGCCTGGTCCGGGCGCGGCGCGCTTGGGGGTTGAAACAGTGAGGAATTCTCCATGCCATCGGTGGTGATCATTCACGCCGCGGACGATGCGCTGCCTGCCCGCGCACTCGGCGAAAAGCTCCGCGCGGCCAATCTCACCCCGGTGATCGAGAAAGCCGCCGGCGAAGAGCGGCAAGGCGCGGTGAAAAACGCCGCGCTGGCGATCGCGCTCTGGTCACCGCGTTCGATCGCGGACGAAGGCGTGAGCGGCGATGTCGCGGTCGCGCGCGGCAAGAGCAAGCTGGTGCATGCGTGCATGCAGAGCGTTCAGCCGCCGGCGGATTTTCGCGGCGAGGATTGGGTCGATTTGACCGGCTGGCGCGGTGAAGACGATTTCCCCGCCTGGCGCCAACTCGCCAATCTGGTGGCGGAAAAGGCCGGGCTTGGGCCGCTGCCCCCGCCCCCGCCGCGCCCGCCTTCGGGCTTCTTCCAGCCCGGCCGCGTCGAGCCGCAAGCCGCCGCGCCGCGCCCGGCCGCCGCGCCGCAAGCCCCTCGCCCAGCCGCCGAGACACCTCCGCCACAACCACAACCAACACGCGCCGCGGCGCCGCCTCCGCCCCCGCCGCGCCCCGCGCCGGACGCGGGGGAGAAAAGCGGCGGCCCCAACATGGCGCTGATCGGCATCGTGACCTTCCTTGTCGTCGCGATCGGCGGCGGCGGCGGCTATTATTTCTGGAGCCAATCGCAGGGCGGCGCGCAAGCGGCGTGGGAAGCTGTGGATCGCAACGATCCCCAAGACCTGCGCGCCTTCCTCGACGGCGAGCCGGGCGTCCTGCGGGGCGAGGCGCAAGCCGCGCTCGATGATCTGGAGGCCAGCCGTTACGCCGCCGCGCGCAGCGCGGGCACGATCGAGGCGCTTGAAGCGTATCTCGCGGATTTCCCCGATGGCGACAATCAGCTCGCCGCGCGCGGACGCATCGCTGAACTGCGCGCCCAGCCCGCAGCGCCGCCGGAAGTTGAGACCGGCGAGGCGCTTTCGCCGGAAGCGCTCAATCCGGTTCAGCCGATCGATCCCGACCTGGTTCCGCCAGGCTCAACCAGCGGCCCCGTGCCGCTTTCGCCCGAACCCGAGCCGGCGGCTGAGCCCGAGCCGACGCCCGAGCCAGTTCCGCCTGCGGAAGAGCTGACGCCCCCGACGAACTAAAACAAAAGGGCGCGGAGCAATCCGCGCCCTTCACGTTTCAGCTCGAACTTGCGCTCAATACAGCCGCCCGCCTTGCAGCGCGGGACGGTCGATGTTGAGCAGCACGACATTGCCGTTGCGATCGGGAAAGCCGAGGCACAGCACCTCGCTCATGAATTTGCCGATCTGCTTCGGCTCGAAATTCACGACGGCGGCGACGCGCCGGCCCAGCAATTCGCCGATATCGTAATTCTGGGTGACTTGCGCGGAGGATTTTTTCACGCCGAGCGGATCGCCGAAATCGATCCAGAGCTGATAGGCGGCCTTCTTGGCCTCCTCAAACACCTTCACGTCCACGATGGTGCCAAGGCGGATATCCACCTTCAGGAAATCATCGAACGAAATGAGCGGCAGGCGCGCATTGTTTTGCGGGT
Organism: uncultured Terricaulis sp.; assembly: GCA_964635925.1. Taxonomy (GTDB): domain Bacteria; phylum Pseudomonadota; class Alphaproteobacteria; order Caulobacterales; family Aquidulcibacteraceae; genus Vitreimonas. Next base: position 6,404 of record CAZWQS010000090.1, on the reverse strand, counting down.
CGTCGGCCATTTGGTTTTGTCTCTTCCCTATTGCCCGATCTTTGCGGGTTCTGCGCGAGGCCCATCCGGCCCCATGACGATTTGATCGACTTCGAGTTGGGCCTCTTTCAACTGGCCCTCGCAGCGCGCCTTGAGCGCGGCGCCGCGCTTATAGATGCGAATCGAATCCGCGAGCGGAACATCGCCGCGCTCCAGATGGGCGACGATTTTCTCCAACTCGGCCAAGGACTCCTCGAAGGAGAGCTGGGCGGGATCGCGGGCTTCAGTGCTCATGGATGTCAAAGTATGGGGTTGGATGGGATTGGGGAATAGGGATTGGGGATTAGGAAACGGCGGAAATTTGTTCCCAATCCCTAATCCCTAATCCCTAATCCCCAATCCCTCATTTCACTTTCTCGTATCGGCGGTAAGACCAGTAGGAATCGCCGCCGTTTTCCACCTCACGCCAGCCTTGGGCGCGCAGGATCGGGCGCATCATGCGGTTGAACCAGCCGTGCGCGCAGAGCAGCACGTTCTGCCCGCGCAGCGCCTGGGCGGTAAGCGTGGCGACGGCGGCTTCGGCGCGGAGTTCGGCCTGGGCGCGGTTTTCGCCTTCCTCGGCGCGGCCGGCCCACCAGGCCGCGCGCGCCAGCACGCCCCAGGCGCGCGGGCTGCGCTTGCCCCACACCGGCGGCGGCGGCAGCGGCGCCTCGACGAAAACGGGATCGGTGATCACCTCGCGCCCGCCCGCCACCGCCTCGGCGGTTTTGATCGCGCGCGGCAAGGTGGAGGCGAAGATGATGTCGCTGGTTTCGGCGTGCGCCAACAGGGCCGCGGGCGGGCGCTCGTCCGGGTGCAGGCCCGCGCGGTCATAATCGGCCCACCAGAGACGGTAGCCATGCTGATCAATGCGCACCTTGCGGTCGCAATTTGGCCGGCCGTGGCGTGCGATCACAATCGCGCCGGTTCGCGCGGCCGCACGGCGATCTAGCGTCTCGTTGGGCGCCATGGTCGTCGTCATTCTGACCCTTTGCGCGGCCGTTCGCCCCCCTCCCCGTGAGCGGGTCACTAGCCGTGCTGCAACGCGCCCAGATAAGCCGCGGCGGATCGGGCGAGCGCGCGCAAGTCGTACCCGCCCTCCAAGGTCGAAACAAGCTTGCCCTGACAGTGCTGTAATGCGCTTTCCCGCAAGCGCCGCCCCGCCCAGGCGAAGTCCTCATCGGCAAGCGCCATTTGCGCGAGCGGGTCGGCTTCATGGGCGTCAAATCCGGCGGAAACGAGAATCAATTCGGGCGCGAACGCATCGAGTGCGGGCAGCACGCGCGCCTCCATCGCCGCGCGCCATGCTTGGCCGTCTGCGCCGGGCGGCAAGGGCGCGTTGACCACGTTGCCGGCGACGCCGGTTTCGCGCGCCGCGCCCGTGCCGGGATAGAGCGGCGATTGATGCGTGGACGCGAACAACACGCGCGCGTCTTTCTCCGCAACGCTTTGCGTGCCGTTGCCGTGGTGCACGTCGAAATCGATCACGGCGACGCGCGAGAGCCCGTGCGCCTCCAGCGCGTGCAGCGCCGCGATCGCCACATTGTTGAACACGCAAAAGCCCATCGGCGACATTGGTTCGGCGTGGTGGCCAGGCGGGCGCACGGCGCAGAACGCCATCTCATCCTCGCCCGCCATCACCGCATCCACCGCAGCCACGCACGCGCCGGCGGCGCGGTAGATCGCCTCCTGCGAACCAGGCGCGATGGTGGTGTCGGGGTCAAGCGGCACGCGCGCATGCGCGGCCTCGCGAAAGGCGGCGTGCAGCGCATCGACATAACCGGGCGGATGCACGCGCTCGATCGCCTCGCGCGCCGCTTCCGGCGCTTCGCGGCGCTCCAACTCGAAAGCGGAAAGCGCGTCAAGCACGGCGGCCAAGCGCGCGGGGCTTTCGGGATGGCCGGGCGTGGGGTCGTGGCCCAGCATGGCGGCGTGCGTGAACAGCAACATAGACCGGATGTAGCGCGCAGCGCGCGCGGGCGCGAGAGGTTCGTCATTCCGGGGTCTCGCTGCGCGAAGCCCCGGAATGACGAAGGTTAGCGACGGCGGCGGTCGTCGTCGTGGCAATCGTCGTCGGCGCGATTGCGCTGGATTTCGGCGTTGGCGGGATTGACGTCCAACTCGCGGCACTGGTTTTGCGCGTTGAACGCGGTGACCTCGTATTTGCCGTCATCCCATTCAATCTCGATCACGCGAAAGCCCTGGGCGGCGAGGCGCTGATCGATCTGCGACACGCTGAGGCGCTGGGCGTTTTGCGCTTGCTGCTGGGCGGCGGCGATGGGCGCGGCGGCGAGCAGAGCGACGGCGGACGTCGCCGCGACGACGCGATTGGCGGTGAACATGCGATATTTCCTTCTTGGTTGTTTCTGGCCGGCCCAGCAGCCGGGTTGAATGGAGATGTGCCACAGCCGCGCTGACGCGCCTCGCACGTGGGCCGTCAGCGCGGCGTCAGGAACACAAGAGAAAGGCGCGGAAGCTTTCGCTTCCGCGCCGCTTGGACCGCTATATCTCGTCGGGGGAGCTACGCGACGATTTGGGCGGCTTGCGACAAAGCAGCGAGCGCCATCGGGGTGAACACGGCGCAGGCGGCGATCAGGGCGTAAAATTTGGTCATCTCGGCGCTCTCTGTGAAATCCGTGCGGGGCTTAGGCGACCATCTGCGCGGCTTGGTTCAGCGTGGCGAACATCACGGGCGCCATAACCAAGGCGGCGATGAAGAGGCTGGCGAACTTGGCGGTCATCGGTCTTGCTCCTGCTTGATGAGGAGAAGATGGGCTGGCCGTGGCCGGCGCGCTGTGACCGGGGGCACGCTTGGGCGGCGCCTTGCCCGCTCAATATTTCTATGATACTAGAAATGTCGAAATGAATCAGATTGCCGTTATCGAGGCGCTCAGCGCGCTCGCCAACGAACACCGGCTCGACGTGTTTCGTCTGCTTGTGCAGGCGGGGCCAGAGGGGCAACCAGCCGGCGCAATCGCGGATGCGCTGGCCCTTCCGGCCTCGTCACTTTCGTTCCATCTCGCGCACCTGACGCGCGCCGGCTTGATCGTGCAGCGTCGCGAAAGCCGCTCGCTAATCTATTCGGCCGACTTCAAGGCCATGAACGCCCTTGTCGGCTTTCTCACCGAGAATTGCTGTGGCGGCGTCGCCTGCGCCGCCGCCACAGCGTCTCCCAAAAAAAGGAAAGCATCATGAAACGCCTGCACGTCCACGTTGGAGTGAACGACCTGGATCAATCCATCCAATTCTATTCCACGCTGTTCGCCGCCGAGCCGATCGTACGAAAAACCGACTACGCCAAGTGGATGCTTGACGATCCGCGCGTGAATTTCGCGATTTCGCTGCGTGCGGAAAACACCGGCGTGCGCCATCTGGGGATACAAGCCGAAACCGCCGACGAACTGCAGGAAATCTATGCGCGCCTAAAGCAGGCCGACGCGCCGATCTTCGAGGAAGGGGCCACGACCTGCTGCTACGCCAAATCCGAGAAGACCTGGGTTGACGATCCGCAGGGCGTGTCGTGGGAGACGTTTCACACCACGGGCGAATCCACGACCTACGGCGGCGGCGTTGAAAGCGCGGCGCCTGAATCGCACGCCGCCACCAAGCCTGGCGCCTGTTGCGGCCCGCGCGAGCGCACAGCCATCGTATGACGCGCCAACGTTTGCATAACGTCCTGTTTCTCTGCACGGGCAATTCGGCGCGTTCGATCCTGGCGGAGGCCATTCTGGCGCGGCTTGGCGCAGGCAAGTTCAACGCCTATTCGGCGGGGTCGCGCCCGCTTGGCAATGTAAACCCGCATGTATTGGCGCTGCTGAAACGCCTAGACTATGCGACTGGAGATTTCCGTTCAAAGAGTTGGGACGAGTTCGCCGCGCTCGGCGCGCCGGATCTCGATTTCGTTTTCACCGTTTGCGACAACGCGGCTGGCGAGACCTGTCCGGTTTGGCCGGGCCAGCCAATGACGGCGCATTGGGGGCTGCCCGACCCCGCCGCCGTGCAAGGCCCCGAAGTCGAGATCGCGACAGCATTCGCGGACGTCTACGGGCGGCTGTTCAATCGCATCAGCATCTTTGTCGAACTGCCGATCGCCGCACTGGACCGGCTCTCCTTGCAAAAGAAGCTGCGCGAGTTAGGCGATAGCTGAGCCCTATTGGAGCGACACGTCCCCAAACTCAAACGGCTGCGGCGCCGGGCGGCGCGGCTCAGTCAGCGCGCGCGCCAGAGCGGTTGGCGCGACGGGCGCTTGCAGCGCCGCGTCCGCGCCGGCGACACGGGCAAGTTCGAGGGCCGCAGAGGCCGCGTCCGCATGGGCGGGCATCACGGCGACGATGCGCAGGTCCGGGCAGGCGCGGCGCAATTGGCGGATCAGCACAAGCGCCTTGGCGTCGCGCAGCATGAGGTTCACCACCGCCACGCGCAGGCGCACCTGCGCGGCGATGAACCCGAGCGCCGCGCCGCTGCCGGTTTCGTGAACGATAAGCCCCATGCGGCGCAGGATGGCGCCGATATGCTTGCGCTCGGTCTCGTCAGGCGCGGCAAGGCCGGCCGCCCCGCGCAGCGGGAAGCCCTCCTCCTGCGCCCGCGCGCGCATCGCCCATTCGATTGACTGTCCCATCTGCTTGGCCTTTCACTGTGGATAACGAAGAGGCCGTGCGGTTTGATCCCGGCGAAACAGGCGAAAAAGTGGTCAACGCGCGTTAGGCATGAGCGCCTGAATCGCTGGGGGGCAGTGCAAAGTTGCCCCCGAGCCGTTCAAGCGTGCGGATCGCGCCTTGGAGTTCGGAGAGAGCGACCCGTACCTTGTCCCCATCCTTTGAAATGCAAAACAGCACCGGTTCAGAGTGCTTCGCGTAGTCAGCCGACGCCCCGTTTATGCCGTGCGCCACCAAATTGCGCAGCTTTTGGACCGGCTTCAATTCCATCTCAATGCGCCGGACGCGGTCCAAATCGTCGCGCTGAAGATCGCGCCAAAGCGAAAGGACTTCGCCGAAAAGTTCACCTTGCGGATTTCCGCCGAGCGCTTGCACCGTGCGATGAAGCCCCTGCTCCAACACGCCCCAGCGCAGCAGCAGAAAGCCAACGCTCGCCATCAGGTCTACGAGGCCAGGACGTTGCTGTTCGTGCATGCGTCAGTTCTTCAGCCGATACCCGGTTTTGAAAATCCAATAGACGGCGCTGAAACAGATCAGCAGGAAGATGCTCACCGCCGCGAGGCTGACGCCGATGCTCACGTCCGCAGCGGCTTCGCCGTAGAAGCACCAGCGGAAGCCGCTGATGAGATAAACGATCGGGTTGAACAAAGTCACGTTGCGCCAGAACTCGGGCAGCATGTCGATCGAATAGAATGTGCCGCCCAGGAAGGTGAGCGGCGTCAGCACCAGCATCGGCACAATCTGCAGCCGCTCGAAGCCATCCGCCAAGAGGCCCAGCAGAAAGCCGAACAAGCAGAACGACACAGCGATCAGCACAAGGAAGAGCAGCGCGAGCACCGGGTGCGCGATCTCGAACGGCACAAAAAGCCGCGCGGTGGCCAAGATCACAAGGCCGATCACGACAGACTTGGTGGCCGCGGCGCCCACATATCCCATCACCGCCTCAAGCGGCGCCACGGGCGCGGAGAGCAATTCGTAGATCGTGCCGGCCAAGCGCGGCATGTAGATGCCAAATGAGGCGTTGGAGTCGCTTTCGAGCAGGATCGTCAGCATCATCAGGCCCGGCACGATGTAAGCGCCGTAGCTCACCCCGCCGATATCGACCATGCGCGAGCCGATCGCGGAGCCGAACACGATGAAATAAAGCGATGTCGACAGCACCGGAGAGAACAAGCTCTGCCCGATCGTGCGCAGCCAGCGCGACATCTCGAATTTGTAGATGGCTTGGACGGCGTGGAAATTCATGAGCGCTTCACCAGGGAAACGAAGATGTCTTCGAGCGAGGATTGCTCGGTGTGCAAATCCTTGAAATCGACGCCGAGTTCGGCGAGGCGCTTCAAGAGGCCGGGAATGCCGGTGTCGTCGGCCTGGGCGTCGAAACTGTAGACGAGCTGGCGGCCCTCGCCGGCGAGTTCGAGCTTGTAGCCGTTCAGCCCCTCGGGCACGGCCGCGAGCGGCGCCGGCAGATCGAGCGTGAGCTGCTTCTTGCCGAGCTTGCGCATCAGCATGTTTTTTTCTTCCACCAGGATGAGTTCGCCTTTGTTGATGACGCCGACCCGGTCGGCCATCTCCTCGGCTTCCTCGATATAATGGGTGGTGAGGATGATGGTGACGCCCTGCTCGCGCAGCGTGCGCACCATGGCCCACATATCCTGGCGCAGCTCCACATCGACGCCGGCGGTGGGCTCGTCGAGAAACAGGATTTTCGGCTCGTGGCTGAGCGCCTTCGCG
>CAZWQS010000089.1:0-11500 GCA_964635925.1 uncultured Terricaulis sp. | reverse complement strand
GGGGCGCATCATCCAGTCGATGAAGAAAGCCAAGAGCGGCAATCCCCTGTTCTTGCTGGACGAGATCGACAAGCTGGGCGCCGATTATCGCGGCGATCCGGCGGCGGCGCTGCTTGAGGTGCTCGATCCCGAACAGAACAACACGTTCAACGACCACTATCTCGAAGTGGATTACGATCTCTCCGACGTGTTGTTCATCACCACGGCCAACAGCCTCAACATGCCCCAGCCTTTGCTGGACCGCATGGAGATCATCCGCATCCCCGGCTACACCGAGGATGAGAAGGTCGAGATCGCCAAGCGCCATTTGCTGCCCAAGCAATTGGAGCTGAACGCGCTCAAGCCGAAGGAGTTTTCGGTCTCGGACGGCGCGATCCGCGACCTCGTGCGCCGTTACACGCGCGAAGCGGGCGTACGCAGTTTGGAGCGCGAGCTGTCCAACCTGGCGCGCAAGGCGGTGCGTGAGATCGAGCAGAAAAAGAACAGCTCGGTGCACGTCACCGAAAAGAACCTGCCCGATTATGCGGGCGTCTGGAAATATCGCTACGGCGAAACCGAGCTTGAAGATCGCGTCGGCGTCGTCACCGGCCTTGCGTGGACCGAGGTGGGCGGCGATCTCTTGACCATCGAAGCCGTGTCTATGCCGGGCAAGGGCGCGATGACCGTCACTGGCAACTTGCGCGACGTCATGAAGGAATCGATCTCGGCGGCGTCTTCGTACGTGCGCTCGCGTTCGATCCAGTTCGGCGTGAAGCCGCCAATGTTCCGCCAGCGCGATATCCACGTCCACGTGCCTGAGGGGGCGACCCCTAAGGACGGCCCTTCGGCCGGTGTGGCGATGGCGACGGCGATCGTTTCGGTGCTGACCGGCGTGCCCATCCGCAAGGACGTGGCGATGACCGGCGAGATCACGCTGCGCGGGCGCGTCCTGCCGATCGGCGGGCTGAAGGAGAAGCTCCTGGCCGCGCTGCGCGGGGGCATCCGCACGGTGCTGATCCCTAAGGATAATGAAAAGGACTTGGCCGACATCCCGGAAAACGTGAAGTCGGGCCTGGACATCGTTCCGGTGTCGACGGTGGACGAGGTGCTCGCCAAAGCATTGGCGGGAACCCTGACCCCGATCGAATGGACCGAGGAAGACGAACTGGCGGCTGGCCGTGCGGCGGCTGGCGGCGATGATCGCGAAGGCGCGCGCCCCCATTAGGGCGCGCGTTTTCCCTTATAAAGCTTGCGCTTGAGGCAGGAATACCCCTAGCCTTCCACACGGTAGGCGTGCACGGACGCGCCAGAACAGCGCTTTATGCTTCACACGCAAACCAACGCGGGGGTCAGAATGAACAAAGCAGAATTGGTCGCCGACATCGCAGAGCGCATCGGCGAACCAAAAATGAGGGCCGAGGAAATCGTCAACGCGGTGTTCGAAGCCATTACGGACGCGCTCAAGCGCGGCGACGACATTCGTCTGCCAGCCTTCGGCGTGTTCGAGGTGAAGGAAACTGCCGCGCGCATGGCGCGCAATCCGCAGACGAAGGAAGAGGTGCCCGTGCCTGCCGGCAAGAAGGCGCGCTTCCGTCCTGGCAAGGCGCTGAAAGACGCGCTGAACTAGCTCGATCACAGCATCATGGGGAGGGCGGCCAACGGCCGCCCTTTTCATATCTGGCGCGCCCGTGTAGCGAGGGCGTGAGAAGAGGCACGGAAATGCTGGCGAAAATCTATCGTCCCGCAAAGAACGCGATGCAATCGGGCAAGGCCGGCGCCAAGAAATGGCGCCTGGAGTTCGAGGCCGCGGCCGCGCCGAGAACCGAGGCGCTGATGGGCTGGACGAGTTCGGCCGATCCGAACGGGCAGGTGCGTATCGACTTTGACACCAAGGAGCAGGCCATTGCCTTCGCGCAGGCCCACGCCATTCCGCACCAGGTGATCGAGCGCCCGGACATGAAGCGCATCCCGCGCGCCTATGGCGACAATTTCGCGTTCGCACGGCGCGAGCCTTGGTCGCACTGAGCGCGCTTGTGCTAATAGCCCCAGGGACGACCCCGTAGCTCAACTGGATAGAGCAGCCGCCTTCTAAGCGGCCGGTTGCGTGTTCGAGTCACGCCGGGGTCGCCAGCGCGCCGCCGTTTCTATCTCGTTGTAAAACAATCTGTTTCAAACTTGCCGAGGCACGCGTGTGCGCGTGCCAGATTTGACGTGACGCTCAGCTAACCTGGGAGTAACCTCCCACATTCTTCGCAGGTGCGTCATGATTGCGACCTCCATAGACCAAGATGACATCGAAGCGCTCGCTGAAATCCTGGAGAGCGAGAAATCTTTGCATCGGCGCAAATGCACGATGTGCTTTGTGATGTTCGCGATGGCGTTTCTGGCGCTTGTCGGCGCGCTTGTCATCGTGGGCGTGCAATTGGCCAGCGTGTTTGGCGCCGAGGGCGTGGAGGCGCTGGGCGATCAATTCATGATGTTCCAGGTGCTCGCGCCGCTCGCCGGCGCGGCGATGCTGTTCTTCAGTTCCTGGTGGGCCGCGCAGAATTGCCTGCATGCGATCGAGCGGACGCTTTGCGCAGCGCGCCATCGGCGCGTGAAATTGTTTCAAACATTCCTCGGCCAGATCAAATGCGCCGACAAAGAAAAACGCGCGGCTTGGCTCGAGATCGTGAAGGGCGTTGTGATGTAGACGTCTGCTGAGGGGGAAGCGATGACGGCGCGTGGGGACGAAGATCTTGCTAATCTGATTGAGCGCGAACAACGCGGTTTTCGCGGCATTCTCTATGCCGGCCTCGTGACGCTGCTGATTATGGGCTTGATGAGCGCGGCGCTTGGCGTCTATCTCTACGTCGTCTCACAGAGTCTGGCGGAGACCACCCAGCGCTTGCAGCGCAATGCGTTCGATACGCGCCGCAGCGTCGCCGCCCAGAACAGCCGCATCGCCACGCAGGAGCGCGCGATCCGGCGCGCCTATGATGAGATTCGCCGCTCCGGCGCCGACGCGGAAGTGCCCGCAACGCCCGCCAACATCGCGATGGCGCGCGAGGCGGCGAGCAAATATTTGCTGCTTGGCCAAGCTGCGACCTTGGCCGATCAGCGCGCGCTGGAGCAATTCGGCGCCCGCGACATCCCAATCATCCCACGCGCCGAGCGGGCGCTGTTCGCCGGCGTTTCGGCGCTAATCGAATATGAAGTGCGCGGAGAGACAATCCCAACCGGCGGCGAGGCGCTGACGCCGAGCCTTGATCGCGCGCTTATGCACTTTGAAATCGCGCGCGGCGACGCAGCGCTGGCGGCCACGGCCAATGCGGGGCTTGCGCGCGTGCGCTTCGAGGACGCCAGCGCCGAACGGCGCAGCTACAGCCCCGAGCTCTGCGCGCGCGTGTTCGAAGCGGTGGACGCCAGCGTGCAGCAAGGCCAACTCAGCCCACAGCCGCTTTATTGGCGCGCCCAATGCGAGCGCAAGCTCGGGCGCACAAGCGAAGCCTTGGGCAGCTACGCGCGCGCGTTGCGCGAAAGCGCCACCGCCGCGGCCAGCAATGGCGGGCGCGACGAAACCGAGACGACATTGGCGATGAACGCCTTTCATGGCGTCGGCACCACGTTGATCTCGGGCGCGACCATACCGGACGACGCGCCGGGCATGCGCGAAGCCTTGGACATCGCCGCCCAAGCGTGCCCAAGCCCAGAAACGGGGCAGGGCTCAGCGCGCATGGCGCTGGCGCTGTCTTGCTTGCATGAGGCGATGCGCTTGCGCCGCCAGCTCGGTCAATCGCCCAATCAGGTCAGCGGCACCGGCGAAAATGTGAGCTTCGCCTATCTGCGCGACGGCGATTTTGACGCCGCCTACCAGAACGCGGCGAACGTGGAGCAAACCGGCGTGTTCGCGTGGAATGAAGTGGTGCGCGCCCTGAGCGCGCGCCACGCGCGCTTTGACAGGCCCGCCGCTCGTCGCGCGGCGGTGGCTGATGCGCGACGCAACGTCTCCATGTTCGGCGTGGCGCAATTCAATGTTTGCGAATTGCAGCAGCTCATGAATCCGGACGTGTTCGCCGAAGCGCTGAAAATTATTGCTGAAACCCATCCGGACGAGACAAACGTGGGCTGCGCTGTGCGGCCCTAAAGCGTCAGACCCAAGGGAAAAAAACGCGCGGGGCGCTTGGAGCGCAACCCGCGCGTTTTCATGCATGGGACGTGTTCGTGGGTTAGTACTGGCCTTTCAGCAGCAGCACTTCCATCACGCGGCGCGCTTCTTCCGGGTTCAGATCGAGCAGCGGGATCAGCGCCTGCAGCCATTGCGCCTCGTTGCTCAGCAATTCGCCGTCGGACAGGATGATGTCCACGCAATGGGCGAAGATCGGCAGGCACATGTCTGCCGGCAGCGTCGCGCAGGCTTCTTCAAGCGCGTTGGGGCGATTGGCCATACGCTCGTTGACGGCGTTGTTGGCGTTCGCGAGGTCGCCCGGCGACAGCGCGCTGAGCGCGCGCGAGCGGCCGGCCAGCAATTGGATGGTTTGCGTTTCCTGCGCGTTGACCTGACCATCGGCCATCGCCGCCGAAATCAGGATGCAAAGGAACGCTTCCGGGATGGACCAGCCGGTGTTGCGATGGCGGAATTTGTCCGACAGGCGCTCGAGATCGAACTGCGATTTCTGCTCCACCGCGAACGATTGGAACACGTTGACCGCGCCGCTTTTATCGGCGCTGCCGCCGCGAGAAAGGTTGAATGCCATGTGTTTCTACACTCCCGAAGGAAAAGCCTGAGTTTGCCTGCCGTTTCGGCGGTTACGGTTGGTTGGGCAGCGTGGCCACGGGCGCTGGGCGCCATGCCTCAACCGCGGCGTGCGTTGCGGCGAGGCCGCGCACGCCGCGCTCGCCTTCGATCTCGTTGGTCAGGCCGCGCTGCATGTCGTCCAGCAAGGTCGGCCAACGGCGTTCGCGCTGGAAGTATGAATTACGCGTCTCCACCACGGCCCCGGGCTTTCTGACCAGGAGGTTGGCGATCGCGGTGCGGTGCTCATCGGCTTCGGTCTGTAGACGCACGACGTTGCCGAATTCGCCGTACTTGCCCAGTTCGACGCGCAGGTCCGCGATCTCGCGATCCTTATCGGCGATCACCTTGGCGTGGTCGATTTGCAATTGCGGCACGGCTTGCGCCTGGCGCGAGAAATAGATCAGACCCGCGACGCTTACCGCCAGCGCACCGAGAAACAAGATCAACAGGATCGCCAGCCAATTACGGCTGCGGCGGACTGATGAAACCTCAGCGGCGCTCGGCACGTCCGCGAATACCTTTGGCCCGATCCGGCGCGAGCCGTCACCCGTTACGATCGACATTTGATCCCACCTTCTTCCCTAATCCAATACGCCGCCGCACGGCGCGAAGCCGGCGAAGCCCCCTTAATTGGCCCTGCAACCAGAGACGTTGTAGAGACGATAAAACTCGCGCCCGCGAGCGCGCACGCTGCTGGCGTCATCGGCCATATAATCGGGCAGGCGCGTGCCGCCTGGGCATTCGTGCGCCAGAATCCAGCGGCCAAATTCGAGCATTTGGCGAATATCCCGGCGCTCGGCCGGAATGTTCGCCGCGCCCGGCCAATCGTTCAGCGCGTCGCGGCGCTGCGCGTCGGTCCAGTTCGCGAGCGCGACGTTGGCGCGATCGTAGGAGCGGATAACTTCAGTCATCAGGAGCTGGTGCTGATCGCGCTGAGGCGTGCGCAGCAAGATGACATCGCGCCCCTGCGCGTCCCGAAAGTTGAGATACTGCGCCTGACGCAACAGATACATCATGTTCAGCAACTCGCCCTGCGGGCTGGTGCGGTCAGTCGCGCAAGCGGTGGAATCTACGGTTTGCGACGTCCAGCCGCGCGCGATGTAGGCGAGGCACACAAGGCGACCGTATTTGGGATTGCTGCCTCCGCCGGCGCGCAGCGCCGCCTGGCCGGTCGCCAGCGCGGCCGAATAATTGCCGGCGCGGATTTCCTGCTGGGCCAGATAATAATTGGCTTCAGCGAGATAATTGCGGTCGCCATAATCGGCGGTGTCGTTGCGCCCGCCGATGGCGGTTCTGAACAATTGCGCCGCGCGCGCGGGGTTCGACGCCGCCACGTTCAAGCCAAGTGCTGCGTTCGCAGACGCGGACGTCGGGTCAAGCTGCACGGCGCGCTCAAGCAAGGCCGTGGCGTCGCTGGGTGCGGGGTTTGCGCCGGCGAGTTGCACGATGGCGAGCACGGCGGCCTGTGTTTCGGCTTGACCATTGGGCTGGGCCGCCGCGCCAAGGCGAATTTGCTCGTTCGCCGCCTCGGTGGATGCGGGCGTGTTTTGCGCCATGTAGGCGCGCCCCAGCGCAAAATGGCGGGCGGCGTTGGGCGTGCGCAGCGCGGCGCGATAATCGTCGATAGCTTGGCTGAGATAGCGCGCGGCCAATTCGCTGCCCGCGCCGCTGATCTCGCGCATCGACATCAGGATATCGCCCCGGCGCTGGTTGGCGTCCGCCGCCGCAGGCGTACTGCCGGCGAGACCGGCAACCGCTTGGTTCGCGCAATAGGCCTCGCGATAGTTCGCTTCGCTTCGATCGAGATTAGCGATCCGCGTCTGCGCATCGGCGACGCAGGCGTAGGCCGCCACGTTGTTGCGGCGGCTTCGGTCGGTCAGGTTGCCCCGGCAGCTATCGCGCACCAGCGCGAGGTCCTGGGCGGTTGCGTCGCTGCGCGCGAGCGTTTGCAGCGCAAGCTGAATGTTCGGCGTCGCTTCTGAGAAGGTGCGCCCCGACGGCACGGTTCCGCGCGGACACTCAAGCGCCGCGACCGGTTGTCCGCGTCGTTGCGCATCCGCTTCGGTGAACCAAGCAGCCGTTGTCGCAAGAGCGAGAACAGCGATGACGCCGGAGGTGAGGCGCTGGCGCCTCGTGATCACCACACCCATGGATTCCCACCCCCTTTTGGTTGGTTAACCATGCTTATGCACGAACTCCCGAAGGGAGAAAAGGGGAGACTAGAGCCATCCTCAAAGGCGCAAGCCGGGCGATGTAATATTTACTACATCAATGTTGGACCGAACGCGCGGCCGGTCTTTTGCAACTGCGAATTAAGCGAGCCGCGCAAGCCCTTGCGTAAGGTCGTTAATGAGGTCTTGGGGGCTTTCCAGACCGATCGAAACGCGGATCGTCTCGCCTTTCGGGGCCCAGGACGACGCCGTGCGCGTGACGTTCTCATTGATCGGCGTGATCAAGCTTTCATACCCGCCCCATGAAAAGCCCATGGCGAACAGAGAGAGCGATTGGAGCATCCCGCGCACGCGCCCGCTCGCTTCGGGGCGCAGCTCAAACGCAAACAAGCCGGACGCGCCGGCGAAATCGCGCGCCCAAAGCGCATGATCGGGATGGCTTGCGAGCGCAGGATGAATGACGCGCGCGACCTGCGGGTGCGTTTCCAGCCAGTGCGCGATCGTCAGCGCCGACGCGCTTTGACGCTCGAGTCGCAGCGCCATGGTGCGCATGCCGCGCAGCACCAGATACGCGTCATCCGGCGCCGCGCCGAAGCCCAATTGTTTGTACGCCATGCGCACGCGCGTCTCCCACGCCGGCGTCGCTGAAAGCACCGCCCCCATGAACGCGTCGGAATGGCCGGCTTGGTATTTCGTGAGCGCCTGGACCGAGAGATCGATCCCGTGCGCAAACGGCTTGAAGAACACGCCCGCCGACCAGGTGTTGTCGATCGCGGTGGACGCGCCAACGGCGCGCGCGGCAGCCGTGATGGCCGGAACGTCGGAAATTTCAAACGTGCCCGAGCCTGGAGATTCCAGAAACACGCCGCACGTGCGCTCGTTCAGCAGCGCGGCGATATCCGCGCCGATGCGCGGATCGAAATAAATTGTGCGCACGCCAAGGCGCGTCAGCATCGTGTCGCAGAAGCGGCGGGTGGGCCCGTAGACGTTGTCCGCGACCAGCATCTCACCGCCCGCCTTCGCCATGGTCAGCAGCGCCAGCGTGCATGCGCCGAGGCCCGAGGGCGCCAGCGTCGCGCCAGCGCCGCCTTCCACCGCAATCAGCGCCTCACGCAGCGCTTCCTGCACGGCCATGCCTTCAAGCGCATAGGTTTTGTGCGGTTTGCCGTAGAGATCGTCTGGATCGTCGAACACGAGTGTGGTGGCGCGATGCACGGCGGGGTTCACGGCGCGCTCGAAGCGTTCGTGATCGCGCCCAGCCAGCGCCAGGCGCGTTTCCACGCTGAGTTTCGAGAGATCGATTGGTTTCTTGGTCATCAGGCGCCTGTGGCCACCGGCGTATCGGCCTGCGCGCCCCATTCGGCCCAGGAGCCGTCATAGACCGCCGCATCCCAGCGCCCCAGTCGCGCCAGCGCCAGCGCAATGATCGCGGCGGTGACGCCTGAGCCGCACGTGCACGCCGGCGCGCGCGAAAGATCAGCGCCAGCGGAGGAGAAAATCGCGGCCAAGTCCTCGCGCGAACGCAGTCGGCCTTGTTCATCAACCAGCGAACCGGAGGGGGTGCTCAGCGCGCCCGGCATGTGGCCGCTGCGCAAGCCCGCGCGCGGCTCGGCCGTTTCGCCGCGAAATCGCGGGGCGGGGCGGGCGTCCAGGATCGAGGCGCCGCCTTTGCCGACGAGTTTGCGCATATCCGACAGATCGCGGATCAGATCGGCGCGCAATTGCGCGGTGAAATGGCGCTCGCCGCGCACTTGCGGCGGCCCAGTTTCGATCGCATAGGCCGCCGCCTCCCACGCCGGAAAACCGCCGTCCAGCACCACGACATCCTCATGCCCCATGGCGCGGAACGTCCACCACACCCGCGCGGCCGAGAACAGGCCGGCATTGTCGTAGACGACAAGCCGCATGCCGTCGCCAATGCCGAGCTTGCGCATGCGCGAGGCGAAGTGCTCGGGGCTCGGCAGCATATGCGGCAGGTCGGTGGACTTGTCGGCGATGGCGTCGATGTCGAAATAGATCGCGCCGGGAATGCGCCGCTCGGCGTAGAGCGCTTTGGCGTCGCGCGGATCGCTCGGCATGAACCAGGTGGCGTCGATGACGCGAATATCGGGCGCGTCGAGCCGTTCAGCCAGCCAGGCGGGGCTGACCATGGGATCGGTAGGGGCGGTCATAGAGAGAGGCTAAGCCCGGCTGGGCGGCGCATCAACCGGCATGCGACGCGAAAGCGCAGCGCCCGCGCGTCAGCGTTTTGCATTTTGCTCTTGGCGGCGCTTCAAGTGGATTTCGAGCATCTTAATGTCGCGCAGCCAGCGCCCGTGCGCGCTCATGCCGGCGATCGCCACGCCATAAAGGCCGAGCTTCCAGTGATCGCGCGCCAGAAAGTGCTTCATAAAATAGAAGGGCGGCGCCAGCCAGATGCGCAGCGCCACGACCCAAAGCGGCTTCAGCTTGCTCTCGTGTGCTCGCACCGTGGAGATGCGGTTCAGCTTGCCCATGAAATGTTCAAAGTCGCGGAAGGAGTGATGATAGAGCGGCGCGCGCAAGCGCCCGATCTTCACCCCTGCCGGCGGTTCAAACTGATCCCAGGCCGCGTGATCCGGTGCGCGCACGACGCGCTTGTCATAAAGCTTCTTGCGATCCGCCACGGCGACGTCATGCCAAGGCTTGCCGATCGGCGGCACGGTGACGAGATCGAGCTGATAGATTGAGAAGGGCGGGGGCCCGTTCGCGAACAGGTCGCGGATCAGCGCCGCGAGCTCCGGCGAGACGATTTCATCCGCGTCGAGATCGAGCACCCAATCGTGCTTGGCATTGTCCTCGCCCACGCGCTTTTGCTTGCCGTTGCCCAGCCAAGGCTGCACCACCACGCGCGCGCCGGCGGCGGCGGCGATCTTCAATGTGGCGTCGGTGGAGCCGGAATCGACGATCACGACATCGTCCACCGCCGCCCTGGCCGCTTCGATCACGGGGCCGATCATCCGCTCTTCGTTCTTGGTGCGGATGAAGCAGGTGACGGGGGCGGGCGGCGTGGACAAGGGCTGGGCGCGACCTTAGATAGCTGCCGCACTCCCTAGAGCGAAGGCCCTCAATTGCAAGCCAATTCTGGAGACGATTACACCATCGTGGTGACCTCCTGCGGGCGCTTTGACCTGCTGCGTGAAACCCTGGCCTCGCTGTTCAAGCATCTGGAGCGCCCGGCCAAGCGCGTGCTGGTGATCGAGGATTCGGGCGATGACGGCGTGCGCGCCGCACTGGCCGACCTGGGGCCGCCGATCGAGGTGATCGTCAATAATCCGCAGCTCGGCCAGATGAAGTCACTCGATAAGGTGTATGCGCTGGTCGATACGCCTTACGTGTTTCACTGCGAGGATGATTGGGAATTTTTCCGCGACGGCTTCCTCGCGGAATCTTTCGCGCTTCTAAAAGCGCGCGCGGATGTGTCCATGGTGGCGCTGCGACCGCGCAGCGAGCTTAATCCGCTGGTGCGCGAGATGCCGGTGGAGAAGCTGGGCGCGCTGGAATATTTCACGCTCGATCCTTCGCTGCACCCGGAATATTTCTCCTTCTCGTTCAATCCTGGCCTGCGGCGCCTCGCCGATATTCGCGCGCTCGGTTCGCTCGCCGCGATCGGGCATGAGCCGGATGTGTCTTACGCGTTCAAGCAGCGCGGCATGCGTATGGCGAATTTGCAGGAGCCTGCGGTGCGCCACATCGGCGATGGGCGGCATGTGCATGATCCCACGCAGCCGAAGAAGGCGAAAACGCCGTGGGCGAAACTGAAGCGCTCGATCGAGAAGCGTGTGAAGCGGTGGAAGCGGGCGCGGGGGGAGGCCTAATCTTGGACCGCCGGCGTCCCCGCCGGCTTACTGCACAAGCTTGCTGCAACAGTGCAGATTGAAACAGAATAGCCGGCGAGGACGCCGGCGGTCCAAGAGCATCAACCACTCCGCGCCAACTCCGCGGCTTCGGTGTAGCCAAACAGCGCCAGCGCCAGGCGGATCGCTTGGCCGCGTTCGGTGGAGAGCGCCGGATCGCGCTCCACCGCCAGGCGCGCTTCTTTGTCAGCCGCGCCAAGCATGCCGGAATGCGCTTCTGGGCTCACCAGCCGAAACGGCGGCAGGCCGGATTGCTGCACGCCCAGCACGTCGCCCGCGCCGCGCATTTTGTAGTCCAGCTCTGAAATCGCGAAGCCGTCGTCGGTGCGGCGGAAGGCGTCGAGGCGGTGTTTGGCGTGCTCGCTGAGCGGGGGCTTCCAAAGCAGGACGCAGGAGCCCTGCTTGTCGCCGCGCCCGACGCGGCCGCGCAATTGGTGCAATTGCGCCAACCCGAAGCGTTCGGCGTGCTCGATCACCATGATGGTCGCTTCCGGCACGTTGACGCCGACTTCGATCACGGTGGTCGCCACCAGCAGGAAGCTCTCGCCGCCGCGGAAACGCTCCATCGCGGCTTCACGCGCCGCGCCGCTCATCTTGCCGTGCACGATCTCAACGCCCTTGCCGAAGCGCGCCGCCAATTCCTTGTGGCGATCATCGACCGCCGCGAGATCGATCGCTTCGCTTTCCTCGATCAGCGG
>CAZWQS010000088.1:0-11601 GCA_964635925.1 uncultured Terricaulis sp. | reverse complement strand
TCGAACAGCGCTTGTTCGCGGTTCTCGTTCTTATCGAGCTTCAGCGTGTTGCGGATGTACGGCCCGTTGGTGACCGGATCGATGTCGAGGATCGGCAATTCGTCGATGCCCGCCTCGATCAGCGTGGCCAGCACGCCTTCGGAGAGCGCATCGCCCGCTTCGCAGAAGATTTCGCCCGTCTCCGGGTTCACGATGTCTTCGGCGATGTAGCGGTCGAACAGATCTTCCGACGGCACCATGATGTCGACGACGCCGTCTTCCACCAGCTTGTTGGCGAGGCGCGCGGCGATCTTCTTGCCGGCTTCGGCCACGACCTTGCCAGTCTTGGCGTCGACCAGATCATAGTTCGGCTTCACGCCGCGCCAACGCTCGGCACGGTACTTCGTGGTCCAGCCGGCGCGGGTGCGCTTGTAGATCGAGCTTTCGTAGAATGTGCTCAGAATCTGCTCGCTTGGCATGCCGAGGGCGTAGAGCAGCGTCGTCGCCGGCAGCTTCCGCTTGCGGTCGATACGCACGAACATGATGTCCTTGGCGTCGAATTCGAAATCGAGCCAGGAGCCGCGGTACGGGATCACGCGCGCGGCGAACAGCAGCTTGCCGGAAGCATGCGTCTTGCCCTTGTCGTGATCGAAGAACACGCCCGGCGAACGGTGCATTTGCGAAACGATCACGCGCTCGGTCCCGTTCACCACGAACGTGCCTTTGTCCGTCATCAGGGGAATGTCGCCCAGATAGACGTCCTGCTCCTTGATGTCCTTCACGGATTTGGCCTGCGTCTCTTCATCGGTTTCAAACACGATGAGGCGCAGCTTGACCTTCAGCGGCGCGGCGTAGGTCATGTCGCGCTGCTGGCATTCTTCCACGTCGAAATTCGGCTCTTCGAATTCGTACGAGACGTATTCGAGCACGGCGCGATCGGAGAAATCGCGGATCGGGAACACCGATTTGAAAACGGCCTGCAGGCCCTCGTCGATGCGCTCGAACGGGCGCTCATCTTTCTGCAGGAATTGATCGTAGGAGCTCTTTTGCACCTCGATCAGGTTCGGCATGCGTCCCGCTTCGGGGATCTTGCCAAACGACTTACGGATTTTTTTCTTCCCGGTGTACGACAGAGCCATGTGCTCTCCCCATGGGCGCGGCGCTCTCGGCAAGTCTCCGGCCTAAGACCTGCAAGCGCGGCGCATGAGCCGCTTCCGCCCTGGCGCCCGCGGCCAAGTCCGCGAGCCCGACCCGTAACGAAGCCTCCGCGGGCGGGCGGAGCCTCCGGCGCGCTTCACGAAGCGCGCAACGGCGGACGCGGGAGCCGCCCCTGGGGGCGTTCCAGCGTCCGCTTGCTTTGTGCGAGTTACTTCAGATCGACCTTGGCGCCGGCTTTTTCAAGCTGTTCCTTGAACTTTTGCGCATCGGCCTTGTTCACGCCTTCCTTCACGGGCTTCGGCGCGCCTTCGACCAGGTCCTTGGCTTCCTTGAGGCCCAGGCCCGTGATCGCGCGCACTTCCTTGATCACTTCGATCTTCTTGTCGCCGGCGGCGGCGAGAACGACCGTGAACTCTGTTTGCTCTTCCGCAGCGGCGGCCGGCGCAGCGCCGCCGCCAACGGCGGCCACGGCCACCGGCGCGGCAGCCGAAACGCCCCACTTGTCTTCGAGCAGCTTCGAGAGTTCAGCGGCTTCCAGAACGGTAAGCGCGGAAAGATCTTCGACCAGTTTGTTGAGATCAGCCATGATTTTTGTTCCTGACGTTCAATTTTGATTTCAAATGCGAAATTGCGGAATTGCGGCTCACGCGGCGTCCTTGGTCGCGTAAGCGTTGAAGACACGGGCCAACTGACCAGCGGGCGCGGCGAGCACGCCGGCGACCTTCGTCGCGGGGGCTTGCACCAGGCCGATGATCTTGCCGCGAAGCTCGTCGAGCGAAGGCAGGGTCGCGAGCGCGTCCACCCCCTTCTTGTCGAGCAACTGATCGCCGAACAGGCCGCCGAGAATGGCGAATTGTTCTTTTTCCTTGGCGTAGGCGACGGCGACCTTGGCGGCCGCAATCGGGTCCTCGGAATAGGCGATGGCCGTGGGGCCGGTGAACAGCGGCGAGACCGACGCCTTGGGCGTATCGGCCAGAGCCAGTTTCACGAGCCGGTTCTTCACTACTTTGAGCGAACCGCCCGCTTGACGCAGGCGGGTGCGCAGCACCGTCAATTCCGCAACGGTCAAACCGGAATAATGGCCAACGACCACCACCCCGGCGCCGGCGAACACGCCTTTCAGCGATTCCACCGTTTCGGCCTTCTGAGCACGATCCATTGCGGTCTCCTCAGTTGGGCGTCCGGCCAATCCGGCGCCCATCGAAAGCGCGCGCGGACCAGCCGGCCGGCGGAATGAACCTCCGAGCGGCGCGCGGTCTGCGCGCTGCCTGTCCCAGAGGCCGGCCTGCGGGAGAAGGCTTGACAGCCACCCCCGAAAAACGTCAGCTTCTGTCTATTGCAGGGCTCAAGAAAGCTTATAGCTTTCAACGATTTAAGCCGCGCACACAGCACCCTTTCGGGCGAACCATATGCGTGGCGCCTGCAGTCTCGGACAGGTTCCGACCGGGTTAACCCGATCGGATCGGGGCATATGCACGCTTTGGTGCAGCGCCGCAAGTGGGCTTTGCGGCAAAAGTCAAGGCAGTGCTGCGGAAAGGTTCAGTCGGCGCCCGCCGCTACCTCACGCGCCCAAGCCATCAGCGCCTTGTAGAGCCCGACAGCCATGGCCCGCGCATCGCCGCGCGGATCGGGATCGCCCAGCTTGCGGCGCGCCTGAGCAGCCTCCAGCATCATCGACTGCGCGGAAAAAAACGCCAAATCCGCCTCGGCCCTAGCGCGGCGCAAGGCCGGATCGGCGTCGCGCAAGAAGGCGGCTTTGAGGATCGGCTCGTAACGCAGCGTGTAATCGCTCGGCGCCGCCAGCCATTCGGCCAGCGCCGCCCGCCCCGCCTGCGTAATCTGATACGTGCGCGCGCCGCGCGGACCGCTGGCGGCCGGCGCGATCAGGCCATCCCTCGATAGCCCCGCCAGCACTCGGTAGACCTCATTCTGCGGCGCGGGCCAGATCACCGATTGGGCGACGTCAAACTCTCGGATCAGGTCAAATCCCGTCATCGGCGCCTGCGACAGAAGGCCGAGGATTGCGTTTCTTAGCGACATTCGATAAATCCGCTTGCGTGACGTATCGATATTCGATATTTATCACCAGTGATCAGTCACAGGTGATAATATGAAAACCCGCACAATCCTAGCTTCCGCCGCCGCACTCGCCGCCGTTTTCTTCATGCCCGCCCCGGCCTGGGCGCAGGATCACGATCTGGCTGCGGCCTTGAGCGCGCGCGATTTCACCGCAATCGCCCAGATCGCGGAGACCCGCGGCGAAGACGCCGCGTTGGCGCGCGCCGTGCTCGCGGCGTCTTACCGCGAGGACGCCACGGCGATCCGTGGCCTTACCGCCGCGACCCGCAATCAGCGGCTTTCGCCCGACCTTCGCCTGAGCGCCTGGCAGACTCTGGCCGGCGTCTATCTGCGCCAAGGCCGCTTCGCGGACGCGAGCGCGGCCATGCAGGCGGGCGACGCGCTTGGCGTCGAACAAGACGCAGACACCGCCGGCGCGTTCGCGCAGGCGCGCGTGTTCGCCGAAGCGCTCGCCCATGAAGCGCCGATGCAAGCGCGCGTTGAAGCCGAAGGTCGCAGCGCGCTCACGCGTGACGCCGCCCAGCTCATGCGCGCGAACGTTTCGATCAATGGCGGCGCGCAGGACGCCGTACTCGACACGGGCGCCGCCTACTCGACCATCTCGCAATCCGCGGCGGAGCGTTTGGGGCTTCGTCTGCTTGAGGCTGACGTCACCGTCGGCAGCTCCACATCGGATGAGGTCCCCGCGCGCCTCGCAATCGCTGAGCATTTGACCATCGCCGGCGGCGAATTCCGCAATGTAGTGTTCATCGTATTTCCCGATGAAGCACTTACGTTCGCGGGCGGCGCCTACAAGATCGACGCGATCGTCGGCCTTCCGGTGCTGATGCAATTGGGGCGTCTCGAATTCACCACGGTGCAAGGCGCTGAGGCGTTGCGCCACACGCGCCAACGCGCGCAGCGCGGCGGGGAACGCAACCTCGCGCTCGATGGCTTGCAACCGATCACGTACGTGCACGCGCCCGCTGCAAACGCCACGCTGCGCATGGTCATCGACACCGGCGCGCGCGCCTCCAGCCTTTCGCGCGATGCGGCGGAGGCTTATCCGGCCTTGATCGAAGGCGCGCAAGCGCGTGCGACCACGGTCGGCGGCGCGGGCGGCACGGTGACCGATCACGATGCGCTGTCGATCGCTTCACTGACGCTCATGGTCGCCGACGCACCAGTGACGCTGGAAGACGTGCGCGTGGGCGAAACGGGCGCACGCCGCGGCGCGGGCGATGGGCTGGTCGGCCAGGATATCCTGCGCTCCGGCGCCGGCTACGTGCTCGATTTCGACGCCATGCGCTTTGAACTTTTGCCCGCCAGCGCCGGATAATCCAACGCAACGCCCGCGCTCACAAACAAACGGCGAGGCTCGAAAGAGCCTCGCCGTTGAACTTAGTCTGGGTCGCGCTGTGGTCCGTCGCGATCTTGGCTTTCGCGCGGCTCCCGGTCGCTCTCACGATCGCGTTGATCCGCTTCTCGCGCTCTACGCTCCGCCGCCTCGCGCCGCTCGTGGGCTTCGGCCGCGCGCGCCTCCGCTTCGGCCATCCGCGCCTCGTGCTCGGCGCGGCTTTCGCCTTCACGCTCCTGCGCGGCGGCCGCCATCGGCAGACCGACAACGATCCCGCACAGCAAAGCCGCGACCGCTCTTGATGACCTCAGGAGGCCCTCCCTTCGACACGGCCGCGTAGACCCGGAAGGGCCATGCATATGTCCATCAATGTTGACTGTATGTATGTTATGTTTTACATAAAGTCTGCTTTGGCAAACATCATAGGAACACACGCTTATGTCATTTCGCGAAAAAAGCGCTTGGATCGCGCTGACATCCTACGGGCTCGTGTTCGGCGCCTATTTCAGCCTGCTCGCGCAAAGCTGGGATGAGCGATACGGGCTGGGGCTCAGCATTGGCCTGATGGTCGCTGCGGTGATCGCGCTCATCGCCATCGCCGCGGCGCTGACCATCCTCGCCGCAATCACCTCGCCCAAGGAGGCCAACGCCCCCGCCGACGAACGCGAGCAGCTTATTGATCTCAAGGCCGAGCGCCTCTCTTCCTATGCGCTCTCCACCTGTGTGGTGCTGCTGATCGGGGCGCTGCTGGTCGGTTGGAACGGAATTCTGGTCGCCAATCTGCTGCTGGCGTCGATGGTGATCGCCGAACTGGTGAAAGCATTGGCGCAGATTATCGCCTACCGCCGGGGCGCTTGATGGCGATCGCCAACGAAATCCGGCGCCTGCGCTTCGAGGCGGGCGAGATGACGCAAGCGGCGCTGGCCGAACGCATCGGCATGACGCGCCAAACCGTGATCGCGATCGAGCAAGGCAGGTACGCGCCTTCGCTGGAAGCGGCCTTCAAGATCGCCGACGCGTTCGGCGTCACGATCACCGATGTGTTTCGTTGGACGAAAGACTAGGCCGCGGCCGCTGTCAGCACGATCGCGCCGCGCTTGGTGGCGACCAAAGTGTGCTCGTATTGCACGGTGGGCTGGCCCTCTTCAGCGCGCAGCGTCCATTCATCGTCGCCATCCACCGCCCAATGCGAGCCGAGCGAGAGGAATGGTTCGATCGTGAACACCAAGCCTTCATTGATCACGCGTCGGTCGCGCGGATTGGCCCAGGTGGCGATTTCCTTCGGCTCTTCGTGCAGCCCGCGCCCTACGCCGTGGCTCGCGAGATTCTTGATCAGCGTATAGCTCTCGCGGTCAGCGAAGCGCTGCACGGCCGCGCCGATATCGCTAAGCCGCGCACCAGCGCGCACGCTGTTGATTCCGGCAAACAAAGCGCGCCGCCCATCGCGCGTCAGCTTTTCAAGGCGCGGCGCTTTCGGCGGAATGATGAAGCTCGCGCCCGTATCGGCGAAATAGCCGTTGAGTTCGGCCGAAACATCGATGTTCACCAGATCGCCCGCCACCATCACGCGGTCGCCGGGAATGCCGTGGGCGATGTCGGGAAACACAGAAATACAGGTCGCGCCTGGAAAGTTGTAGGTGAGCTGCGGCGCGGAGCGCGCGCCTTCGCGCTCAAGCAGCGTCGCCCCGATCGCATCCAGCTCCCGCGTGGTCATGCCAGGTTCCAGCGCCTTGCCCATGGCCTGCAGCGTATTGGCCACGATGGCGCCGATGCGCTTCAGCGCGTCGAGGTCGTTTTCATTGTCGATGGTCATCGCGCCAATATAGAGACGCCGCCGCCGTGCGCTAGCGCCCGCGCAGATCGTCGTCGCGCGGGGCGCACAGCGAAGCGCCGCGATATTCGCGCGCCTGCGCCACGCAGGCGACGTTCAGCACCCAGGGCGCTTCTTCAGGGTTGATATGGCCGGCCCAGCGATAGAGTTCGGCCGTGTTCCAGAGCTGGATGTAAAAACGCTGGCTGCGGCGCAGATCGTCCACCCGCGCGCCGCGCACTTCGTGCACGAGACGGTTATCGACGTACCAGCGCAGCGCATCCTCGGTCCATTCAAACGCGTAGGTATGGAAGCCTTCCGAGGCGTCGAAGCCCAGATCGATGGCGGTCTGCCGTGAGCGGCCGTGCACGTGGTAGGTCACCTCCATGGTGCGCGTGTCGCGGCCGAGGATTTCGATGTCGATCTCCTCCCAGGTCGAGCGGCCTTGCGGTTGGGTGTAGGTGAAAAGCCCGGTGACCAGCCCCTCCCCGCGCGGCACGCGCATGCGCGCTTCAAAATAGCCGTATTGAAAGCTCTCGCGCGATTGCAGCTCGCCGGAGGCGAACAGTTTTTTCGAGCCCTGTGGGTTCCAATCCATGGTGATCGCCAGCCCTTCGGGGCCGGTTGAGAGCGCGCTTCTGCGCCAATCGTTCTCCATGAAGGCGCCGTTGTCCCAGCCGTCGGAAAACACCCAGCGATTGGAATCGAGCGTGCGGAAGCGCTCGATGAAGGCCACGCCCTCCATCTCGCTAGCGGCTTCGCGCAAGCGATCGCGCAATGCGTCGGCTTCGCCGCGCCGCGCATCGCGCGCTTCGAACATCGCGAGCACCGAGCCCGCCACCAAAGCCGGCGTCGCCATGATCGACGCCCCCGCCCCCGCCAGCAGCACCACCACGGCGAGAAACCATCCCGCCCACCGCGTATGCGAGGCGCCGATGCTTAACGCCTGCCCCAGTTCGGCACGCGCCTCCGGCTCGCCCGCCCACGCGCCATCCAACACGCGCGCGGCTTTCGCCGCACGCGCGTTTAATTCGCCAAAGAGGGCGTTGAGGTTGGCGCTGAGCGTCATCGTTGCGCGCGACGCTGCAAGGCGCGCGCCCAGACAGCAAAACGCCCCGGCTTCCACCGGGGCGTTCGCTTCGTTCGCTTAACGCGAGCGCTTAGTTTTGCGCGGTCGTGTTCGACACATCCAGACGCACGCCCGGCCCCATGGTGGAGCTGATGGCGATCTTCTTGACGTAAACGCCCTTGGCGCCCGTGGGCTTGGCCTTCACCACCGCGTCCACAAACGCTTTCACGTTCTGGCGGATGGCTTCTTCGCTAAAGCTGGCCTTGCCGATGCCGGCGTGAATGATGCCGGCCTTTTCGGCGCGGAATTCGACAGCGCCGCCCTTGGCGTCGGCGACGGCCTTCTTCACGTCCATGGTTACGGTGCCGACCTTCGGGTTCGGCATCAGGCCGCGGGGCCCGAGCACCTTGCCGAGACGGCCGACCAGCGCCATCAGGTCGGGCGTGGCGATCAGGCGATCGAACTCGATCTTGCCGCCATTGATGGTTTCAAACAGGTCCTGCTCGCCCACGATGTCGGCGCCGGCGGCGCGGGCTTCGTCAGCTTTGGCGCCTTTGGCGAACACGGCGACGCGCGCGGTGCGGCCCGTGCCGTTCGGCAACGCGACGACGCCGCGCACTTGCTGATCGGGATACTTGGGATCGACGCCGAGATTCATCGCGACTTCGATCGTCTCATCGAACTTCGTGCCGCCTTTGCCTTTGGCGGTGCGTTCCTTGAGGATCTTCACCGCTTCATCGAGCGTGTGCAGCTTGCGGCTGTCGATGTTGGAATGGCTTTGCGCCATGCGTTTCGTGGTCTTGGGCATGGGCCTACTCCACCACCTGCACGCCCATCGAGCGCGCGGTGCCAGCGATCATCTTCGCGGCTTGATCGAGATCGGCGGCGTTCATTTCCTTCGCCTTAGATTTGGCGATCTCTTTGCACTGCGCCATCGTGATCTTGCCCACGACATCCACGCCCGGCTTCTTGGAGCCATGGCCCGGCTTGTACGTGGTCGGCAGCTTGGCGGCCTTCTTGATGAAGTACGACGCCGGCGGCGACTTGATCTCGAACGTGAAGCTCTTGTCCTGGTAGTACGTGATGACCACCGGGCAAGGCATGCCCTTTTCCATGTCCTGCGTGCGGGCGTTAAAGCCCTTGCAGAATTCCATGATGTTCAAACCGCGCTGACCGAGCGCGGGGCCGATCGGGGGCGAAGGGTTCGCTGCCCCGGCCGGCACTTGGAGCTTAATCTGCCCCAGCACCTTCTTTGCCATTTTGGCCTCTCGCTTACCGCCAGGAGATCGTTAAATCGCCCGGCCTGAGGGGGTGCGTGGTCCGGGCGCCCAATGGACTTGAGGGCCCCTCCCACGCGGGAGGCGGGGGCTATAGCGGAACGCCCCCGAAATGTCACCCCCCGAACATGGCGGCGACCAAGCTCATGACGGCGCCCATCACCGTCACCCAGATCCCGCCGATGAAGCGGCCCATCCCGCCCGCCAGGGCGAACGGCAGGATCAACACCAACGCCACAGCGCCGGCGCTCACTAGGAACCAGCCGCGCCGATCAAGCTTCACCTGCCTCATCGCCCCGCTCCGTTTGTCAGCCGCGCCACCTCGGCCAGCACCAAGGGCAGCGTCCAGCTTCCCGGCGCCGCAATATAGCGCGGCTCCCAGCGCGGACCGAATTTATCCTTGAAAGCTTGCAGGCCCTTGAAGCCGTAGAAGCCCTCGCCGTGCTCATGCACCAGGCGGGCGATGCGGGCGAACAGCGAGGCGTATTGATCTTCCGCCATGCCCGAAAGCGGCGCCATGCCGAGATCGAACGTGCGCAAACCCTGCGCCTGCGCCCAGAGCAGGATTTCCGTGAACAGGAAATCCATCAGCCCGCGCGGGGCGTCGCTCGCATGGCGCATGAGGTCAAGCGCGCCGCGCTTGCTGTCATGCGTGATCCAAAGATTGGCGAAAGCGATGATGCGCCCGTTTTTGCGCACCACCGCGATCGGGTGGCGCGCGAGATATTGCGGATCGAACGCGCCGAGCGAAAACGCTTTCTCCTTGCCGCCGTGGCCGGCGAGCCAGGAATCGGAGACGCCGCGCAGCTCCGCCCACAGCGCCTCCGCATGCGGCGGCGCCAGCACCTCGAACGCCGCGCTCTCCTTTTCGACAAACCGCCGCCGCGCCGCACGCAATTTTTGCCGCGCGCCGCCCGTCAGCGAAAAATCGCTCAGCTCCACGATGGCGTTCTCGCCCACTTTCTCCACCCGGAAGCCGATGTCGAGCAGATCGGGCAACAGCTCGGGCGGCGCGGCGTAAACCACGGGCCTGAGCGACAACGCCTCAGCCTCCGCCCGCAACGCCGCCAACGCCTCGCGCCAATCCGCGCGGGCGCCGATCGGCGCACCCATAGCGATCAAACTCGATCCGCCGCGCGCGGCGGCGATAAAACCGCGCGGCGTGAACACGAAGCTCTTATCGCCAGTGAACGCCAGCGCGGCGTCTGGCCAGGCATCGCCCGCTTGGGCGAGCAGCGCCTCAGCGCGCGCAAAGTCTGCGTCCGCGGGCGGCGCGGGCGCGCCCCGCCGGCGCGCAATGAAATAACGCTGCGCCGCCAGCGCGATCGCCGCCAGCGCGCCAATCGCCAACGCCCGCCCCGGCCGCCCCAAATGCGGATCGGTGAGCAGCGCCCACCATGGCGCATTGGCGAACCCAGGCCGCGCGCCGGCCCACAACAACGCGCCAAACAACGCCACGCCAAACGCCGCCGCGATCGCAAGCGCCAGGCGCGGATCGGGGGCGATGTCGATCAAGTGCGAGTGTCGATAGAAGGCGCGTCGCGACAGCGCGAGCAACGCCGCGGCCACGCCCGCGAGCGCGCCGGCGATCATGTCGCCATGGCGCAGAATGGCGTAGAGACACACGCCCGCCATCAGCGCCGTCGTCGCCGCCCAGGCCGCATCAATGCGCCGCGCCAGCCCCGCGGCCAGCCCCATCAGCACAACGCCGACGATGCTGGCCGTCAGTTCGGGCATTTCATCGATCAGCCGCTCGGCGAAATCGAGCCCGCGCACATGCTCCAGCGCCGGCGTCGCCACCGTCAGCAGCGTCAGCGCGCCAGCGAGAAACGCCGCGCCCGCCGCCAGCTTTGGCGCAGCTTCAAACGCCGCGCTGCGGACAC
The DNA here is from genome assembly GCA_964635925.1 of uncultured Terricaulis sp. GTDB lineage: Bacteria > Pseudomonadota > Alphaproteobacteria > Caulobacterales > Aquidulcibacteraceae > Vitreimonas. The sequence continues at coordinate 1,010 of CAZWQS010000088.1, read as the reverse complement.
GATCGGAAGCGCTTTCAGGATCAGCGGCCATCGCCATCGCCTAGCACGAAAAAGGCCGCGCGGCGTAAACCGCGCGGCCCAATATTCGTCGACGACGCGCCTTAGTAGCGCGCGCGCAGCGTCACGCCGTAGGTACGCGGATCGCCCAGGAACGCGCCATAGCTGCGCAGGCCCGGATTGGCGTTGCCCGATTGCAGCGGCACGTCGAACGCGATCTGCTGATAGGCCTCGTCCAGCAGGTTGCGCGCCCAGAGTTCAAGCCCGATGCGCTCATCCTGGCGCGAAAGCCCGATGCGCGCATTGACCAGCCAATATTCCGGCTGCGTCTTGCCCGGGTTCAAATCCGATCCCGTGATCTGCTCGGAGGTGTAACGGAAATCGAGATAAGCAAGGCCCAGCCAATTATCGCCGATCGGCTGCTCGAACGTGCTTGAGCCCGTCACCGTCCATTCCGGCGCGTTGGTGAGCCGCGCGCCGGGCAGACGCGCGAGCACGTAGGTGCGCTGATACGGATTGTAACTATCGGCCACCCAGCCAGTGTCGCTGCCATAAGTGGCGTCAACATAGGCGGCCGACGCCGCCAGCGTCAGCCCTTCAAGCGGGGTGCGCCACGTCATGTCGACCTCGGCGCCGTTGGATTCCACTTCCGGGATCGAGGCCACCTGGAAGGCGATGCCGTTATAGGTGTTGAGCTGGTAGTTTTCGTACTCGTTGGTGAACAGCGCGATGTTCAGCAGCAGCGCGTTGTTGAACCATTGCGTCTTCAGCCCCGCCTCGAACGAGGTGACGAATTCGGGATCGAAGCCGGTGTCATAAGTGATGTCGAACGTGTTGGCGCCGGTTTGCACATAGCCGGCGAAATCGCGGTCGAGGTTGAAGCCGCCGGCCTTATAGCCGCGTGAGGCGGAAACATAGCCGCTGATCATATCCGTGAAGCGGTGATGCACCGCCAAAACGCCGGAGAATTCCTCCTCCTCGCGCGACTGGCTGAACGTCTGTCCATCCAGCGC
>CAZWQS010000087.1:0-11702 GCA_964635925.1 uncultured Terricaulis sp. | reverse complement strand
CACGTCCGCGAAATCGAACGCGCCTTGCTCCTCGGCCATGCGCGCGTGGAAGGCCACCTGGAAGAGAAGATCGCCCAGCTCCTCCTTGAGAGAGGGGAGGTCGGCGCGCTCGATCGCGTCGGCCACCTCATAGGCCTCCTCGATCGTGTAGGGTGCGATGGTGCGAAAAGTCTGCTCGATGTCCCACGGGCAGCCGCGTTTGGGATCGCGCAGCCGCGCCATTACGTCCAGCACGGCCTGGGTAGCCCAGGCGTTTCGATGGAGTTTTTCTTCTATCTTTTCAGCGGGTTGTCTTGGCATACAAATCTCGCATAAGATAGATTATGGGAAATACTGGATCGGTCCAGACGGCCCGACTCAAATGGGGAAGTCGCGCGCCCAGCCATCATAGCCCGGCTCAACGCCCGCCGGCAGCTTCGCCTTCAGCACTGCGTAATCCAGATCGATGTGCATATTGGTCAGCACCGCATGCGCTGGCTTGAGGCGCGCGATCCAGTCGAGCGCCTGGCCGACATGCGCGTGCGTGGGATGCGGCGTCTCGCGCAGCGCATCGACGATCCAGAGCGAAAGCCCGCCAAGCGCGGCGAAGCTTTCCTCAGGCATGGCGACAAGATCGTTTGAATAGCCCACAGGCCCAACGCGGAAACCCAGCGAGCGCATGAAGCCGTGATCCTGATCGAGCGGCGTGATCGCCAGCGGCCCACCTGGGCCGTTGATGGTCAGCGGCGCAAGCGGCGCCAGGCGTGGGCCGTGCGTGACGATGGCGGGATACGCGCCCTTGCTCTCGAACGCGTAGCCGAAGCGGCGCTTCACGCTCGCCCAGGTCGCCTCGTCCATGCTCACCGGGATCTGGCGGCGATGCTTCACGACAAAGGCGCGCAGATCGTCAAAGCCGTTTACCTGGTCTGCGTGGTCGTGGCTGATGAGCACGTGGTCGATGTGATGCGGCAGCGCCGCGGCGAGTTGCAGGCGCAAGTCCGGCGGCGTGTCGATCAGCGCCACAGTGGCCTCTTCGGCCGCGCCTGCTTGGCCTGGCCACTTTTGCAGCAACAGCCCACAACGCGTGCGCCGATTTTTGGGCTCGTTCGGATCGCACACGCCCCAATCGCCGGTGGCGCGCGGTACGCCGGCGGAGGAGCCGCAGCCAAGCATGGTGACGCGCAGCGTGCCCATCAGCTTGGCCTCCGCACGAGCGGAAAGATGCGGAAGAAATTATCCGCGAGCAGGGCGGCCCCCTCCTCCTCGTCTAGCCCTCTGAGTTTCAGCAGCGCCGCCTGCACATGCGACACATGATGGGGTTCGCAGCGCTGGCCGCGATGCGGCACGGGTGTGAGGTAAGGGCAATCGGTTTCAACGATGATGCGGTCCAGCGGCGTTTCCAGCGCGACTGCGCGCACGTCATCGGCGTTCTTGAAGGTCATGATGCCGGAAAACGATATGTAGGCGCCGAGATTCACCGCGCGCCGCGCCAGTTCGGCTCCGGACGTGTAACAATGCATCAGGATGGATAGGGGCCCCTTCCCCGCCTCTTCCTCCAATAAATCGCCCATCGCCTCATCCGCCTCGCGCGTATGGATGATGAGCGTTTTGCCGAGCGTGCGCGCGGCCTCTGCGTGCGCGCGGAATACCTGCACTTGGTCTTCAAACGGGCTGTGCTTGTAGTGTTGGTCGAGCCCTGTTTCACCGATGCCGACGACCTTCGGGTGCGCGCCAAGTTCGATCAACTTCTCCGCCGTGAGATCAAGATGGTCCTTCGCATAATGGGGATGCGCGCCGACGCTGGCGTAAATATCGTCATGCGCTTCAGCGATGGCGATGACGGCGGGAAAGTTCTCGATTTTATCGCAGATCGTGATCATGCGGCCAACGCCCGCTTCGCGCGCGCGCGAAATGACGGCCTCGCGGTCATCGTCATAGAGGTGGTGATGCAGGTTCACGTGGCTGTCGATCAGCATGTCAACGGCGCGCCCCCGCGGCGCGATCGAGCACACCCACCGCGCGCGCCAGCGCGTGGCGGGGATCCATGTCGAGCCCTTCGGCTTCCGTGCGCAGCGTTTCCAGCGCGCTCCACGCTTCCGCCCACGCTTCACTGGCGTTTTCGACGCCTGCGCTGCGCGTCCATTCGCCCGCGAGTTCAAGCACGCCGGCGAGCTTTTCGAACGGCTCGCCGTTCATTTGGTCGTAGAGCGCATTGAGCGCTGTGCGGCTGTCGCCGCGTTGGAACGCCGCCAGCGCCGTCTCCAGCTTGCCGCCATCGACGCCCTGCGCCTTGAGCGCAATGGCGCGGCCCGGACGGCCCTTGGCGAGACGCACGAGCGCTTCATCGCCGTCGCCCAGCGCATCACGAACCGCCTCGTCGCTGAGCGGGCGCAACGCAAGACGCCGGCAGCGCGAGCGGATGGTGGCCAGCGCGGCGCCCGGCGCGTGGCACACCAGCAGCAGCACCGACCGCGCCGGCGGCTCCTCCAGCGTTTTCAGAATGGCGTTCGCGGAGTTCGGATTGAGATCGTCCACAGCATCGATAATCGCCACGCGCATGCCGCCCATGGAGGGCGCGAGTGCGAAAAAGCCGCCCAGTTCGCGCGCATCGTCCACCGCGATCTCACGGCGCGCCTTGCCGCGATCGTTCACGCCGCGGCGAAGCACGAAAAGGTCGGGATGCGAGAGCGCGGCGACTTTCCGCGCGACCTGATCTTCGGGATCGACGTCGAGCGGGCGCGGACCGACGCGTTTTGCGCCAAGCGCGGCGCGCGCGAAGCGATAAGCCAGCGTCGCCTTGCCGAGCCCCTTGGCGCCGGCGATGAGCCAGGCGTGGTGCATGCGCGCGCCAGAGAGCGCGTCGGCGAGCGCCTGTTCCTCATCATCGTGGCCGGTGAACGTGTAGGTTTCGCGCGGGTGCGGCGCGGCCGGCTCCTTATCGGTTTCCAGAACGGGTTTTTCCGCCTTCACTGCAACGCCTCTGCAGCGGCGAGCGCTTGCGCCAACACCGCCTCTTTCGGCTGCGCGGCGTCGATCACCTTGCAGCGCTGCGGCTCGCGCTCGGCGATCGAGAGAAACTCGGCGCGCACGCGCGCGTGGAAGGCCGTGCCTTTCTTCTCGAAGCGATCCTCGCCACGATCGCCCCCGCGCGAGCGCGCGAGGCCCGCTTTGGGATCGATGTCGAGCACCAGCGTAAGATCGGGATAGTCCGCGCGGATCAGCGCATTGAGTTCGACGTGATCGTCGGGCGCAAGGCCCGCGCCGCCGACCTGGTAGGCGCGCGCGGAATCGAAATAGCGGTCGCACACAACCCACGCGCCGCGTTGCAGCGCCGGGCGAATGGTGTGGATCAGATGATTGAGCCGCGCCGCCGCGAACAGCAGCGCCTCTTCCGCCGCGCTCCAGCGCCCAGGCTCGCCTTGCACCAGGAGCGCGCGGATTTCATCGGCGCCGGGCGCGCCGCCAGGCTCGCGCGTTTCGATCACCTCGCGGCCCTTGGCTCGCAGCGCTTGCGCGAGCGCGCGCGCCAGCGTGGATTTGCCGACGCCTTCGCCGCCCTCCAGCGTGATGAAGCGGCCTTGGTATTTGTGTTTGCCCATGCCCCTATGAAGGGCCGAACAGCGTCAGGCGCAAGCCTTCGAAGGCGCGGGAGAACCAATTGGCGCGCCCGATGCGCCGGCCGGCGGCGAGTGGAAACTCTTGGGTTTCAAAGCCCGGCCCCTCGATCACCAGGCGCGCCACCACCTCGCCCTCGCTGATGGGGCTGGGCAGCGGGCCGTTGTAGACGACGCTCGCGGTCAGGCTGTTTTGCACGCCGCGCGGGCCGCCGATGATGATGTCGCTCTGCGCCAGCAGCGGCACCGTGCGGCGCCCGCCGAGGCGGACCTCCGCTTCGCCGACTTGCTCGCCCGCAGCGGCCACTTGCGTCACCGCGTAATCGTTGAACGCCGCGCGCATCAGGCGCAGCGCTTCGCTGCGGCGCGCGGCCATGGTCGGCAAGCCGTTGAAGACGATGATGCGGCGCTGATCGTTGAGCACGGCCGAGCCCACAAGGCCGTGGCCAGAGGCGTCGGTGTGACCGGTCTTCACCCCATCGGCGCCCGCGAACGCGCCCAAAAGCGGATTACGGTTTTGTTGGGTGATGTTGTTGAAGCGGAACTCGCGCTCACCGTAGAGCCGGTAATAATCCGGGAAGGCGATCATGATGTGGCGCGCCAAGCGCGCGAGATCGGCCGAGCTGATCACGTGGTTCGGATCGTCAACGCCGGTGACGTTCTGAAACCGCGCCGTGCGCAGGCCGAGCTCCTGCGCGCGCCGGTTCATGCGCTCCACGAACGCCGCCTCCGAGCCCGCGATCCCCTCCGCCAGCACAACGCATGCGTCATTGGCGGAGACGATGATCACGCCGCGGATCAGGTCAGCCACGCTCGCCTGCGAATTGAGCGGCAGAAACATGGTCGAGCCGCCAGAACTGGAGCCGTGCTCGCGCCAAGCATATTCGCTGACGCTGAAGCGCGTGTCGGGGCGGATGCGGCCTGCTTGCAGCTCTTCGAGCACCACCAGGATGGTCATCAGCTTCGACATGGAAGCTGGCGGGATTGGCGTCTCGCAATCGTCGCAGAGCAGGATCGCCCCGCTCGCGCCGTCCATGATGGTGACGTGCTGGGCGACGGCGGGCGGCGCGGCTTGGCGGCGGCGCTGAGCGAACGCGTCCGGCGCGGCCAGCAGCGACAGACCAAGGATGAGAGCGCAGAGCGCGCGAACAATCATTCGAAATCCGCAGAATCGGTTCGGGGCCAGATCCTTGCCAGCAAACCGAGGCGCGGCGATGGCGTCAACGCTGAGCGACCACCGCGTCGGGGTAGCCCATGCCCGCAAGCGTGCGGCGCGCGGCCTCGGCGTCCTGGGCGCTGGCGTAGGGCCCGACGCGAACACGGAACAATTCCGCGCCAGAAGCGGCGCGACGCACGTCGACCTCGACCGGCCCTGCCGCCTCCACCGCGGCGCGCACGCGCTGGGCGTTGGCCGGATCGGAGAACGCGCCCACCTGCACCGCATAGGCGCCCACGGCGGGCGAGTAGGCGACAGTGTGGAGCTGAGGCGCGGACCAGGCGGGCGCCGCCTCCGCTTGCGCGGGCAGAAGCGACATCGGGCCGCCGGCAAGTTGGGTGTCATCGTGCTCAACGCGCGCGGCCGCAGGCGCCGCAGGAGCAGGGGCGGCGGCGCCATCGGCGCTCACGCGGCGCGGGGCGGGGCCGAGATAGCGCACATGCACGCGCGCATGCCCTGCCCGCTCGTAGCCCAGCAGGGCGGCGCCGGCGCGCGTGAGGTCAATCAAGCGCTCGCCCACAAAAGGCCCGCGATCATTCACGCGCACGATGATCTCGCGCCCGTTTTCCAGATTGGTCACTTGCACGAGGCTGTTGAGCGGCAGCGTAGGGTGCGCGGCCGTCAGGCCCTCTTGGTCGTAAACCTCGCCCGTGGCGGTGCGCAGGCCGTGAAAATTGGGGCCGTACCAGGAGCCCTCCCCCACCTGCTCGTAGCCGGGCTCGGGGGTGGGCACATACCAGCGCCCGTTCGCTTCGTAGGGCGGGCCCACGCGCTCGCGCTCCAGCCAGGGCTGGGCGCCGGCTTCGCCGGCCATCTGAACTTGCGGCTGCGTGGGCTCTGCCTGACGCGCGGCGTCGGGGCGACGCAGATCGATCACCGCGCCAGATTGGCGCTGATCGCGTTGGCCGTAGCCGTATGAATTGTCATCGGCGCCGGCGAGGCGATCCGGTAGCGAAGCGGTTTGCACCGGCGCGGGCGCGCCCTGCCCCGCATAGGTGATCGGCGCCTGCGCTGAGGCGGCGCCGGCGAGGGCGCAGAAAGCGGCGAAGGAGGCGATGAAGCGCATCGGCGGCGACCTGATGATGAATGTTAGCGCGCACCTATACGGGAGAGGGTCTTGAGCCCGGGTAAGCTTTTAGGGTTAGGCGGGGTTAACCAGCAGCCGCGTTGCGGCGCCGCGCGCGCGCTGCTAGGGCGAGCGCCCCGGATGGGTGGCCGAGTGGTTTAAGGCACCGGTCTTGAAAACCGGCGCAGGTGCAAGCCTGCCGTGGGTTCGAATCCCACCCCATCCGCCACAAGCGAAAAGGCCCTCCATTGGAGGGCCTTTGGCTGGAACCGTCAGCGCAACGCGTTTTCGAACGGGGCTTCTGTCTTCGCCTTGATTTCATCGAGGCTCACGCCGCCGGCGAGTTCAAGCAGCTTCATAGGTTGCGACCCGTGCTTGTCGATCTCGAACACGCCAAGATCGGTGATCACCAGATCGACCACGTTCACGCCGGTCAGCGGCAACGTGCATTGCTTCAGCAGCTTTGAGGCCCCCTCTTTCGAGGTGTGCTCCATCACCACCACCACGCGCTTCACGCCGGCGACGAGGTCCATCGCCCCGCCCATGCCCTTCACCATTTTGCCAGGCACCATCCAATTGGCGAGGTCGCCGCGGTCGGTCACCTCCATGGCGCCGAGGATCGAGAGATCGATATGGCCGCCGCGGATCATGGCGAAGCTGTCCGAGGAGGAGAAATACGAGGTCTTCTTCAGCGCCGTGATGGTTTGCTTGCCGGCATTGATCAAATCGGCGTCGATCTCATCTTCGAACGGGAAGGGGCCCATGCCGAGCATCCCGTTCTCGGATTGCAACGTGACTTCCACGCCTTCGGGAATGTAGTTCGCCACAAGCGTCGGGATGCCGATGCCGAGGTTCACGTAGAACCCATCGCGCAATTCTTTCGCGGCGCGCTGCGCCAGTTGATCGCGGGACCAGGCCATTATGCATTCTCCCGCTGGCGCACGGTGCGTTGTTCGATGCGCTTTTCAAAACTGCCTTTAACGATGCGATCGACATAGATGCCGGGCGTGTGGATCGCGTCGGGATCCAATTCGCCCGTGGGCACGAGGATTTCGACCTCGGCCACGCATTTCTTTCCGGCTGTCGCCATCATGGGGTTAAAGTTGCGCGCGGTTTTGCGGAAGATGAGATTGCCTTCGTGATCGCCCTTCCAGGCTTTGACGATCGAAAGATCGGCCACCAGTCCGGTTTCGAGCACGTACGTCTCGCCGTTGAACTGTTTGGTTTCCTTGCCCTCGGCCACGAGCGTGCCGACGCCGGTTTTCGTGTAAAAGCCGGCGATGCCCGCGCCCCCTGCCCGACAGCGCTCGGCAAGCGTGCCTTGCGGATTGAACTCCAGCTCAAGCTCGCCGGCGAGAAACTGGCGGGCGAATTCCTTGTTCTCGCCGACATAAGACGAGACCATTTTTTTGATCTGCTTGGTTTCCAGCAACAGCCCAAGCCCCCAGCCGTCGACGCCGGCGTTATTGGAGATCACTGTGATCCCTTTCACGCCCGTGTCGCGCAGGGCGATGATGAGATTTTCGGGGATGCCGCAAAGGCCAAAGCCCCCGCTCATTACCGCCATGCCGTCGAACGTGAGCCCTTCGAGGGCCGATTTCGCGTCCGGGTAGACCTTGTTGACCATGTAGCGCGTCCTCTTCGCGCCCGTGTTACGTAGGGGCGCGCTGCAGCGCAACATTCCGGTGCGGAAATTCAAATTTCAGGTCAGCGGAAACAAATCGCGCCGGCGGCTGAGCCGGCCGCCGGCGCTTTTGTTTCACCCCCTCTAGGGTGGGGTGAGAACCTGGCCCCGGTACGAGCGAGGGACGAAAATCGCCCAGGACCGAGGCTGACTAAAGCCGATCCCGGTTGAACCGGGTCTGAACGAAAAAATCAGGCTGGGCGCACGCCCCAATCGGCCAGCACCGCCTCGGTATCGGCGCCCACCTTGGCGGCCGGGCCCTGGATCGCGCCAGGCGTCCGCGAAAAGCGCGGCGCGGGCGCTGGTTGGGTAAGGCCCGCCAATTCGACGAAGGTTTGCCGCGCGGCGTTGTGCGGGTGCGCCGGCGCCTCGCCCATATTGAGCACGGGAGCGAAGCACACGTCCGTGCCCTCCATCAGCGCGGTCCATTCATCGCGCGTCTTGGTCTTCACGGCGGCCGCGATTTTTTCACTGAGTGCGGGCCATTCGCTTTTCACCATCTGCGCGGAAAACGCCGGATCGTCCTTGAGGCCGAGCTTTTCCAGCATCAGCGCGTAAAATTGCGGCTCAAGCGAACCGATGGTGACGAACTTGCCATCGCTGGTTTCGTAGACGTCATAAAAATGCGCGCCGCCGTCGAGCAGGTTCGCATCGCGCTCATCGGTCCATACGCCGGAGGCGCGCAAGCCGTACATCACGGCCATCAAGGAGGCCGCGCCATCCGTGATCGCCGCGTCGATCACTTGGCCTTGGCCGGAGCGTTGCGCCTCAAACAAAGCCGCGCAGACGCCCATCGCTAAATAGAGGGCCCCTCCCCCGTAATCGCCCACGAGGTTGAGCGGCGGGGAAGGGGGGCCGCCTTTACGCCCCATCGCATGCACGGCGCCAGAGAGGGCGATGTAATTGAGATCATGCCCCGCCGCGTGCGCGAGCGGGCCGGTCTGCCCCCAGCCCGTCATACGCCCATAGACAAGGCGCGGGTTGCGGGCGAGCGCGACATCGGGGCCGACGCCAAGGCGCTCCATCACGCCGGGCCGGAAGCCCTCAACCAGAACATCCGCCTTTTCGACCAGCGCCAGCGCCAGTTCGACATCGGCGGGGTTTTTCATATCGAGCGCCACCGAGCGGCGACCGCGCGCGGTCACGTCGTTCTTCATGCCGTGCGCGCCCTTGCGGTCGATGCGCACGACATCGGCGCCCATGTCGGAAAGCAGCATGCAGCAGAAGGGGCCGGGCCCGATGCCGGCGAATTCCACCACGCGCACGCCCTTGAGCGGTCCAGACGCCATGTCGTTTTGCCTCGTTTACCGTGTTGATTTGCTTCCGCGTTGGTTCCAGCCATACATGCCACAGTCTCCGCCGATCAGGGCAGGGGCGCCGGAGCGTTAACCCTTGCGCATTGTTGTGCGTTGCCAAGACGCCCGCCTTGCCCGCGACACCCAAGCGCGTCTCGCAGCCGCGGGCGTGGAGGCGTTCGCCATGCCTGGGCCGCCGCGCGATGCGCCCGAAGGGCAAGACATCATCATTGTTCCCGCGCCCAATGGCGACGCCGACGCGCAGCGTGACTTTGCGCAGGCCGATGCCGCCCTCGCCCGCATCGTGGGCTTGCCTATGGCGCAAGCCCCCGCCCCTGGCCTTCGCGGCATCGAGGGCTTTAGCGGCGCTGTTGCTTTGGACGCGCCCCCTGCTTTGCTGGGCGCGCAGGTGGATGCGCTCTCGCGCGTGGCGGTGATCGAGGAAGAGCGCGTGCGCCGCATGTTGACCGCGCACGCGATGAACAGCGCCCAACCTAAGGCGCTCGAGCCGCGCAAGCTGCGCGCGCTCTATATCGGCGCGCCGAGCCCGGTGTTCCTATCGCTTGAGCGCGCTTTGACCGAACATGGCGGCCTGGTGGCCGCCGCGTTTTCATCGTTCGCCGGGTTTGATCACCTGCACGACGAACCGTTCGACGCGGTGGTGTTGAACGGCGCGCAAGACAGCGCCACCGCGATCTCGCTCTGCGCGGCGTTGCGACGCAATGCGAGCCTCTATCATTTGCCGACCATGGTGATCACCGCCGCGGGCGATCACGCCACCGAGAACGCCGCGATCAGCCGCGGCGCAAGCGCCGTAGTTTCGGCCGCCACGCCCACGCGCGAAGGCTTGGGCTGGTTGTTCGAAGCGATCCGCCGTGAGCGTCGCCGCCGCGCGGCCGAGCACGATTTGCGCGCGCTGCGCGATCTGATGGGCGACACGCGCACCGGCCTCTTCCGCCGCATCGCTTTCGATACGCATCTGGCGCGCCTGGCGAGCGATCATCACGCCAGCGGGCGCCCGCTTAGCCTCGCAGTTCTGCGGGTGTTGCCCGCGCCCGGCTCGCGCGAGGCGGACGTGCAAGCGTGGAAGCGCGGCTTCGGCGAAATCGCCAGCCTGGCGGGGCGCTTGATGCGCGAAGCCGATAGCGGCGCCGCGATCGGCCGGGATTTGATCGCCATCGCCTTGCCGGCTGCGGCGCTGAAAGCGGCGCGCCGCACCGCCGAACGCATTGCCTCGGTGGCCGAGTGCACGGCGTTCGCCTCAGGCGAAGGCGGCGTAGGCCCACTCGTGTTCGAGCAAAGCGCGGTTGAACTACAGCCCGGGGAAAGCGGCCCCGGCATGCTGGCGCGCGCGCTCTACGCGCTGGATGTGCAGAGCATTCCGGCTTAAGCGGCCTTGCGCGTGCTTAGACGCGCGATCGCTTCCAGCACGGTGCGCAGCGCTTTCAAGCGCGACGACGCCTCCACCCAGCCGCCCTGCACCACCAATTTGCCATCGGGGCGCATTTTGAAATCGTCCGGCCGCTCCTGAACGAAGCGGACGAGCGCCAGCGGATCGGGGAAGCCCGTTTCGCGGAAGCTCAGCACCGCGCCTCTGGGGCCGGCGTCGAGCTTGGCGATCTGGCAGCGCCGGCACAGCGCCTTGAGCGCAGCCACCGCGATCAATTGATCCGCCTCCGGTGGCAGCGGCCCGAAGCGATCGATCATCTCGGCGGCGAAGGCTTCACGCTCCTCGTCGGAATCAAGCTCAGCGAGGCGGCGATAGAGCGCCAGGCGCACCGTAAGGTCCGCCACGTAATCTTCCGGGATTAGCACCGAGGCGCCGACATTTATCTGCGGCGACCAGGATTTTTCGCTGACCGCTTCCTCCCTGCCCTCGCGCAGCGCCTGCACCGCCTCCTCGAGCATGCTTTGATAGAGTTCGACGCCCACCTCTCGGATGTGGCCGGTCTGCTCTTCGCCCAGCAGATTGCCGCCCCCGCGCATATCGAGATCGTGGCTGGCCAGCGTGAAGCCGGCGCCGAGGCTATCGAGCGAGCCCAGAACCTTGAGGCGCTTTTCCGCGCCTAGCGTCAGCGATTGCTCGGCCGCGGTGGTGAGGTAGGCGTAGCCGCGCAGTTTCGAGCGGCCGACGCGGCCGCGCAATTGATAGAGCTGGGCTAGGCCAAACATGTCGGCGCGGAACACCACGAGCGTATTGGCGCGCGGGATATCTAAGCCGCTTTCGACAATCGAGGTGGACACCAACACGTCGAACGCGCCGTCATAGAATTGCGTCATCAGCTCGTCGAGCTGGCCGGCCGCCATCTGCCCGTGCGCGACCGCGAAGCTCACCTCAGGCGCCTGGCGGCGCAGGAAATCCGACACCTCGTCAAGATCGGTGATGCGCGGCGCCACGAAGAAGCTCTGCCCGCCGCGATACTTTTCGCGTAACAGGGCCTCGCGCACGGTAACACCGTCGAAGGCCGTCACATAGGTGCGCACGGCCATGCGATCGATCGGCGGCGTAGTGATGAGGCTCATCTCGCGAATGCCCGCGAGCGCGAGTTGCAGCGTGCGCGGAATCGGCGTGGCCGAGAGCGTCAGCGCGTGCACGTCGGCGCGCATGTCTTTCAGGCGCTCTTTGTGCTTCACGCCGAAATGCTGCTCCTCGTCCATGATCATGAGGCCAAGGTCGCGGAAGCTGACCTGCTTGGACAGGAGCGCATGCGTGCCGACCACGATCTCGATCGTGCCGTCCGCCAAGCCGGCGCGCGTTTCAGCCGCCTCTTTGCTGCTCACGAGGCGAGACAATTGCCGCACGCGGACCGGCAAGCCGCGGAAACGTTCGAAGAAGGTGCGGAAATGC
>CAZWQS010000086.1:0-11750 GCA_964635925.1 uncultured Terricaulis sp. | reverse complement strand
ACCCCACGCCGAAAAACGCGACCGCCAAAACCGCGGTCAAGAAAGCGTACCCGCAAACGCCCCCGCCCCTCCCGGGGTGGGGGCAGGGGGCGGGGTGAGCCTCGATATTTCCGCGCTGCGCGCATGGCGCCACCGCCGCCACGCGTCTAAGTCTCAGAATAATGCTCAAACGCCCAGCTTCACCCCGCCCCCTGCCCCCTCCCCTCAAGGAGAGGGGGGAGTAGTGTTGCGCGCGTTACGGTGGATTTACTCCGCCGCTACGCGCGCGGCAGTTTTAATGTGGGCGTCAATCGCGTCGGCCGCGTCGCGGCCTTCCTTGATCGCCCAGACGACGAGCGAAGCGCCGCGGACGATATCGCCGGCGGCGAACACGCCGGGCAGCGAAGTGGCGTACGTTTTCTCGTCCACCGCCACCGCGCCCCAGCGCGTGGTTTTGAGGTCAAGCGCATCCCACGCTTCGGGCAGATCTTCCGGATCGAACCCGAGCGCGGCGATGACGAGTTCGCCCGGCACGGCGTATTCGCTGTCGGGCGTTTCTTCCGGCGCCTGGCGCCCGGAGGCGTCCGGCGCGCCAAGGCGCATGCGCACGGCTTTCACGCCCGGCGCCTTGCCCGCGCGCACTGATTTTGGCGCGGCGAGCCAATCGAAGGCAACGCCCTCTTCCTCGGCGTGGTTCACCTCGCGTTGCGAGCCCGGCATGTTGGCGCGGTCACGCCGATAGAGGCAGGTGACGCTTTTGGCGCCCTGACGGCGCGCGGTGCGCACGCAATCCATCGCCGTGTCGCCCCCGCCGATCACGACGACGCGGCGTCCCGCGGCGTTGAGTGCGCCGGACGCGAATTCCGGCACGTCATCGCCCAGACCGACACGATTGGCCGCGATCAGGAAATCGAGCGCCTTCACGACCTGCTGTTCGTTCGGCGCATTCAGCGGCTTGGCGTTGTAAACGCCGGTGGCGATCAGCACCGCGTCATGTTTCTGACGCAGCGCGTCGAAACTGATCGTCACGCCGACATCGCAATTCAGCTCGAACGTCACCCCGCCTTCGATCAGCCGCTGCGCGCGGCGCTCGACGACCTCTTTCTCAAGCTTGAAATTCGGGATGCCGTAGATCAGCAGCCCGCCGATACGGTCGTGGCGATCATAAACGGTGACTTGGTAGCCGCGCTGGCGCAGGCGCTCGGCCGCGGCGAGGCCCGCGGGGCCGGCGCCGATAACGCCGACGCTCTCGCGCCGCTCGGCGCGCGGCAGTATCGGCGCCACCCAGCCTTCGCGCCAGGCGGTGTCCGTCAGGTATTTTTCCACAGCGCCGATGGTGACCGCCCCGTGCGTCGATTGCTCGATCACGCACGCGCCTTCGCACAGGCGGTCTTGCGGGCAGATGCGGCCGCAGATCTCGGGCATGGAATTGGTGGCGGCGGAGACCTCATAGGCCTCCTGCAGGCGCCCCTCAGCGGTCAGGCGCAGCCAATCGGGGATGTTGTTATGCAGCGGGCAGCCCGACTGGCAGAACGGCACCCCGCACTGTGCGCAGCGCGACGCCTGGGCCTCGGCCTTCTCGGCAATAAATTCGCGATGGATTTCATGGAAATCGCCCGCCCGCTCGCCAGCGGGGCGCTTTTCGGGCCAAGCTTGCCCGACAGACACGAATTTCTGCATGCGTTCGGCCAAAACGCGCTCCAGACCACGCAAATTGCGGGAGATTATTCCTCTATGCGCAGATTCAACGGGCGTTCAAGAAAAAAACTGCCTCGGGCTGCGCTTTCGGCCTGATTTTCGCACTTTCGCCCAAAGGCGACGCACTCCATGGTCGCGCCGGCACACTTTAGGGGCGCCTAGCCTTGGATTTTCTCGATTTGCTTCGCGCCGCCCTGCTGGGGATCCTGCAAGGGCTGACCGAATTCCTGCCTGTTTCATCCACCGCCCACCTCCTCTTGGGGGCGGATTTGATCGGCTATGACGACCCCGGCGGCGCCTTCACCGTGATGATCCAGCTCGGCTCAATCCTGGCGGTCATGTGGCTTTACCGCCAGCGCATCATCGATGTGGTGACGGGCCTGCCGACCAAGCCGGAAGCCCGGCGCTTTGCGCTGATGCTGTTCCTGGCGTTCCTGCCGGCGGTGGCGGTTGGCTTTTTCGCGGCCCCCTACATCAAGGACGTGCTCTACAACGCCCTGGGCGTGATCGCCTGGGCGCTGCTGATCGGGGGCGTCTTGATGCTGGCGCTGGAGCGCTTCGCGCCCGCGCCGGTGGTGACCGATGCTGCCAAGACCCCGATCTGGCGCGCGGTGGCGGTGGGCTTCATGCAATGTATCGCCATGATCCCCGGCGTCTCACGTTCGGGCGCGACCATCTATGGCGGCTTGCTGCTGGGGCTCGACCGGCGCGCGGCGGCGGAATTTTCCTTCTTCCTCGCGATGCCGACGATGGTCGCGGCCTTCATCTACGATTTCATCCAGATCAAAGATCACATCGGCGCTGACCGCATCGCCGAAATCGCGGTGGGCTTCGTGTTCGCCTTCATTTCCGCGGCGATCGTGGTGAAGCCGTTTCTTGAGTACGTGACGCGCGTTGGGTTTGCGCCGTTTGCGTGGTATCGTATCGGCCTGGGCGCGCTCTTGCTGGCCGGGATATATGGCGGGTTTTTGGGCGGCGCCTAAGCGCGGAGACGCCCATGGCGAAAAAGCTCTGGACTATCGGCTACGAAAGCGTCGGCCCCGGCGATTTCGTGGCCGCGCTGCAAGCCGCGAAAATCAAAACGCTGATCGATGTGCGCGATGTGGCGAACTCACGTCGCGCCGGGTTTTCCAAGAAAGCGCTGATGGCGAGCCTCGCGGAGGCGGGCATCGCCTACGTGCACCTGAAAGCGCTCGGCACGCCGAAGGCCGGGCGCGAAGCCGTGCGCAGAGGCGATACAAAAACCATGCGCCGCATCTACGAAGCGCGCCTCGCCGAGCCCGAAAGCCAGATGGCGCTCGCGGAAACCGCCGAGCTCGCCCGCAAGGGCCGCGCCTGCATCATGTGCCTGGAGCACGATTGGCGCGGCTGCCACCGCGCGATCGTGGCCGAACACATCGAAGCTGATTTCGGCCTAAAGCCGCAGCACCTTTCGCCTGAAGCGCACTAAGCGGGCCGGCGCACGACGCCGATCAGCGCAACCGCCAGCAACGCCACCCAATAGATCGTGAGCGCGACGGTGAAAACGCGCGGCTCCACAAAGCCCGCCCAGCCGGCGAGCACGGCCGGCAACGGCAGCAGCGCCGCAAGGCCCAACACCCAACGGCGCGGCGCACGCATGAAGCACAGGCCCGCGACCGCAAATCCGCTGAGCGCCAGCGCGCCGTATTTCAGCCAATGCCATGGCGCGATCGGCAGATAGGCGCCGGCGTTGGCGACATCGCGCCCCACGCCAAGCTGGCGCGTCGTTTCGATGACGTCAGCGCCCGCCCCGATCAGCACAAAGATGATCGCCGCCCACGGCAAAGGCCCGCTGGGGCGCCCCGCCAGCATGAACACGCCCGCGATCAGAAACACGGTGAAGGCGGGGATGAACGCGAACAGATCAAGCGTGTTGAGCGCATTCATCGCCGCCAACGACGCCGCATCTGGGGGCGAGCCGAACAGCACGGCCAGATCAGCCAGCGTTTCCGCGCGCTGGAATTGGCTCACCGCGCCCGGCAGATCGCCCAACATCGGCGCGTCTTGCACCTCTGGCAAAAAGCGAAACGCCGTGAACACGCCGAGCGTGATCAGCCCGAAAATCGCGGTAACGAGCGCGGCGCGGTTCACGCCACGCCCTGCTTGGTTTGGAATTGCCCATACGGGCGAAAACGCCAGAGATAGGTGGGCGCGACGGATTCGATGCTTTCGAGATTGGTGACGCCGAGATCGGCGATCGTGCTGGCGCTCGCATCGACGCCCACGACATTGTCGCGCTTCAGCATCGAGACCTGATCGCTTGTCAGCGGCGCATCGGCGAACGGCACGAGCTTGAAGCCCCATTCCAGCAGAAAACCGATCGGCTGCGCGAGCACGAAGGGCAGCGGCATGAGCGGCACGTCGCGGTGGGTTTCGCGCCGGATGAATTGCATCAGCTCCTTGAAGCTGTAGGTGCGCGGGCCGCCGAGTTCATAGACGCGCCCTTGCGCCTCGCGTTTTTCCAGCGCCGCGCACACCGCGTCCGCCACATCGCCGACATGGATCGGCTGGAAGCGCGTCTTGCCGCCGCCGATCAGGGGCAGCGCGCCGAACACGGGGATCGCCGCCGCCGTCTGCGCCATCGCGCCGAAGCGGTTGAAGAAATGATCTTCGAGGCCGAACACGATGGACGGGCGCAGGATCGTCGCGCTCGGCGCCGCATCGAGCACGGCGCGCTCGCCGCGATATTTGGTGCGCGCATAGCGCGCGCCCTTGGGCGCGGCCCCCAGCGCCGACATGTGCGCGATGCGCTTGATCCCGCGCTTGGCGGCGGCTTCGGCGATGGCGCGCGCGCCCTCGACGTGCAGGGTTTCAAAATTCTGCTTGCCGCCTTCGTGCAGCACGCCGACGAGATTCACCACCGCATCGGCGCCTTCGAGCGCGGAATCCACCGATTGCGGGAAACGCACATTGGCCTGCACGAGCTGGATCTGGCCGACATCGCCCATGACGCGCAGCTCATGGCCTTCATGCGGGCGGCGCATCGCCACGCGCACGCGCTTGCCGCGCTTGGCCAGCGCCCGCACGACCTGGCGCCCCACGAACCCCGACCCGCCAAAAACAACGACCAGTTCGGCCATGAATTGCTCCATCAGCTTCGGTTCAGGCGCGCTGCGCGATGGTGGTTTTGGCGCTGAGGTCTGAAGCCAAAGTGTCGCCGGTATGGAACGCCGGGGACAACTAAGCAACAGGCCAAGGGCCCGGCCGGCGCGACAGCTTGGCTCATGTTCCAGTGGAACGAGCCGCAACGTCGATCGGTTGATTCGCCCCCTGCCCCCTTGGGCCCGAACAGTTTGAGGAAGACCGATGAAAACGTTTCTCGCTATGGCCGCCGCTGTGGGTGCGCTCACGCTTGCGGCCCCCGCCGCCGCCCAAAGCTATGGCGGGTGGCAGCCGATCAACCAGCGCCAAGCGCAATTGGATCACCGCATCGACCAAGGCGTGCGCAACGGCGCGCTGACGCGGCGCGAAGCGAGCAATCTGCGCGCCGAATTCAACCAGATCGCGCGCATCGAAGCCGATTACCGCCGCAACGGGCTTTCCGCCTGGGAGCGCGCCGACCTTGACCGCCGCTTCGACAATCTGAGCGCGCGCATCCGCTACGAGCGCAACGACCGCCAAGACAATCGCGGCTGGACGCCGATCAACCAGCGCCAGCGTCAACTCGATGCGCGCATCGACGCGGGCCTGCGCGACGGGTCGCTCTCGCGCCGTGAAGCGGCGAACCTGCGCGCCGAGTTCCGCCAGATCGCGGACCTGGAAGCGCGTTATCGCCGCAACGGCCTGGATATGCGCGAACGCGCCGATCTCGATCGCCGCTTCGATCGCCTCTCGGCGCAAATCTACGCCGAGCGCCGCGATCGCAACAATCGTCGTCGCAGCTAATCCCCCCGGCTGACAACGGCGCCACAGGAGGCCGCCGGCGCAGGATGCGTCGGCGGCCTTGCCTTATGCGCGCCGCGTTTTTACCTCAGGCGTGAAGCCATGGCTCAGCCACGCCCCACCCGGCTGCGTGAAGCGCCGCAGCGCGCGCCGCGAGAAGCGGTCGTGATCGACGTGCCGTTCAAGGTGGTGAAAGGGCGTCGGTCGCGCCTTGCCGTGCTTGGGCGCTGGATGCTGGCGTTCATGGCGGCCGGCGCGGTCGGCTTTCTGATCCCGCCGGCGCTGCTCGTGCTTCAGGAAATCGCGCTGATGTTGCGCGGCGGCTAAACTGCTCAATCGCAATTGTTCACATAGCGCCAGGTCTGCTGGCCGTAGGTTTGGCGCTGGATGGATTCCGTCACGCGGCGCAGGCATTCGCTGCGCTCACGGTACTGGCGCGCTTCTTGTTCGGAATTGCCGCCGTAGAGCCCCCAGATGCGGCGCATGTTGGCTGCTTCCGCGCGCGCGTTTTGCGCATCCTGAAATTCCTGCGCGCGGCGGCGCCAGGTGGAGCAATTGGGGCCGCGATAGATGCAATAGACGTTCACATCGTAATGGAACGAGTGCACGTCGGCGGTGCTGGGGCCGTAGCGATCAATGTGATCCACGAAGCGCGCCTCCATGATATGCGGGGCGTATTCGTTGAGCGCGCGTTGCGCCTGTTCGTTGCCCTGCGCGGCGGCGAGGCCATACCAGCGCGAGGCCTCCAATCTGTTTTGCGCCACGCCGCGGCCAAAGAAATGCATGAAGCCCATCGCGTTTTGCGCCGAGGGTTCGCCCGCATCGGCGAACGGGCGCAAGAGACGATAGGCGCCGGAATAATCCGCCCGCTCAAACGCGGCCCAGCCCTGGCTCCAGGCCGGGTCGGCGCCGGCATTGGCGTTGGCTGCGCCGGAATTGGCGGCGGCCGAACCGCCCGCGCCGCCTTCGGCCACGCTGAGCGTGTAACGGCCGGTCGCGCCCGCGCCGTACGAATTCACGAACAGGGCGTAGGTCGTCGCGGTTGCGGTGAAGGAGATTTGAGAATCCGTGCCGCTGGATTCGAAATCGTCATTGCTGAATTCGAGCTGCGTATTCTGGCAGCCGCCCGAAGCGGCCAGCAAATAGGTGTCAAACTCGCGCGAGCGCATCGTTACGGTGTAATTGCGCCCCTGCACCGTCTGCAGCACAAGGCAATCGGCGTAACTGCCATCGTTCAGTGTGGGCAGATTGGCGGTGAGCCGGCCTTCATGCGCCTGGCCGACATTCACGCGCGTTTGCGAAAATTGCTGTGCGTGCGCCGCGCCAGCACTGAGCCCAATCAGCGCCAGCGCCGCAACAATGACGTGAATCCCCCGCATGCGCCTCTCCCCATGAATCGACGCCTTCAAAAAAGGAGCAATAGGCGGCGAGATCAACCCAAAACAACTATTCAGCCGCTCAGGCGTGCGAGTTCGGCTTCGCTCATCTCTTCGTTGGAATAGACATCCTGCACGTCGTCCAGGTCGTCGAGCTGGGTGATGAGCTTCATCAGCGTTTCCGCGCCCTCGCCTTCGATCGGGATGGCGATATCGGTGCGCCAGACGAATTTCGCGCTCACCGCATCGCCAAACTTTTTCGCCAGCGCCTGCGAGGCGCCGCCAAGCTCGGTGACGTCGCAGGTGATGACGTGGTGCTCATCCTCCACCGCGCAATCATCGGCGCCCGCTTCGATCGCCGCTTCCATCATCGCATCTTCGCTGGCGGCGGCGAGCGGGTAGCGGATTTCACCCATGCGCTTCCAGGCGAACGACACGGAGTTGTTTTCACCCATATTGCCGCCGAACTTGGAGAACGCGCTGCGCACCTCGCCCGCTGTGCGGTTGCGATTATCGGTCAGCGCTTCAACGATGATGCCGACCCCGCCTGGGCCAAAGCCTTCGTAGCGGATTTCCTCAAGGTTCTCCCCGCCCGCGCCCGCGCCGCGATCGACCGCGCGCTGAATATTGTCCTTCGGCATCGATTGCGCGCGCGCGGCGGCGATGGCGCGGTAGAGGCGCGCGTTTGACTCCGGATCGGCCCCGCCGAGCTTCACCGCCGCCTGGATCTCGCGGGCGAGCTTGGTGAATTGCTGGGCGCGCTTTTTATCCTGCGCGCCCTTGCGGTGCATGATGTTGGCGAATTTGCTGTGGCCGGCCATGTGATCTTCCCTGGGCGCGGGGATTTAGCGGGGCCGAGGCCCGCGCTCAAGGGCCGCAGCGGCCTAAAGCCCGATATAGTTCGCCCGGCCAGGGTTCCGGGATCGCCGTTGCGCGCCTGCGGCGCCAGGGCGACCCACGCCCGCCCTCCTAGCCCTATCTCCGCATCACCGCGCGCTAGCGGACGTGCTGTCCGGCGAAACAACAGCGTCATCATCGCAACATACCTTGTTGCGGCCGCTACGCTTAGCTTCATAGAGATTGGCGTCAGCGCGCTCGAAGAGGGCCTGCGCCGTTTCGGCGGCGTTGTGCGCCGCCACGCCGATCGACACTGTGATCGCGCCGATATTGTCGCCGGTTGATCGACGCGCCAGGCGCTTGCTTCCGATCATCGCGTTAAGTTTCACGGCAATCTCGCGCGCCTGCGCCAGCGACGTGCGCGGCATGACGATAGCGAATTCTTCGCCGCCATAGCGCGCCACCAGCCAATCCTCACGCGCATTGCGCCGCAATTCCTTGGCGATGAACTGGATCACCTGGTCGCCAACCGAGTGGCCCCACTTGTCGTTGGTGCGCTTGAAATGATCGATGTCGCAGAGCGCAAGGCAAAGATCGGTATGATCGTTGTGCGCCTCCGTCAGGCGCCTGCGCAAGGTTTCGTCAAACATCCGCCGATTGGCCAACCCAGTGAGGCTATCGGTCAACGCCTGCACTTTCACCGAGCGCAGTTCATGCTGGAGCGCGTCAACATGGCGAGAGGAATCGGCCAAATCGCGCGCGAGCTGCGCGCTGCGCAGCGCCATGGTGCTTGTGCGCGTGGCGAGGTCCAGCAGGATCTCCTGAAACTCAGCCCTGCTCGCGCTTGATTGTATACGATGCGCCGCAGCACTCAGATCATCGGCATAAGCCTCGGCCCCCGCGCCGGCGTCGCGCATGTTGGCGGATGCGTTCGCCAACTCACGCGCGGCAGCCTCGCCGGCTTCAATGATTTGAACGGACAATCGCGCGTTGGCGAAATATTTTTCGAATATTTCTTCGTTCTGCGCATCGGTGAATTCACCGCCCGCCGCAATGTGCTGGTCAATTTCGCGGTTGAGGTCGGGATGCGTGCCCGCGCGGTACGTCGCCCAGATTTCGTAATTCGCGGGATAGGTTGGGATTTGGCGCGCGCCTAGGTTGTCCACCGTTTCGCGCGCCAGCAACAATCCAGATTCGCCGCGAAACACATCCGGCACTTCAATCGTTTGCTTCTTCAAGATCGCGTCCCGGCAGGCCAGCGCAGCAGATCGATAGATACGCCCCGCAGCGCGAAGAAGAATCATTCAACAATCAAGTAAAAGAGCTCGCCAAGAAGGAAATTCTACTACAAATTTGATCGTCAATAGCGCTGGCTGGCGCGGAGCCACATCGTACACCCGGGGCGCATCATGGCGAACACCAACCGAGAAACAGCAGTCGCGCTCAAAAGAGCGCTCCGCGTGGATGTCTTCTCGGAAGAGTATGAAATTCTAGCGCTGCTGCATGAAGCGGACGACGTCGCTCATAGAGATATTTCTGGATTATTGGGCGCTCCGCCCGCGACGTTCGAGCGCCGTCTTGGGCTACTCACGAGTAAAAACTTGATACAAGCGTCGAGGGACAGCGCCGACGGGCGGCGGCGAAGATATGCGCTCACCCGCCATGCCCGGCAGATTCTCGACGAGGAGCTGGCTTTCTTCACGAACTGGCCCAGCCATGAGAAGGACGCCGCCGGCGCGATCGCGGAACTCGTCGCAAATCTTCGCAACAGATTGGCGATCAAAATCTTCGCGCAGGAATATCGGGTCGCGCTGAGCCTTTATCGCAACGGCGGCGAGCACACGCTGTCGCTCTTGACCCTTGCCCAGGTTTCGCACGGCAGCTTCTTCAGCAAACTCAGAAACCTCAAGGCGGCGGGTATTATCCAATCCGCGCGCCACGTCGGCGACGGCCGTGAAGTTCAGCTTTTTCTCTCGGATTGGGCGACTAAGGCGATTGACGATGCACATGCGGACCTGAACGCGTGGGCTTCAAGCCAACAGCGCCTGAACCGCTAACTCCGCCCCCTCAGCCCTTCGACGCGGCACCGGATCGCTTCCTTTGGCGTCACGATCCAATCGAGTTGCGCATCGTGGGGGCCGGTGGGCACCACTTCCATCTCTTGCTCCGCGTAGGCCAAGCCCACGGCGACGGCGCCATGCGCGCGGTAAAGCGAGATGATGCGGTCGTAGTGCCCCCCACCCTGGCCGAGACGGTTTCCCGCGCGGTCAAACGCGAGCAGCGGCGTCAAGATCAGGCGCGGTGCAAGTTCCGGCCCGGTGGGCGGGGGCGAGGGCACGCCGAACGCGTCGGCCTTCAGCGCCTCACCGGCGCGCCACACCAGAAAGCGCGCGGGGCCGCCGCGCGTTTCCATGCGCGGCAGGCAGATTTTGCGGCCCGCCTTGGCGAGCGCCGCCAGCAAAGGCCGGCCATCGATTTCCCCGCCCACCGGCCAATAGCCGCCGACAGGTTCATGTCGCGCCAATTCGAGCGGGAAATTCTCGATCAGCTTGAGCGGCGCATCGCCCGGTTCGAGCAGATTGCGCTCCGCCCGCATCTGCATGCGCGCATCGGCCTTGGCGGCTTCGAGGTTGGGATCGAGGCTCATGCGCGCCGCCCCTGCTCGCCCTTGATGGGCGAGCTGTCAGCGCGCGAAGCGCAATGACTGAGTGGGTGGTTGCGCCACGCTTTGAGCATCACGCGCCGCCACCCACTCCGTCTCGCGGCTCTGCTGCGAGCCACCTCGCCGATCAAGGGCGAGGAGAAAAAACCGGTTGGGCGGAGCCACATGCGCCGGAAGGCCTGCTCATCCACTCGAACCCTAGCAAGACTAGGTGGGCGCCAGGTGCTGCAGGCCAGGGCCCGCAGCAGAGCCAGCTCCCGAGAGAGATGATACGGTCCCTGGGATAAAAGCGCCTCTCGCACGCCGCAGACACCGCCCGCGGTGAATCTAGGCGCGAGAGCGCTTCGTCTCAAGCGGCGCCTGAAACGATGCGCAGGGATGGCGCGCGCCCGCGCTGCACGTCCGCCGGCTCGGCGCGCGCTTCCAGCACCATGTCCGTCAGCCGCTCGACCTCGCCATGCGCGCGGGCGAGGGCTGCGGCGGTCGCCTGCGTTTCATCCAGCAGCGCGAGCGCGGTGATGACCAGCCGGCGCATCCCGTCAGGATCGCCGGAGAAACCGTCGAGCCGCGCGTTCAGGGCGGCGGCGAGGTCTTCCAGGCGCTGCTGCTCGGATGCGCCGCAATTCAGCACGATGTCCTGATCGAGAACTTTCAGCAGGATTGCAGGCATTAGGCAGTCCCTCCCAGGCTGGCCTTCGCGGCGGCGTCGAACGCGCGCACGGGCGCGGCCAGCTTCTTGGCGATAATGTCGGGCGAAGCGCCGGGTCCCAGCGCGGCCAGTTCGGCCTCGATCGCGTCCAGCGCCAGGGCAAGCGCCGCCGGATCGGGCAAAAGCGTCTCGGATTGGGAATCGCTCGCCATTGCGACGAATTGTTACGTCTTTGCCCGATTCGTTGAAAGCAGCTCTGCCCTTCCGCGCCTGGACCCCAGGGCCGTCCAACGCTAGGAACAGCGCCAATTCAGCCCTCTTCAGCGGGCGATCCCATCATTCCGGCGGCAGGAGCAAGACATGAGCGTGAAAGTGGCCATCAACGGGTTCGGGCGCATCGGCCGGAACGTTCTGCGGGCGATCTACGAATCGGGCCGCAAGGACATCGAGGTGGTCGCCATCAACGATCTCGGCCCCGTCGCCACCAACGCCCACCTGCTGCGCTTCGACAGCGTGCACGGCAAGTTTCCGGGCGAAGTGAAGAGCGGCGAAGATTGGATCGACATCGGCTGCGGCAAGATCAAAGTCACCGCGATCAAGAACCCGGCCGAGCTGCCGCACAAGGATCTGGGCGTCGATATCGCGC
>CAZWQS010000085.1:0-11787 GCA_964635925.1 uncultured Terricaulis sp. | reverse complement strand
GACGTCGATTGGCAGGGCGCGCGCGCCCTGCGCGCGGCCGAACCGCAGGATGTGGTCGGCATCTTCATTCTGCCGCCCTCCATGGCTGAGCTGGAGCGGCGCCTGCGCGCGCGCGCGGAAGACAGCGAAGAGGTGATTCAAAGCCGCATGGCGCGCTCGCTCAATGAGATCAGCCATTGGGAAGAGTACGATTACGTGCTGGTGAATACGCTGCTGGAGCAGACGCTGGCGCAGGTGAAGCAGATCCTCGCGGCCGAACGACTAAAGCGAAACCGCCAGCTTTGGCTCAAGCTGCACGTGGAGCGGCTGAAGAGCGGGATTTAGGCGGCGAGCGCGGCTTCCAGGCGCTGATCCTCGCGCGCGTCGATCTCGCGCCCCAGCGTGGCGAGAATGTCGCCGAGATGCTCAAGGTTCGGATCCTTGTCGAGAATGCGCAGCAGAGCGATGTGCGTGAGGTGATGCGCTTCGCAGAGATCGTCGGTCTGCGTGCAAGCGATCGCCATAAGCAGCTTGGACAAAACGGCGATGCGGGCGCTGGTGGTCATCTGAAGACCCCTCCCTTCGAGGTCTTAGCACAGATAGGCGTTGGATGCGCGGATGGTCGTGCCGCCCGTCACGCAACCTTCGGTGCGCGGTACGCGACGCTTTACGCGCTGGCGGCGCGCCAGGCGTCCGTCAGGGCGCGAAAGCCTGCTTGATCAATCTCTTCCGCGCGCGCGGTGGGCGCGATGGCGGCGGCTTTGAGCAGCGCTTCGGCGTCGGGCGTCAGTGTTTTCAGCGCGCTGCGTAGCATTTTGCGGCGCTGGCCGAAGGCGGCGGCGGTGACGCGCTCCAGCGCGGCGAGATCAGGATAGGGATCGCCCCGGTCGGTGAGGCGCACAATGGCGGATGCAATCTTGGGCGGGGGCGTAAACGCACGCGCGGGCACGGTGAATTCAAGCCGGCACGCGCAGCGCGCCTGCGCCAACACGGCCAGGCGCCCATAAGCGTCGTCGCCGACCTTGGCGACGATGCGCTGAGCGACCTCCTTCTGAAACATCAACGTCATGTCGCCGCGCCAGGACTGTGCTTTCAGCCATTTCACCAAGAGCGGCGTGCCTACATTGTAGGGCAGATTGGAGACGACGTACGCAACTGGCCGGCGAGACGCCGGCGGTCCAAGAAGGGCGCCCTCATCCGCTTCCAACGCATCCGCCCGCACGATGCGCAAGCGCCCGGCGCTCCAATCGACCAGCGGCTCCAGCAAGGGCAGGAAGCGCGCATCTTTTTCGATGACGATCAGCGGATCGGCGCCCGCCTCCAGCAGCGCGCGCGTGAGCCCGCCGGGGCCGGGGCCGACCTCGATCACAGGCTTGCCCGCGATGTCGCCGGCGGCGCGGGCGATGCGGCGGGTGATGTTAAGGTCGAGCAGAAAGTGTTGGCCGAGCGCCTTGTTGGCCCAAAGACCATGCGCTTCCAATTCATCGCGCAGCGTCGGCAGCTCGTCCGCGTTCACGGCGCGCGCCGGGCGGCCATGGCGGCGGCAGCGGCCAGCGCGGCGCGGAAGCTGTCGGCGCGCGCCAGCCCTTTGCCGGCGATGTCGAAGCCGGTGCCGTGGTCGGGCGAGGTGCGGATGAGGGGCAGGCCCAACGTGATGTTCACGCCGTCCCAGAAATGCAGCGTCTTCAGCGGAATGAGGCCCTGGTCGTGATAGAGCGCGATCGCCGCGTCATAGCCCGCGCGCGCTGCTTCGTGGAACAGCGCATCGGCCGAGCGCGCGTCGCTGACATCCCAGCCTTCGGCGCGCAGCATGGCGGCGGCGGGATTGATGATCTCGACTTCCTCGCGCCCGATGCGCCCATGCTCGCCCGCGTGCGGGTTGAGGCCGCACAAGGCGATGCGCGGCGCGGCGATCCCGAAATCGCGCTTGAGCGCCTCGCCGGTCACACGCACGACATGAACGATGCGCTCGCGCGTGACGGCCGAGACCGCTTGCGCCAGGGGCAGATGGATCGTCGCCAGCGCCACCTTGAGGCTCGCGCCCGCCAGCATCATCACCGGCCCGCGCGTCTGCGCCCAGGGGACGCTCTCGGTGAGATGCGCGATGAATTCGGTGTGGCCGGGAAAACCGAACGAGGCGTCGTGCAGCACGGATTTGGCGATCGGCAGCGTGACCAGTGCGCTGGCCGCGCCCTCAAGCACGGCGGCCACGCCGCGCTCGATCGCATCGATGGTCGCGCCGGCGTTGACGGGATCGGGTTCGCCCGGCGTCTCTTCCATGGCGAGCGGCGCCTCCAGCACGGTGAGCACGTCCGCTTGCGTAGACACGTCGGCAAAATTGCGCACCACGTTGAGCGCGGGCGCCGGCAAGCCAAGGCGCTTGTTGGCGCGCGCGAACGCGTCGCTATCGCCGACCAGAAAGAAATCCGGCGCGCCCTGCCGGTCAGCCCAGACGCGCGCCGCGAGTTCGAGGCCGATCCCCGCGGGATCGCCCATCGAAACGGCGAGCGGCTTCATGGCGTCACTGACGCGTGATGATCGTGGCTTCGCGGCGCAGGTTGCGCAGGTAGCGATCCGACAGCATGGTCATCTCGCGCTCGCGCAGGCGCCCCTCGATCTCTTCACGGCTGGGCACCGAAGCGCCCCCGGCTTCACGCGCGCACACCACGAAGATGTTGGCCGTATCGCCGCTCACCACCGGCGCGGAGGCGGAGCCGGTGGCCACGCCGCTGATGCGCGCGCGCACATCCGCCGAAAGATCCGATTCAACCGCGCGGCCCAGATCGACCACGGCCGCGCCGCCGCCAACCGTGTTGGCCTCGCGCTCCAGCGCGCCGCAGCCGCTGATGCGCGATTGGGCGCGCTGTAATTGGTTGATGCGCGCGGCGGGCGCGGTGATCTGGCGGAGCGACACCATGCTGGTGGCGCCTTCGGCCGCGCCGGCGCGGCGTTCGCGCAGGGCGATGATGTAAACCCCGTTCGGCGTGCGCACGGGCAGGGAAACCTGGCCGGGCTGCAGGCGCTCGGCGATCGGTTGCAGTTCGGGCGCGAGTTCGCTCGCGCCGATCCACCCCACGTCGCCGCCGGCCGCCGCGGTAGGCGAAGCGGAGAATTGGCGTGCGACGAGCGGGAACGGCGCGCCGTTCTGCATTTCCTGGATGAGGCGCATGCCGCCTTGCATCATGTCCTGGAATTCCTGCTCGGAATTCGCAGGCAGGAAGATTTCGGAAATCAGGTATTGCGGCCGCGTCGCGCTGGCGGCGAGGCGTTCCTGCGTTTCGCGGATTTCAACCTCGGAGATGCGCAGGCGCGAGCCGTACATGCCGCCCATCAGGCTTTGCCAGGCGATGTCGGCTTCGATCTGTTGGCGTAGCGTCGAGATCGGCACGCCCGCTTGGGCGAGCGAGGCGATGAATTGTTCAGGCGTGAGATTGTTCGAGCGCGCGATGTCGCCGATGCGGCGATCGATCGAATCCTGCGAAATCGTGTTCTCGGTGCGGGCGCGGTATTCCTGCAATTGCAGGCGCTCGTCGATCAGATCGCGGATCGCCTGGGCGCGGGCGCGCTCCATCATCTCGGGCGTGGATTGGATGCCGGCTGAGACAAGCAGCATGTTGGCGCGCACGCGCACGTCATAGGTGGAGATCACCGCGTCGTTGACGATCGCGGCGACGCCTTCGGCGAGTTGTTGGGCCGCCGCGGACGCAGCCGCCCCGGCCAGCGCCGCCGCCAGCGCAGCCGCCGCACATGCCTTCTTCCAATTCATCTTCTGCTCCGCCTCAGCTCCCGCCGAAGACCCCTAAAGACCGCAAGCCGATCCGGATTTGGATGCCTTCGTCCGGCCCCTGCGTACTCGTCCGCCGCTCTCTGCGGGTGTAGGAAATCTCAAGGAAGGTGCAATCGTCCTCGTAAATCGCCCGAATGTCCTGGCGCAGATTTATGTCTGAATCGAGGTCCCGCGTCAGCCCGGCCTGCATGCGCCAGCCCCCGGCCAGCTCCACCCCGACCAGGGCGGTGATTTCCTCGGTGGGGGTGTTGGGGTCCAGCGCGAAGGCTTCGTCGTACTGGAAATACCGCGCCGAGGCGTTGAAACGCCCCACCGCCCCGCGCACGCCCCAATCGATACGCTCGATATCGAGGGTTTCGTCGTTCAGGCGAAGGCGCGCTTCGGTTGAGAAATGACGCCCAAGATCGAGCTGGCCGGCGGCCACCCAATCGGAGGCGTTGTCGTCCATGTTGGTGCGCGGCGTGAAGGCGGGGTCCACCTGGTCGCGCCAGCGGCGGCCCACCATGAGTGCTGCGCTTTGGCCCGAGCGCGCCCGCGCTGTAGCGCGTACGCCGGCGCTGACGCGCCCGCCGGGCTCCCAAAGATCGTAATTCGGCGCCGCGTTGGGGCGGAACAGGTTGGAATCGTCCAATTCAAAGCCGAGGCTGTCTTCGTTGACTATGCGCGGATCAAACGAATCCTCGCTGCCATAAGCGGCCATCACCACAGGCTCGACGATCACGTCGAACGTTTCGCCGGGACGCATGAACGGCCAACTGATCTCGGCGCCGGCGAGGCCGAGCGCGCGGGAGAAGCTTTCATAATCGTTGGCGGTCGTTTCGACGCTGAACAGATCGGCCCGCGCCTGCGCGAACGGGCTGAACAGCATGCCCGGGCCGACGATCATATCCTTGCGCCACGTGGCGCCGACCGAGAGGCGGCCTGAATTGCCTTCAAACAACGCGGCCGTGGCGGGATTGTCGTCGCGCTCGAGCAGGGCGAGGTTCGCCTGCACGCGCAACTGCCCGCGCAGCAGCGGATCGACGAACACGTGTTCGGTTTCCGCATAAGGCGCGATGGTGGGCAGGAGATCGGGCGTGTCCGCCGCGCGCAGGCCCTGAATGCTCGCGAACGCGACGGATGAATACGAGTTCGCGCTCTGCCCGATGGCGAAGAGCTGGGAGATGAGGCGGTTTTCGTTGCCGATATAGGGCCCGCGCGTCTGGCCCGCGCCTTCCACGTCATAGCGGCGCAGATAGTCGTCGTCGGTGATGCGTTCGAGCCCGAAGCCCCAGCGCCAATAATCGTTGATGCGGAAATTGCCGTCCGCGAACACGGAAGAGCGCCATTCTTCCGGGCTGCCGGCTATGGCGTCGCCCTCGCTGTCGAACAATTGCTCGCTCGTCACCGTGGCGTTGATGTTGACCTGGCCTGACCAGAAACGCTGGCGATAATCGAGGCCCAGCAGCGGGTTCACCGTTTCATGCACGCGCAACGTGGCGGTGAGATCATTGTACGGCGAGATCGCCCAATAATAGGGCTGGCCGTAGAACACGCCGAGGCGGCGGTTGCGCCCGATATTGGGGGCAAGGAAGCCTGAGGTTCTGCCCGCGCTCGGATCAGGGTGCGCGAAATACGGCAGATAGAGTAGCGGCATGCCCGCGATTTCAAACACCGCCCCCTGGTACGAGAGCGTGCGCGTTTCGCGATCCTGGATCGCGCGCCGCGCGCGCAGGCTCCAGGTCGGCGGCCGGTCGCCGGCCTCGCATATCGGGCAGGAGGTGTAGATGACGTTGCGCAGTTCGCTTTCGTTTTCGCCGTGGCGCAGCGCGGCGCGCGCGGCCAACGTTCCGTTCTCGCCCAGGCGCGCGCGCAACTCGCTGGCGACGGCGACATTCATGCCCTCGTCAGCCTCCACCTCCTCGGCGTAGGAGACGGAGCCGTCTTCCATCGCGATCTGCACATTGCCGGCGGCGTGGATCGAGCCGGTGTTGAGATTATAGACGAGGCGGTCGGCCCGCATCGTGCGGCCCTGGTAGCGCACGTGCACGTCGCCTTGGGCCGTGATCGTGCCGGCGGCCTGATCGTCGATCAGCTCATCGGCTTCGAGCAACACCTGCTCGTCTTGCGCGGCGGCTTGGGGCTGGGCGGGATCGGCCTGCTGGGCCAGCGCTGCGGGGCTGGCGGTCGCGGCCAGCGCGGCGGCGAACGCCGCCAACGCCCATGGCGCCCGCTCGGCCGCTTTGGCCATTCCCCCCGAACGGAGCATCCCGGATCCTTCTCGTGCGACTCCCCCTCAATTCCTAGCCGCCCCCGGCGCCGGGCGTCCAGCGCGCGACTCCGCTTGGGGGAAGCCCGTGGCCAAAGGGTCTCAGCCGTCTTCCAAAAACGCCACCAAGGACAGTGCGATGAAGATGCCCGCCACCGGCGCGCTCCAGGCCGCCACCGCGGCGGGAACCGTCTGCGTCATGGCGAAGGCGCCGGCGAGCTGGCTGTAGAAAAACAGGAAGAGGCCGATCCCGACCCCCGCCGCGCCCCATTGCGCCAGATTGCCGAGCCGCTGCAGGCGCAACGAAAAGGCCGCGCCCAGAACCGCCATCGCCGCCAGCAACAGCGGGTACGCCAGCAGCGACTGCCATTTGAGCTCATAGCGGATCGGCGCAAAGCCCGCTTCGCGCGCCTCGCCGATGAAGCCGGGCAAGGCCCAGAACGAGAGCGTGGCCGGGGTGACGAAACGATCGATCAATTCGTTGGCGTCCAGCGCGGTTGGGATAGCGAGGTGCGTTTGCCGCGTGGGGCGCCCGCCGGGGGTGGCTTCCACAAGATCGGTGAGCTGCCAGAAGCCTGGCTTCAGTTCCGCGCGCTCGGCGCGGATGCGCCGGGTGAAGCGCAGCGCCTCTTCGCGCACGTCGAAAAAGATGAAGGTGGCGCCAAGCAGGGTTGAGCCGTTGGCGTCCACGCCGTCGGCGTGGATCACCACTTGACCGTTTGAGTCGCCCTGGCGGATCCAGACGCCGTTCGGCGCATCGCCGGGCGCGCGCTCGGACAATTGCTCGGACTTCTCCCCTTCAAAGATGCGGTAGAAATACGCGCCGAGCGGATTGAGCGTGGTGATGACGATCAGCCCAAGCGCAAAGCCCAGAAACGCCGAAGGCGCCAGGAACCGCCAGGCCGAAACGCCCGCCGCGCGCATCGCCACCAATTCGCTGGAGCGGTTAAGCCCGATGATCGCCATCATGGCGCCGGCCAGCACGATGAAAGGCAGCGTCTGCTCGATCAGCATCGGCGTCTTCAGCAGCGTGAGGCGCAGGGCTTCCAGCACGGTGAGCTCGGTGCGCGTGCCCACGGTGCGCATCTG
The DNA here is from genome assembly GCA_964635925.1 of uncultured Terricaulis sp. GTDB lineage: Bacteria > Pseudomonadota > Alphaproteobacteria > Caulobacterales > Aquidulcibacteraceae > Vitreimonas. The sequence goes on along the minus strand of CAZWQS010000085.1, from coordinate 4,684 downwards.
CTCGACCAAATCGATCAGCAGGATCGACACCAGCACGCCCGCGAGCGCGATCAGGATGCCGATCAGGCCGCGCAGCGTCAGATAGCGGCCAAGGCGTGAGAACAGGAAACTCATGTCGCCTCCGCCAGCACGGAGGGGCCAAGCTCGCGCCGCTTGCGCCTCGGCGCGCGCCCGCTCATCGCGACCATAGCGCCGATGACGACGAGGATGGGCACGGCGTATTGCAGCACGTTGAGATCGGGCTCGTCGCTAGCCACGGTCTGCGTGGCGAGCGCCGAGAGGCGCACGATTAGGGCGATCACGGAGGCGATCATGATGCGCCGCCCATAGCCGCGCCGGCTGAATTGCCCGCCCAGCACGCCCGCCAGCGCAATCATCGCCAGCGCGATATTCAGAAGCGGGGCCGATAATCGCCCATGCGCTTCGGCCAGGAAGCGATCGACGTTGCGCTGGTCGTAATGGGCGGTGAGATCGGGGAAGAACAATTCGTAGAGCGTCCGGTCAGACGCTTTCAAATAGAAGAAATCGTTGTCGTCGAACGAAGACACGCCCAATTGCAGCACGTAGCGGTCGAAATCGAGCACATCGACCGAGCCGTCCTCCACTTGGCGCTGGATTTGCCCGTCGCGCATCACGATCGCGGGCTCGCCCTCGATAGTGACGATCACGCCCGCGCGCGCGGTGTAGGTGATGTCGTTTTCTGGTCGCGCATCGTTGATCAGCAGGTCGCGCAGTTCGCCCCCGCCGCCGCGCTCGCGCGCGTAAAGCGTCAAGTTTTCGTTCGGAAAGGTGAAAGAGCCCTCTTGCACCAAGCTGGAGGCCAGGTCGGTACGCAATTCGTAGAACGTCTCGCGCCGCTCTTTGAACGACCAGGGCTGAATGACGACATTGACCAGCAGGTGCGCCAGCGCCGCCAGCACGGCAAGCTGCATGATCGGCCGCGCAATGCGCCCGCGCGACACGCCCGCGCCGAACAACACCGCGACCTCGCTGTCGTTATGCATGCGGTTGATCGCGTAGACGACGGCGATAAATACGGCCATCGGCATGATGAGCGACAGAAGCTGCGGCAACGCCAGCAGCGTAACATACGCGAACGCCAGCCCCGCGCGCCGGTTGGTGACGATGATGTCGAGTTGGTTGAGGCCCTGGGTCAGGATGGCGATTGCCGCCAGCGCCCCCAGGATCGCCAGAAGCGGCCCGAGCGCTTGGCGGAACACGTAGGCCGAAATCGTGTTCATGCCGCTCCTTCGCCGGGCGCCGGTTGCGCCCATCGCTTCCCTAAAGCCTGGGCCCAGCTTTTCAATCGCTCCCGGCATGGCTACCTAGGCCGAAGATGCGATCGCGCCGGCGCCGACGCGCGGCCGGTGGCGAGCCTTCCTTAGGGGAAATCATGGATATCCGATTTGTGCCCGCCGCGAGCGGGGATGTTGTGGCGGTAATGGCGGGTGACGGCGCGGCGCTGACGCCGGCGGCGGAGGCGATGGACAAGGCCGCCAATGGCCGGCTGACCAAGGCCATGGCCGCCATGCGCTTCACCGGCGCGGTTGGGCAGGTGGCGGATATTCTGGCGCCGGAAGGATTGGATTTCGCCCGCGTGCTGGTGATCGGAATCGGCAAGCTCGACGCCGCCGACGGCTTGGCGGTGGAGCGCTGGGCCGGCCACGCGGTGAAGCGGGTGCTCACCTCGGGCGCGGAAAAGCTCGTGCTGCAACCGGACGCGCTGCCCGGCGTATCAAAGGCGGACGCCGGATCGCACGCCGCGCTCGGCGCGCGGCTGGCGACCTACCGCTTCGACGCCTACCGCACCAAGCTGAAGCCGGAGCAGAAGCCGACTTTGACGGCGGTCGAAATCGCCATGGACGGCGCCGCCGCCGCCCGCGCGCGCGCCGATAAGGATGCGGCGATTGTCGAGGGCGTCTTCTTCGCGCGCGACTTGGTGAGTGAGCCGCCGAACGTGCTCTATCCCGAAAGCTTCGCCGAGCGCCTGCGCGATCTGGAAACCATCGGCGTCGAGGTCGAGGTGCTTGAGCCGGCGACGATGGAAAAGCTCGGCATGGGCGCGCTGCTGGGCGTGGCCCAAGGCAGCGCGCGCCCTGCGCGGCTTGTCGCCATGAGCTGGAAGGGCGCGAAGAACGCCAAGCCGATCGCGCTCGTGGGCAAGGGCGTCACCTTCGACACCGGCGGCATTTCGCTCAAACCCGCCGCGGCGATGGACGAAATGAAAGGCGATATGGGCGGGGCCGCCGCCGTCGCGGGCGCGATGAAGGCGGTGGCGCTGCGCAAGGCGAAGGCCAATGTCGTGGGCGTTGTGGCGCTGGTTGAGAATATGCCGGGCGCGAACGCGCAACGGCCGGGCGACATCGTCAACACCATGTCGGGCCAGACCATCGAGGTGCTCAATACCGACGCCGAAGGCCGCCTCATCCTCTGCGATGCGTTGACCTATGTGCAGGATAAGTTCAGCCCCAGCGCGGTGATCGATCTCGCCACGCTGACGGGCGCGATTGTTGTGGCGCTTGGCCACGAACATGCTGGCCTCTTCTCCAACGACGAAGACCTCGCGCACGCGATCACCACCGCCGGCCAAACCGAGGGCGAGCCGGTATGGCGCATGCCGCTCGGCCCGGGCTACGACAAGCAGATCGATACGCCGAATGCGGATATGAAGAACATTTCCGGCAAGCCGGCGGGTGGCTCGATCGTCGCGGCGCAATTCCTCAAGCGCTTCGTCAAGGACGGCACGCCCTGGGCGCACTTGGATATCGCCGGCACCGCCTGGAAGCCGGGCCCGTATGAAGACCCGCTCTCGCCCGCCTGGGCCACCGGTTACGGCGTGCGCCTGCTCAACCGGCTGATCGCCAACAAGTTCGAGGACTAGATTGGCGCATCGCTTCGACATCCGTTTCCTGCGGCCCATCGCCGAGGAAGAGGAGCATCAGGTGCGCAATTTCATCGAAGCTGTGTGGGTGCGCGCGGCGCGTCAGGGTTGGGCCGATCTCGCCCAACTCGACGCGCGTGTGAACTCGATGGAGGATTTCGTCCTCACCATTGCGGCGCGCCAATCACACGAGGCGCAAAACATGCTCGCGGACTTGGTGAGCGCGCATTGCATGGAGCATTTCGTGCGCGTGGCCCATTTGAAGGGCGGCGCCGATGGCTGAGCTTTGGTTTTATCATCTTGAGCGCACGGAGCTTGAGCGAGCTTTGCCGCCGCTGCTGGAGAAATGTCTCCAGCGCGGCTGGCGGGCGCTGGTGCGGGGCGGATCGCCCGAGCGGCTGGAGGCGCTGGACACGATGCTCTGGACTTGGCGGGACGAAAGCTTCCTCCCCCACGCGCGCGAGGGCGAAGGCGAAGCAACTCGCCAGCCGGTTCTGCTGACGTCCAACGCTGGAAACCCCAACGGCGCACGGGCGTTGTTTTTGATCGACGGCGCCGAGCCGGGCGATCTTTCGGGCTTTGAGCGCGCGTGCCTCATGTTTGACGGGCGCGACGAGGCCGCCTTGGAAAAGGCCCGTTCGCGCTGGAAAGAAGCCAAGGAGGCGGGCATTGTCGCCTCCTATTGGCGCGAAAGCGCCGCCGGGAAATGGGAGAAGCAGGCATGATCCGCGCTGTTTTGTTCGCATCCGCCGCTTTGTTGGCCGCCGCCTGCTCGCAGCAAACGCCGCCGCCCGCGCCCGAGACGCCGGCCGAAGTCGCCGACGCGATGCCGCAGACCAAGGAAGAGGCCACAGCGCAGGATACGTGCGGCGCCTCGCAATATGCGGCGCTGATCGGTTCGAATTTCGCGGCGGTGACGCTGCCGGCCGACGCCAATGTGCGGATCATTCAGCCCGATACCGTGGTGACGCAGGATTTCCGCGCTGACCGCGCCAACATCCTGGTCGATGCGGGCGGGATCATCACCGGCGTGGAGTGCTATTGATGCGCGCTTTGATTTTGGCGGGCGCGGCGTTGGCGCTGGCGGCGTGCGCGCACGCTCCGCCCGCGACGCAGGCCCCCGAAGAGGCTGCGCAGCCCGATACGTGCGGGATGGCGGCGTACCAGACCTATGTTGGTGGGCCGGTTTCGGCGATCGATCAGGCGAGCCTCCCGCAAGGGACGCGCGTGATCACCCCGGACATGGCCGTCACCATGGATTTCCGCGCCGAGCGCTTGAACATCATGGTGGGCACGGACGGCCGCGTGGGCTCGCTGCGCTGTTTTTGACGGGCCGCGCGCCTCACGGGCGAGAAGTTCGCGAATTAGTGATTGCAGGCGCCTATGACGCACGCGCCGGGCCTTGGCGGCCTGGGGCGGCGCGGCTATAGACCCGGCTCGAATTTCCTCCCGGAGCCCTCACATGTCCGTCGAACGCACGTTCTCGATCATCAAGCCTGACGCCACCAAGCGTAACCTCACCGGCGCTATCAACGCCGTGATCGAAAAGGCTGGCCTGCGCATCATCGGGCAAAAGCGCGTGTGGCTGTCCGAAGGCCAAGCCGAGGGCTTCTATGACGTGCACAAGGAGCGCCCCTTCTTTCGTGATCTCGTCAGTTTCATGATTTCCGGCCCGGTGGTGGTGCAGGTGCTCGAGGGCGAAAACGCGGTGGCGAACTATCGCGACGTGATGGGCGCGACCAATCCGGCCAACGCCGCTGAAGGCACCATCCGCAAGCAATTCGCGGAATCGATCGAAGCCAA
>CAZWQS010000084.1:0-11814 GCA_964635925.1 uncultured Terricaulis sp. | reverse complement strand
CATGCGCCGCGATCCGCCCTCAATTCACATGGTCCGCTTTGCTACTACGTGCCGCCGCCCTGTGCCGGCCCGGCGCCCATCGATCCGCAACGGGGCGCGTCAAACGCGCGGCGTTGCCGTGAGGCGACGTCCACTTGAACGAACCCGGCGTGTTTTGCGCGCCCCGGCTCCCGCTTCGTTTCACACGAGCGTTGCATTTCCCCGTGCGCGCTCTGCGCTGACGCATGTGTAAGCGCTACTCGATCTCCCAATCGATCTCGCCGCGCACCTCGGCCGGCACGCGTTCGCACAGCGCTTGATGCAACGCCGCTTGCGTGCTCGCGCGCGGGGCGCGGAAGACGTAATCGATGCGGTGCTTGGAGAAGGATTTGTTCTCACTGATCAGCGTGCATTTGAGCTCGGCCAGGATAGCGCGATAGGCACTCGAGGCTTCCCGCACCTTGCCCTTCGGAATTTCATGCACTTCGAGTTCGCACACCGGGTGGCCGTCGAAAATGTAAATCAAAATCCAGGCGAACACCGCGGCGATCACCGCGAAATGCGGCAGGTTCAAACCGGAGATCAGCCCAAGCAGCGTGACGATGATCAGCCTACTGGTGTCGCGTGTGGAATTCGTATCGGTGCGAAAGCGCATCAGCCCGCCGAGGCCGAACACGATGAAGCCGATCACCAGCCCGTATTGCAGCACCAGCACGCCGACCACGGCGCCGACCAGCGCGTACATGATCGACACTTTCGGCAGCTCCGCCTCCGCGCGGGTGTCGACGCCGCGCCGGGTTGTCGGGTGGAAGGCCAGCAGCGCGCCCAAGGCGATCGCGAGCGTCAGCGCCGCGAGCGTCTCGGTGATAGCCGCCGCGTCCAGGAACCCGGACCAGCCGACGGCCCGGAGGCCCTGGGTGTCCAGAAAGCTGCTCGTCGTCATGCTCGCCCCCGCGAATCGCTTGCCGCATCAAGCGCCTAAGCGCCGCCCGCGCCAAGCGCCCTCGCCGCGCGGATGAACCCGATCTGAACCGAAAAGGCCATTTCTGGGCAAAGTGAACCCTTTTTTCCGCCACGCGTTTGCGCCACATGACCCCGATGAACAGACGCCTCGCCCTCGCCGGCCTCGCCGCGCTCACCCTCGCCGCCCCGGCCGCCCTGGCCCAGGATCTGCGCCCCCGCACGCCCGTGGCCGCGCCGGAGATCGTCGCGCTCGACGGGGCCGAGCGCGCCGCGGCGCTGGCGGCGGCAAACCGCACGCTCAACGCCGTGCAGCGCCTGCAAGGCCGCTTCGTGCAAACCGCGCCTGGCGGGGCGCGCTCCAGCGGCAATTTCTATCTGCAACGCCCCGGCCGCTTGCGCTTTGAATATGATGCGCCCGCCACGCTTTTGATTGTCTCTGACGGGAATGTCGTCGCCATGCGCGACACCGCGTTGCGCACGACCGACCGCACGCCGCTGCGTTCAACGCCGCTCAATCTCATTCTCGGCGAGCGCATCGATCTGGAGCGCAACGCGCGCGTAACTCGCGTTTCGCGCTCCGGCCCGTGGACCATGATCACCGCGCGCGATCGCAGCGGCCAGACCGACGGCCTGATCACGCTGAATTTCCATGGCGAGCAGGCGGAGCTGCGTTCCTGGGACGTCGTGGACGCGACCGGCGCGCGCACCCGCATCACCTTGTCGGACGTCACGCAGCCCGCGAGCCTGGATCGCAGCCTCTTCCGCTTGAACGACGTGCTGGAAGATCGCCCTGGGCGGCGGCGGTAAGCGGCGCGGGGGCTGCCGCGTAACGCGCTTCGTGACAAGGAATTTCTCTTAGCGATCCTTGAGTTTTTCACCGATGTGGCGTATATGACACTCAAGCGGTCGCCGCTCATCCCCCTGGATAGGCGTCGTCCCCCCCGCTGACGAATCCAGTGCGGTGACCGCGTGCGCCGGCCTTCCCCTGCCGACGCTATTCGCGCCCCCTCAAGGCGCCAGAAGCCTCGGCCGCGAAGCGCGCCGGGGCTTCTTCGTTTTGGACAAAACGGCGGGAAGCCGCCAAACAGCGCCCATGCTTCGCATCGCTTCCTGGAACATCAATTCCGTCCGTCTGCGCATTGAGATGGTCTGCCGCTTCCTGGCGGAGACGAAGCCGGACGTGCTGTGCCTGCAGGAAATCAAATGCCGCAATGGCGAGTTTCCGGAGAAGGCGTTTAAGGACGCGGGCTACAAGCACATGCACGTGGTCGGCCAAAAGGGCTGGCATGGCGTGGCCATCGTCTCGAAGCTGAAGCTTGAGCCGCTCGAAGGCCCCAAGCTTTGCCCCAAGGAAGAAGCGCGAGTGGCGGCCGCGAAAATCGCCGGCATTGAGCTGCACAATCTTTATGTGCCCGCCGGTGCGGACGTGCCCGATCCGATCGCCAACCCGAAATTCCAGCACAAGCTTGACGTGCTCGACCGCATGAAGCGCGACTACAAAAAGCGCACAGCGCCCACCGTGCTTGTCGGCGATCTCAACGTTGCGCCCGGCGAGTTCGACGTGTGGAGCCACAAGCAATTGCTCAACGTGGTCTCCCACACGCCCGGCGAAACCTCGCGCCTTGACGCCGCACTTGCGGCGGGCCGCTTTGTGGACCTGGCGCGCCTGCACAAGCCCGCGCCGGAAAAGCTCTTCACCTGGTGGAGCTATCGCAGCCCCGATTGGACCAAGAACAATCGCGGCCGCCGCCTCGATCACATCTGGGCCAGCGACGACCTCGCGCCAGCTTCGCAAGCGGACGCGTTTCATATCCATGTTCCCTGCCGCTCATGGGAACGCCCCAGCGATCACGTGCCGGTGGTGGCGGGCTTCAAACTCTAGCGCTTGGAGGCGTCCTTGCTGGTTGGACGTTGCATGTGCGGCGCGGTCGCCTACGAAGTTCAGTCCGTCGCTGGCCCTATCGTTCACTGTCATTGTCAGACGTGCCGCAAGGCGCACGGATCCGCTTTCTCCAGCGTCAGCAACGTCCCCCGCGAAGCATTCAAGTGGACGCGAGGCGAAAACAGCTTGGCGGCCTACGAATCCTCGCCGGGAAAAGTTCGCTACTTCTGCATGACATGCGGGTCGCATATCCTGGCGGAGCGCAAAGACCAGCCGACCGTCATGCTGCGTTTGGGCTGCCTAGATACGCCCATCCAAGACGCGCCGATGGCTCACATCTGGCGATCCGATGGCGCGAGTTGGTACGATCCCAAGCTCCAACTGCCGGAATTGGCCGAAGGCGCGTCGCGTAAGTGACAAGCCCGGATGTGCTTTGTCGCAAGCGGTTTGTGCCCCCGGTCCCGGCCGTTACGATGCGCCCCGATTTTGAACGGGGGTACCGCCATGAAGTTCTCACGCCGCGCCATGCTGGGCGCAACCGTCGCCGCAACCGCGCTTTCCGCCACCGGTCTCGCCCACGCCGCGCCGCACAGCGCGCGCTTCAGCACACTGATCGAGCGCATCGCCACTGAAATGCTGCAACGTTCGCCGGAGCGCGCCACATCGCTTGGCGTCTCCGAGGCGCGCGCGGGCGGGCGCTATATCGACCGCCTGAGCGATGCTTCCAAACAGGGCGACCGCGAACAGCGCGCCGCGACCGAGCGCGCGCTGCGCGATTTGCGCGCCGTCCGCCGCGACAGGCTGGAGCCGCAGGAGCAGATCACGCACGACGTGGTGCGCACCTCGCTTGAAAATGCGCTGGCCAACAGCGCTTTCGAGTTCGGCGGCGGCGCGGGCGCGCCGTACGTGGTGACGCAGCTCACCGGCGTTTATTCATCGATGCCGAATTTCCTGGCCCAGGCGCATCCGATCCGCAATCGCGTCGAGGCGGATGCGTTCCTCACCCGCCTGGAAGGCTTCCCGGGCCTGATGGACGCGCAAACCGCGATCATCGGCGAAGATGCGCGCGCGGGCGTGATCCCGCCGGACTTCGCGATCGACAAGGCGATCACCCAGCTCACCGCCTTCGCGCAGACCACGCCGAACGAAACCGCACTCGTGCAATCGCTGGCGCGCCGCCTGCCGCAAGCGGCCGATATTCCCGAAAGCGAACGCGCCGCTTACCTCGCCCGCGCCGAAACCACGGTGCGCGAACGCGTGATGCCGGCCTTTCAGCGCCAGATCGAAGCGCTGCAGGCGGTGCGCCCGCAAGCGGTGCATGACGCCGGCTGCTGGCGCCTGCCGCGCGGCGAGGAGATGTATCGCGCCGCCCTCAAGGGCCGCACCACGACGGAGATGGACCCGCAGGAAATCCACGACACCGGCCGAGAACTCATCCGCCAATTCCACAGTGAAATGGACGCCATTCTGCGCACCCAAGGCATGAGCGAAGGCAGCGTCACCCAACGCATGCAGGCGCTCGCGCAACGGCCCGACCAGCTCTACCCGAACACCGATGAAGGCCGCGCCCAGATTCTGGCCGATCTCAACGCGCAAACCCAACACGTGCTGACGCTGATGCCGCAAGTGTTCGGCACGCTGGCGCAAGCGCAACTGGACATCCGCCGCGTGCCGCCCTTCACCGAAGCCGGCGCGCCGGGCGGCTATTACCAGCGCGGCGCACTCGATGGGTCGCGCCCCGGCGCCTATTACATAAACCTGCGCAACACGCATGAATGGCCGCGCTTTTCGTTGCCGACGCTGAACTATCACGAAGGCGTGCCGGGCCATCACTGGCAAGGGTCGATCCAGCAGGAGGCGGGCGAACTGCCGTTCATCCGCAGCGCGCTGTTGGGCTTCTCGGCGTTTGGCGAGGGCTGGGGGCTCTATGCCGAACAGCTCTGCGACGAACTCGGCGTCTACGCCGACGATCCGTTCGGGCGATTGGGCTATCTGCAATCGGCCACGTTCCGCGCCTCGCGCCTCGTGGTCGATACCGGCATGCACCATCTGCGCTGGAGCCGCGAGCAGGCGATCCAGTCCATGATGGAAGCCACCGGCGATCAGGAAAGCTCCGTCACCACGGAGATTGAGCGCTACAGCGTGTGGCCAGGCCAAGCCTGCAGCTACATGGTGGGCCGCCTGGTGATCAATCGCTTGCGCGACGAGGCGAAGGCGGCGCTGGGTGCGCGTTTCGATCTCAAAGGCTTCCACGACACGATGCTGGCGAACGGCAGCGTGCCGCTTTCCGTGCTTGAGGGCGTGATGCGCGGCTGGACGGCGGCGCAGCGCGCGTAATCTCCGGCGCAGCCGTGGCGGCGTGCTTAACAGCGCACCGCCACGGCTAGCGCTGGCGCATGTCTGCTCCGCAAACGCGATTGCTACCGGTGGCAAATGCGAATGCGGCGGCGCGCCACATCGGCGGCGCAGAACAAGTTTGACATGCCCTGGCGCAAGCTCGTTTTAGGCTGATCAAAACGTAGGCGCCGAGGCCCAGACCGGCGCCCCGGAGGGATTCCGTGACTGCAAACATTCCAGGACTTCGCCCCGCCCCGACCCAGCACAAGAAGCTGATCGCCTGGGTCGAAGAGATCGCGGCGCTGACCAAGCCCGCGCGCGTCCATTGGTGCGACGGCTCCGACGCCGAATGGGAAAAGCTGACCAATGAATTGGTCGCCGCCGGCACGCTGAAGCGCCTCAATCCCGAAGCGCGCCCTAATTCGTTTTACGCCGCCTCCGATCCGAAGGATGTCGCCCGCGTTGAGAAGCAGACTTACATCTGCTCCGAGAAAGAAGAAGACGCCGGGCCTACCAACAATTGGGTCGCCCCCGCCGAAATGCGCGCAAAACTCGCCGGCCTGTTCGACGGCTGCATGCGCGGGCGCACGATGTATGTCGTGCCGTTCTCGATGGGGCCGCTTGGCTCGAAGATCAGCGCGCTGGGCGTAGAAATTACCGATAGCGGCTACGTCGCGGCCTCGATGCGCATCATGACGCGCATGGGCAAAGGCGCGCTCGATCAGATGGGCGAAGACGGCTTCTTCGTGCCTGCCGTGCACACGCTGGGCGCCCCGCTGGCCGACGGCCAGAAGGACGTGCCGTGGCCCTGCAACGAAGAGAAGTGGATCGTCCACTATCCGGAAACGCGGGAAATCTGGAGCTACGGCTCCGGCTATGGCGGCAACGCGCTTCTGGGCAAGAAATGCTACGCGCTCCGCATCGCCTCCGTGATGGCGCGCGATGAGGGCTGGCTGGCCGAGCACATGCTCATCCTCAAGCTCACCAACCCACAGGGCGAACACAAATACATCGCCGCCGCCTTCCCCAGCGCCTGCGGCAAGACCAACCTCGCCATGCTGCAGCCGACCATTCCCGGCTGGAAGGCCGAGACCATCGGCGACGACATTTGCTGGATGCGCTTCGGTGAAGACGGCCGCCTTTATGCGATCAACCCGGAAGCCGGCTTTTTCGGCGTCGCGCCGGGCACCAGCGCCAAGACCAACAAAAGCGCGCTCGATACGCTCTACGCCAACACCGTGTTTACCAACGTGGCGCTGACCGACAATGGCGATGTCTGGTGGGAGGGCCTGACCGACAAGCCGCCCGCCGGCCTCACCGACTGGCAAGGCGCCCGCTATGTCGCCGACGACGGCAAATTCCCCGCCGCACACCCGAATGCGCGGTTTGCGGTGCCGGCCGGCCAATGCCCGGTGATCGCGCCCGAATGGGAAGATCCCAAGGGCGTGCCGATCGACGCGATCCTGTTCGGCGGCCGCCGCGCCAGCGCGGTTCCGCTCGTCACCGAAGCGTTCGATTGGGCGCACGGCGTGTTCTTGGCCTCGAACGTCGCTTCCGAAGGCACCGCCGCGGCGGAAAACAAAGTGGGCGAGCTGCGCCGCGATCCGTTCGCGATGCTGCCCTTCTGCGGCTATCACATGGGCGATTATTTCGCGCATTGGCTGAAGATCGGCGAGCGCAAGGGCGCCAAGCTGCCGAAGATTTTCTTCGTCAATTGGTTCCGCAAGGATCGCGACGGCAAGTTCGTGTGGCCGGGCTTCGGCGACAACAGCCGCGTGCTGAAATGGATCGCCCAGCGCCTCGACGGCAAAGCCGACGCACAGGAAACCGCCATCGGCCTCACACCGACAAAGGCCGCGCTCGATCTCTCCGGGCTCAAACTGTCCGACGACGCGCTCGACACGTTGCTGGGCGTTGATCTGGACGTGTGGGACGAAGAAGCCTCGCTCGTCGTGCCGCACTACGAGAAATTCGGCGCCAAGTTGCCGAAGCGTCTGTGGGATGAGCACAAGGCGCTGCTCGCCCGCCTGAAGGACGCCCGCGCCGGCAAGCTGAAGCTGGCCGCCGCGCGCGGCCCCAACGCGCCGAAGATCACCGATAAGAGTGACGCAGCGGCGGCGAACTAACACCAAGGGAAGAAACGCTTGAGCGGCCGCCTCCTGCCCGGGGCGGCCGCTTTCGTTTGCGCTTGACGCAACGGCGGGTGCTACAAGCCCCTCAATACGAGGAAACACCCATGAGCGAAGAGCACATCATTGTCCGCCGCGACGAGGCGGTGCTGGAAATCCGCTTCAATCGCCCGGCCAAGAAAAACGCCCTCACCAACGCGATGTACGGCGCGATGGCCGATGCGCTGGAAAGCGCCGCCGCCGACAAAGGCGTGCGCGCGATCCTGTTCACGGCTGAGGGCGATCTTTTCACCTCGGGCAACGATCTGATGGATTTCGCCGCGCAGAACACCGGCGCGTTTGAAGGTCCGCGCCATGTGCAGCGGTTTCTGGAGCGCATGATCGAGGCCGAGAAGCCGGTGGTGGCGGCGGTGCACGGCAACGCCGTGGGCGTGGGCGTCACCATGCTGCTGCAATGCGACCTGGTGTTCATCGCCGAGAGCGCCAAACTGATCACGCCGTTCGTGGATTTGGGCCTTGTGCCCGAGAACGCCTCCAGCCTGACCCTGCCCGAGCGCATCGGCCATGTGCGCGCGTTTCAATTGCTGGGCCTGTGCGAGCCGCTGTCGGGGCGCGACGCGGCGAGCTATGGCGTCGCCAACGCGGCGCTGCCGGCCGGCGAGGTCGAGCCGCGCGCCCGCGCGGCGGCGCATGCGCTGACGAAGAAAGCGCCGGAATCGCTGCGCCTCACCAAAAACCTGATGCGCAACCGCCCCGCGCTGACCGCGCGCATGCACGAAGAAGGCGCGTTGTTCGCCGCGCGGCTGAAATCCGCCGAGGCGGCCGAAGCCTTCGCCGCCTTCATGCAAAAGCGGCCGGCCGATTTCAGCAAGCTGGGTTAAACGCTCGCCGCCTGCTGCGCGCCGCCTTTCATCGGAACGATGCGGAATTGCTTGGGGCGCACATAGAGGAAATTCAGCGGCGTGTTCTTGATGTAATAGTGGAATACGAGCGGCGCGGTGGCGGCGATGATGGTGGTGGCCAGATCGGCCCAGCCTTTTTCGGGAATGAAATTCCACTCCAGCAACGCTTTGTGCATCAGCTTCATCGGGAAGAAGAAGCTGAGATACACCACGATCGAGTTCTGCCCCATGTAGCGGAAATATTCGCCGATGCGGAAGCGGGCGAACAAGGCCGAGGTTGTGATCACAGCGCCCGCGCCGACAACGCCCATGACAAGGCTCGTCCCCGGCTCATGGTGCAGATCGAAATGCACGCCCCACCAATTGGCCACGCCCCACACCAGCAGGAACGTGACGGCCGCGGTCCAATAGCGCCACATGAAGGCGGCGAACTTGAACACGTAGGGCGAGGCGACGAAGCCGATATAGAAATAGATGTAGCGATCGAAGAAGCGATCCGCGACGCTCCAATTCGTGACCAGGATCTCGGCGTGATACAGCGCCTGCAACCCCGCCATGATCAGCAGAATGATCCAGGGCGGCACTTTGCGGATGAGGCGCGTGAAGGCGAAGAAGATCGCCAGCATGTGGACGAACCACAGCGTCTGATACGGATCGACGAAATTATAAAAATACTGGCGCACCCATTCGAGCGGATCGGCCACCAGGATATCCGCCTCCACGATCCCCATCTGGATCACCAGCCAGAGCACGTAGAAATAGATGAAGTGAACGATCTTCTTGTCTATGTAGTCCCGCAGCGGCGCGTTGATCGTGCGCGACAGGAAAAGCCCGGAGATGAGGAAGAAATCCGGCATCCGGAACGGCAGCGCGAAATCCATCACCTCGTGCAGGAAGCCGCGCTCATAGCCCGTGAGCACGTCATAGCTCGTGATGCAGTGAAACATCACGACCAGGAACATGCACAGGCCCTTGGCGTAATCGACCCAATCGACGCGGGACTTTTCCATGGTCCACCCCTGACGCGGCCGCCGCGAGCGGCGCTGTCAGCTTCTGCAAGAAACTGTCCGCCAGTTTTTCGCATCCGCAGCATTAATCCTCGCGCATTCTCCCGCTGCGGGAAAGCCCCTCGCCGTTAAGCAAACCTCGCCGTGCGCGCAGGGCGCGCTATGTTTGAGGCGATCGAGGAGATCGCCATGAACCTGAAGCGCCCCTTCCGCGCCCTCGCCGCCGCCGCGGCCGTCATCGCCCTTGCCGCCTGCGCCTCCGACGCGGACGACACGCAAACCGCCGCCGCGCCCGATGCGGCGGGCGATTGTTTCAACGTGAACGCCGTCAGCGGCTTCAATGCGGTGGACGGCGACACCGTGCGCGTCAGCGCCGGCGCCTCGCGCCAGTACGAGCTCGACGTGCGCGGCCCCGGCTGCAACAGCCTGAACTGGACCGAAAACATCGCCCTCGAAAGCCGCCCCTCCGAATGGCTTTGTGCGGGCGACGGCCCCAATCTCGGCCGCATCCATTTCAACGACAGCGCCGGAAACATGGCGCGCACCTGCTTCATCGAGGAAATCCGCCGCGTGCCGGAAGCGCCGCAATCGGGCTCGTGACCCCCGTCACAGCGGCTCGGGCGGGGCGGGCTTACCTTCCCTTCATCGGGTCGCGCCGATCCGAAGGGAGAGATCGAAATGATGAAAATGTATAGCCTGATCGCCGCGGCCGCCCTGTTCGCCCCGTTCGCGATGTCGATGCTGAGCCAAGCGGCGCAGATGGTGGCGTGAGCGACATGCGAAACCTGAAATCCTAAAGGCCCGGAGCGATCCGGGCCTTCGTCATTTCCGGGCGCCGGCTTTTCGGGCCCCGCGCGCGCTGGCACAGTCGGCGTCCATGCCGCCGCCCAGCTTCATGATCATTGACGACTTCCTGGCCGATCCGTACGCGGCGCGGCGGACGGCTTTGGCGCTGGGCTACGATCCCAAGCTGAAGGCCGGCAATTATCCGGGCCTGCTCTCCAACAAAGCGCTCGAGATCGGCGGCCTGGACGAGCGCGTGTCGCAACTGATCGGCGCACCGGTGAAGCCGAAGCCGGGCACGAGCCACAATCATTGCCGCATCACGCTGGCGGGCGAGAGAGGCCTTTCGGGCGTCCACATCGACCCGTGCTTCTATTCCGGCATCCTCTATTTGAGCCGCCCCGAAGACTGCAAAGGCGGCACCGACTTTTTTCGCCACCGCCGCACCGGGCTCGACCGCGTGCCGGGCGACGCGGCGGGCTGGATGGCGGCGGGCTACGCCGATCCGAACACGCTGATCGAAGAGGTCGTCAACAAGGACACGCTCTTCCCCGCCAAATGGGAAAAGACCTTCACCGCCCCGATGCGCTTCAACCGCCTGATCCTGTTCAGCCCCTGGATGTTTCACAATTCAGGCGCGGGCTTCGGGACGGCGCCGGAGAACGGGCGGCTGGTGCATTTGATGTTTTTTGGGGCTGGGTAAAGCACTCCTTTACCGCCAGCACAACTCGTGCTTGTATCTGCCCGCAAAGGTCAGTCAGATGACACGAGATACGATTACGTTCTCACCGGCCACAACCTTCCTGTTTGGATGCCGATTTGACCTCGCGTTCGACTGCGAAAACCCTCCATCGGAAATCCTCGGCGTCCCTCGCTACACCTGGTTCAAATCAATCTCTTTCGGCCTCTGTCAATCATACGAGGTGATCGGCCCGTATCTCGACAAAGCCACCGAGGAAGCATGCTTCTTGCCCGACTGCGCAGAGGCTAAGCGCTACCAAGTTGAGTTCAGCTACAAAGTGGTCGAGCGACTAGGAATCGGCATCGGCGCCTTTGCGCTGAAGGAAATCATCGTACGTGAGACCGATTGGTTGAGCGGCATCAAGCCTACTAAATGCTTTTGCTGCCGCGTGGCGCCGCCTGCAGCGCAGGCGGCGCAGCCGAAAGCAGAGGAAGGGGCAAGCGAGGTCAGTGGCGTAGCACTTGCTGCGGCGCTCGCCTTCGCGCTCCTAAATCCCGAAACTCAGTTTTCGCAAATATTCTTGCCGCTTATGGGCATCGCCGCCACGATCGCCTCAGCGCTCGCGCTGCTTCGGCACTTCTACTTTGAAGCGTCCTATCGACGCTTGCGTTCCGCCCAACGCGAAAATCTCTGATCAGACCTGCAGCCGATACCCGCCCGTTTCCGTGATTAGCAGCTTCGGGCTCTGCGCCTCCGGTTCGATCTTCTGACGCAGGCGGTAGATGTGCGTTTCCAGCGTGTGCGTGGTCACGTTGGCGTTGTAGCCCCACACTTCGCGCAGCAACTCTTCGCGCCCCACCGGCTTTTCGCCTGAGCGGTAGAGATAGCGCAGGATCGCCGTTTCCTTATCGGTGAGACGGATTTTCTTGTCAGACGCATCGACCAGCAAACGCAGCGCCGGGCGGAAATCGTAAGGGCCGATGCGGAAGGTCGCGTCTTCACTGGCTTCATGGCTGCGCAGATGCGCGCGGATGCGCGCCAGCAGCACGGAGAATTTGAACGGCTTCAGCACGTAATCATTGGCGCCAGCGTCGAGCCCCTTGACCTGATGCTCTTCTTCCTGCGCCGCGCCCGTCAGCATGATGATGGG
>CAZWQS010000083.1:3917-12083 GCA_964635925.1 uncultured Terricaulis sp. | reverse complement strand
CGAAAGCGCGTGTTTTTCTGGGTCCCGGATCGCACTCCGGCGTTCGCCGGGGCTGCGTCCGGGAAGCGGTAGAGTGTTGGATAGAGCGCTGCTCTATCCCCGCATTAGTTCGGATAGGCGCGCGACAGCTCGCGCCGTGCGGCGTCGAGGTCCCGGCGGAAGGCGGGGTCGGCGTGCAGGCGCGCGACGACGCCCGCCGAGACAAGCCGCGCGGCTTCGATGTCGGTGGGGAAATGGTAGCCGCAGATGATCCGGCTTTCGCCGAAATCGCGGCCGCGCTGCAGGATCGCATCCGCGCGCGCCGGCGCGAGTTCTGCAAGCGTCAGCGCCCATGCCCAACCCGCCGCGCCGTGCCCGGTGGGGTAGGAGCCGCCATTGCTCGCGTTCGGCCCCGGATCGTCGCATTGCAGCACCGCGCGATTGGCCGCGTACGGGCGCGGGCGATCATAGGCGGCCTTGGCGGCGTTGATCGGCCCGGCGATGGCGCTGGTGACACGCGTCAGCACGCGCGCGGTGGCGGGAAAGCGGCTTTGCGTGAAATCGGCGTCGAACGCCGGCGTGAACGCGCGCCAAGGATCGAAGGCGAGATCGGAGATTGCTTGCGCCATGCGCGCTTCGCTCGGCGTAGGGCGCATGGCGAGGCGGTCGGCGGCGGCCTGCGCGGAGTCTGGCGCGGGCGGGGGGCCCGCGAGCGCGGCGCCGTCGATCAAAGGCGGCGCGGTTTGCGCATGCGCGGCGCTGGCGACCAACACGGCGGCGACGATCAATAGTGCACGCATGAGAGCTCCCCTCGTTTGGCGCACCATGCACGCGCGCGCGCCCGGCGCCTAGAACGCCTGTCGCGCCCATGATACAGCCCGGCGCATGGAGACCGCCATGACGCACGCCGCGTCGCCGCCAAAGCAGCTCATCACCGGCGAGGGCCTGCGCCTGTCAACCGCGATCAGCGCCGAGGACGACGTGTTCGCGCGCTTCTTCGCCGGCTACGACAAGGCGTTCGTGCTGCCGAACGAAAAGGAAGACGAAGAAGGCTTCCGCCGCTGCTTCGAGCTGAATTTCGGCGCTGATTATGCGCGCCTCAGCGGGCTTTATGGCGCCTATAGCGAGGTGTGCCTGGTCGCGGAGAAGGATGGCGTCGAGATCGGCGGCGCGAATTTCATCGCCATGCCGATCGGCGAAGACAGCGTAAGCGCGAACCTGAACTACATTTACATCAACCAGGCCGCGCGCCGGCAGGGCCATTTGGCGCGCCTGGTCGCGGGCGTGCGCGAGACATTGGCGGCGCTGTTTCCAGGCCGCGCGCGCATTTTGATGTTCATCGAGCAGAACGATCCGTTCCGCATGAGCGCTGAGGATTATCGGCGCGACACGGAATTCACCGGTCTTGATCAGTTTGACCGCCTGCGCATCTGGGCCAAAAGCGGCGCGCGCGTGGTGGATTTTGACTACGCCCAGCCCCCGCTCTCGGCCGAGCAGGGCGCGGACGATACATTGGTGTATTCGGTGCTTGGCGTGGAAACGCTGAGCGCGTGCGCGCTGGAGGCGCATCTGACGCGATTCTTTGGCGTGTCGGTGCTGAAAGGCGCCGACATCGCCGCCAATGCGCCAGCGCACGCGCAGATCGCGGTGCTGAAGCAGGCGTGCGCGCGCGGCGGCATGATCGCGCTGCGCGATCCTTCGGCTCTGCTGGGCGCGATTGCGCGCCGAGAAGACGCGCTCGCCCGCTGGCCGCTTCTGCCGGAAAGTTTCCGCGCCGCGCTGGCGGAATTCTAGCTCTCCGCGCTTTCGCGCGCGGCGTCGGCCTGCATTTTGCTGTAGTGGCGGGTGATGTGCGTCGGCAACACGCAGGAGGCGTGCGGGTGATCGTGTTCGCCTGTGCTGTAGGTTTCAAAGGCGATGATGTTTTCCTTCACCAGCCGCTGATGCGCGGGATCGAGCGGCTGGGGCATTTTCACCGTTTGCGCATTGTTGGCCACGCCCAGGCGCGCCTTGATCAGATCGATGATGCGGTCGCCGCCATTCATGGTGGGAAACAGCGGATCGTGCCCGCAGCCGCTGTCGTCGATCGCGCAGGCGTAGGAGAATTGCAGCGGGAAGGGGCCCTCGCCATGCTTGGCCACCAGGCGCGTGATGCCGGCCACCGCCTTTTCCGCGAGCTGCGCCTTGAGGAACGCCAGCGTTTCCTTGTCGGCGATGTTTCCGTGTTCGAAGAAGGGCACGAAATCGAGCCAGGGTTTGGCCGTGGTGCGCCCGTTGGGATCGCTTTCGTGCTCATGCGCGCGCGTCAGCAGCGAACCATCCGCGCGCGTGATGACAAAGATGACCCAGAGATACGCGGAATAATATTTCGAGCGGCTCTCGCGCTGCACCTCAAGGATTTCGCCTTCATAGGGCTTTGCCTGATTGGCGCCGCCGCCGAGGCGATCCTGCTCGACCTTTTCGGTGATGTAGAGGATCGGGCGCTCATCCTGCAGGCCGCCCCACGAATGGCTGAGCGCCGCCGGCGCGTGCGCGGCCTTGAAGCGATCCTCCACCAAGGTTGAAAGCTGCAAGATGCCTTTCACTTGCGCGTTAACGGCCATCGGGCCGTCGGCGATCGCGGGCGCGATCTTGCCGATTTTTTCGATCATGATGTCGCGCTGGCCGACGATCTCGATCGAATTGTTTTCATCACCATAGCCATATTGGAACGAGATATAGGCGCCTTTCCAATTGCCGCAGCCTTCGCCGCAGATTGAAATGCTCGGGCCCCAAAGCAGCCAGCAATTGTAGATGAACGCCTGGATCTGGCGCGCGTCGGAGGAGATGTCGCCCAGCTTGAGCGAGGTGTAATCCTTGGTGTCCAGATTGAAGCTGTTGAGGATGCGGTTCCATTTGCTGTTGAACTTGATCAGCAGCCCCGCGAGCAGATGCAGCGGCGCGATGAAGCCGGTTTCGATGTGGATTGGCGAAATGAATTTCTTATCCGCCACCTTGAAGGCGGGGTCGCGCAGCGTGTCGAAATAGCGCTTGATGGCGGAATATTCGTCGTTCACGTCGCCGGCGGTTTTGGCGTGGATCACTTGATCCGCGAACACGGCGTCGATCTCTTTTTCCCACGTCTTGCGCCGCGCCTTGTACGCATTCAGCGCGTTGGCGCGGCCCTTGGGGTCGCTTGGCGCGAATTCGGGCTTGCCGTACTCGTCGTCGTCTTCCTTGAGCGGCCAGGCGAATTCCGGCTTCGGGTTGAAGATTTCATGCTCCACCCGCATGCGCGCGCGCGCGAAATACGAGTCGCGGTGGGCCTTATCGAAAATGTTGCCGCTGAACGCGAGCTTCAGCAGCGTTTTCATGATCGGGTAAAACCGCCCGCGCGCGGCGCCGACATTCATGCGTGCGAACAGCTTGTAGCTGCGCACCATGTCGCCAAGGATGAAGCCGAAGAAGCTGGCCGCCACCAGCAGAATGCCGCCGATTGCGGTCACGCCGCCATAGCGGTCGCCGAATGCGCCAAGCGATGCGAGAAGATCGTCCACGATGCCGCCCCAAACAAGCCGCGCGCATTAGACCCACGCTGTGCTGCATTGTCCAGGCGCGCGGGCGGGCTCAGTCGCGCCCGTAATCGCGCTCAACCTTGGCGATACGGATTTTATAGCCGCCGTACCAGTTCGCTCTCCCCGATTGTTGCGCCTCCAGGTGCGCCGCGAGTTGTTTCCAGCGGCGAATATCCTCGTCGCTGCGCCAATAGGAGATGAAGATCGAGAATCGTTCCGGCGTGTCGGCGCCAAACTCAAAGCCGAGAAAGCCGGGCTGCTGCGCCGCGAGCGCGGCCATGGCTTCGCCCATGGCATTGTAGGCGTCGTCGTCGCCTTCCATGCGGAAGCTGGAAAAGATCGCGGCGTAATAGGGCGGGGCGGGTGTGGCGGCGATCGACATGGGCGTTTACTCCCCGTGTTTGCCGCGCGCGGCGGCTAACTCAACCTGTCGCGATAATCTTCGTAGCCGAACTTGCGCACGACGTGAATGGCGCCGGTTTTCGGATCGGCGGTGGCGATGGAGGGGTGGCGTACGCCGTTGAAGGTCGTGGTCTTCACCATCGTGTAGTGCGACATGTCCTTCAGGATGATCTTGTCGCCGATCTTCAGCGGCGCGTCGAACGAATAAGTCCCGATCACATCGCCGGCTAGGCACGTCGGCCCGCCGAGGCGATAGGTGTGCGCCTTCTCGCCGGGATGGCCGGCGCCTTGCACCTCGGGGCGATAGGGCATTTCCAGCACATCCGGCATGTGCGCGGTGGCGGAGGCGTCGAGGATGGCGTTCTGGCCATCGTTCTCGACGATGTCGAGCACGCTCGCGACTAGCACGCCGGTGCGGATGGCGATGGCTTCGCCGGGTTCGAGATAGACCTGCACGCCGTAGCGATCCTGGAAGCTCTTGATCAGCGCCACGAGCTTATCGGTGTCGTAATCCGGCATGGTGATGTGGTGGCCGCCGCCGAAATTCATCCACTTCATCTTGCGGATATGATCGCCGAATTGCGCTTCGACCGCTTGCAGCGTGCGCTCCAGCGCGTCGGGGCCGACTTGGCAGAGCGTGTGAAAGTGCAAACCCTTGAGGTCGCTCAGGTCCGCGCCTTCCAGCGCTTGCTTGGTGACGCCCAAGCGCGAGCCGGGCGCGGCGGGATCGTAGAGCGCGACCTTTGCCTCGCGATGCATCGGGTTGAGGCGCACGCCGAACTCGATTTCGCGCCCGCCCGCTGCGCGGTGTGCGTGATAGAGCGGCATCAGCCGCGCCTTCTGCGAGATCGAGTTGAAGACGATGTGGTCGCAGAGCTTCAGCAGCTCGCGGAAATCGTCGTCCGAATAGGCGGGGCCGCACGCGTGCGCCTCGCCGCCGAAATGTTCGGCGGCGAGTTTCGCTTCATTCACCGAAGCCACCGAAACACCGGGCAGCGCGCCGCGTATCTGCTTGGCCAGCGCCCACATGGCGAAGCCTTTGAGGCCAAGCAGAATCTTCGCGCCGGATTGTTCCTGCACGCGTTTGAGGATCGCCAGATTGCGGTCGAGCGCGCCGGTGTCGACGATGAAGGACGGCGTCTCGACGTTTGAAACGTCGAAGCGGAAATCCTCCATCACATCTCCTTCACGTGCCAGGGCAGGCCGGCGGGGCCGAGGCGATCAAGGAAGGGCACGGGATCGAGCTCTTCCAGATTGATCGTGCCGGGCTTCTTCCATTTGCCGGTCAGCATCATTTCCGCGCCGACCGCGGCGCCGACGCCGGTGGTGTAGGACACCGCCTGCGCGCCGACTTCCTTGTAGGTCTCGGCATGGTCGCAGATGTTGTAGATCAGCACGCGCTTGTCCTTGCCGTCCTTGCGGCCGGCGACAAGGCAGCCGATCGAGGTCTTGCCGGTGTAGTTCGCCGCGAGGCTCGCGGGATCGGGCAGCAGCTTTTTCAGGAACTGGATCGGCACGATCTTGTGGCCCTCGTAATCGATCGGCTCGATCGAGGTGAGGCCGACGTTCTGCAGCACCCGCAGGTGCGTCAGATAGTTTTCACCGAACGTCATCCAGAAGCGGATTTGCTTCAGGCCTGGGATATTCTTAACCAGCGATTCCATTTCCTCGTGATAGATGAGGTAGGACGCGCGCACGCCCACGCCCGGATAGTCGAAATCCATCCGCTCAGACATCGGCGCGATCTCGATCCATTGGCCGTCTTTCCAATAGCGGCCAGGCTGGGTGATTTCGCGGATATTGATCTCGGGATTGAAATTGGTGGCGAACGGCTTGCCGTGGTCGCCGCCATTGCAATCGACGATGTCGATCGTGTCGATTTCATCGAACAGATGATCGCGCGCATAGGCGCAGAACACGTTGGTGACGCCCGGATCGAAGCCAGAGCCGAGCAACGCCATGCGGCCGGCTTTCTTGAAATCATCGTGCATCGCCCATTGGTGGCGATATTCGAACTTGGCGAAGCCGGGGGCTTCGTAATTCGCGGTGTCGAGATAATCGACGCCGGCCTCAAGGCACGCCTGCATGAGCGTGAGATCCTGGTAAGGCAGCGCGACATTGACCAGCAGCTCAGGCTTGAACTGGCGGATCAGCGCGACGGTTTCCGCCACGTTGTCGGCGTCCACGCGCGCGGTCGCGATCTCGCGGCGCTGTTTTTCTTTCACGGCCTGGGCGATCGCTTTGGCGCGGCTCTCGGTGCGGCTGGCGAGCATGATCTCGCCGAACACGGCCGGGTTTTGCGCGCATTTGTGCGCCACCACGCCGCCAACGCCGCCGGCGCCGATGATCAGGACCTTCTTCATGAGCGAACTCCCACGGGGTCTGGTTCAAAAGCGGCGGCGTCGGGAACAGAAGACCGCGCGGACGCTCCGCCCACGCGCGATCGGGGGTGCACTTAGGGCAATGGGCTGGGAATGCAAGATTTCCGTTTCAGCGCCGGTTCAGGCGAGTGTGGCGGTGTCGACGCGCAGCGGATGGGTCAGCGCATCGAAGCTGTCGCCGAAATGAGCGGGTTCGCGCCGCGCATAGGCGCTGGGCTGCGGGCCCGCGTGGCGCAGGATGAGGCGACCTTGCACGTCCGCCACCCAATATTCGCCGAGGCCGGCGACGGCGTAATCCTCCAGCTTCTCGCCGAGATCATCGGCCAGCGATGAATCGGCGACCTCGACGATGAGCTTTACCGCGTCGGCGGGAATGGGGCCGTCGAGATCGGCGGGCACCGCCGAGGGATCGAACACCACAATGTCGGGCATTGGTTCAAAGCCGCTTCCGAACGATGCCGACGCTTCGTTAAACACCAGCCAGGCGAGGCCCGCCTTCTCGATCGCCGCGGCGAGGGCGAAGGTCAGCGCCGCTTTCACGGCTGCGTGCTTGTAATATTGCGGGCTCATTTTGACGATCAATCCCCGACGCAGCTCGACGCGCATGTCGCCGAGCCCGCCCGAGCGGACGAGCCGCTCGAACTCAGCGTTGGTAAACGTCGCCAATTGGGGGCGCGGAGCGTTCATGAGGCCAATCATAGCGCGGTCCACCCCCGCCTCCAAGGCTGGCTCGCCTTAGAGGCGGGGCGGCTTAGTCCGTGACCGGCTTCAGCGTGCGCTTCAGCGGCCGCACGCGCTGGGCGCGCGCGACGCGCTTGGCGGCCGGCTCTTCGAGCGCGCCGAACATGGTCGCGCCGGGGCTGTCCTGCGCGATCAGCGTGTCTTCGGTTTCAAAGCCGTTGAACTTCGTCGCCATCGCTGAGCCATAGGCGCCCAATTGGCCGATCTCGATCAGGTCGCCTTCGCGAATGTCGGCCGGCAGCATGAACGGGCCAGCGGCCGCATCCATGCTGTCGCAGGTGGGGCCGTAGAGGCGGAAGGGCGCATCCTTCGCGCGCGAGGGCTCAGAGCGCACCAGCTTGGCCGGGAACGACCAGTTCAAGTGCGTGGCGTCGAACAGATTGCCGAAGGCGCCGTCGTTTAGATAGAGCGCGTCGTCCTTGCGCAGCTCAACGCGCGCGACGATCGAGGCGGCTTCCGCCACCAGCGCGCGGCCGGGCTCGGCCCAGAGCTTGGCGTTCTGGGCGATCAGCATGTCCTCGAAGCGCGTTTTGATGGCGTTGACGTAGTCGATCATCGGCGGGGGCGTCATGCCCGGATAGACGGCCGGGAAGCCGCCGCCAATATCCACGATGTCCACCAGCACGCCTGCTTTCACGATGGCGCGGTCAACCCCGTCCATCGCCTGGCGGAACGCGTCCGGGCGCATGCATTGGCTGCCGACGTGGAAGGAGACGCCCAGCATTTCCTCGCTGGCCGCGCGCGCGGCGCGCATCAGCGCCGGCGCTTCCTCAGGCGAAACGCCGAATTTGCGGGCAAGCGGGTAAGCGGAGCCGTCGCCGTCCGCGGCGAAGCGGACAACCAGCGTCAGATCCTTGGCGTTATTGGTTTCGGCCAGGATTTTTTCGAGTTCGTCGTGGCTATCGAGCGCGAACGCCTTGACGCCGTACTCATGGTAGGCGCGGCCGATCGCGCGGCGCGACTTGACCGGGTGCATGTAGGCGATCTGCGCGCTGGGATAGCGCTCGGCCACCAGCTTGGCTTCGGCGTCGGAGGCTACATCGAACCCGGTGATCCCGTTCGCCCAGAGCGTGTCGAGCACCCACGGCGAAGGGTTCGCCTTTACGGCG
>CAZWQS010000083.1:0-3907 GCA_964635925.1 uncultured Terricaulis sp. | reverse complement strand
CTCGCCAGGAAAATTCGTCCGAAACCAATTGGCGGCTTCCGCCACCCGATGCGGGCGCGCAAGCACGATCGGCCCTTCACGGGTGTCGCCAACGAGGTCGAGAGACGAGTGGACACGGTCCATCCGGCAGCTCCCAATGCTCTCGCCGAAGAGGGAATCCCCCTATCGGCAAAATCAAACCCAGGCCGGCGTTAGTCGGACATGCTAAATGTCAGGTCCGCCCTTGGGAGCTTACGCCGGACGACCGCCAAGGAGCTTCCTGCGCCTTGCTTGTTCGGTCGCCCATCGTGGCCTGGGCCGAGGGGGCGTTAGTGGACGCTGTTTCCAGGTCCGCCGGTACGGCCAGCAGATAGGCGCCAATGAACCTCTTGTAAAGCCAATTTCGTGGTTAATTTCGCCCTGTGGGCGTGGTGTTGCAGCAGGGTGGCGCCCCACGACCCTGAAACAGCGCATATTTCGTGGTTAAATAGTCCCTAAAAAAGTGCAGCGGGGTCAAGCGCGGCGCCCGGGCCGGCCTATGGTTTATGTCGCAATTCATTCATGATTCCGTCGCGCGTCTTTCACCGACGCCGACTACCTCCCGGCGGCTGGCCGGCGGGGGCTGGCGAGGCCGCTTTTTTGGGGGGGAGGATGTCAGCATCGCGCGCGCCGGCCGCCCTGGCGGCGATGGCGATCGTCCTTGGGGCTGGGGATGCGGCGGCGCAGGCCGACGGCTTCAGTTTCAAGCCGCGCGGGCGCGTTCAGGTTGATGCACAGCATCGCGATTGGGATGTGCTGGCCGAAGACGATACGGACCTTTACGTGCGCCGGCTTTATCTCGGCGCCCAAGGGCGCATCCACGGCGCCTGGCGCTACAAGATCGATCTGGTGCTGACGCCGGGCGTTGAGGCGATCGGCGTGGACGACGCGTATCTCGAATATGCCGGCGAAGGCTGGTCGCTGCTGCTCGGCGAGCACAACATCACCGCGCCCCTGGAAGAGCGCACCTCATCGCTCGACATGTCGTTCATCGAACGCGCGAGCATCATCAGCGCCTTCGGCTATGGCCGCCGCGCGGGGCTTGGGTTCACAACCAGCGGCGCCAATTGGCAATTGGCGCTCGCCGCGCAGGGCGGCTCGATGAACGCGGCGGAGGGCGAGGGCGACGCCGATGAGTCGCGCGCGCTGTCCGCGCGCTTTTCGTTCGCGCCTGTGCTTGAGCAGGGGCGCGTGCTGCATCTGGGTGCGCATGTGCGCCATCGCTATCAGAACGACGCGCCCGCGCGCGTGCGCGCGCGCCCGCTCAATGGGCGCGATACGCGCTGGATTGATGCGGGCGCGGGAAGCGCCAATCGCTTGGAAGACGATGCGAGCGTCGGCGCGGAAATCGCATTCGGCCATGGGCCGTTCACGTTCGTGGGTGAGGCTATCGCGCTGCGCGGCGATACGCCCGCGGGCGCTTCGCGCGATTATCACGGCTATTATCTCGACGCGCATTGGTCGCTCACGGGCGAGGCGCGGCCTTATCGCGTGACTCAAGGCGTGTTTTCGGCGGTCTCGCCAAACGCGCCGGTGAGCGAAGGCGGGGTTGGCCATTGGGCGCTTTCGGCACGCCACGACTTCATCGATCTCTCCGATGGCCCCGACGCCAATCGCGGCGAGCAGAGCGCCTATGCGCTTGGGCTCGATTGGATCCCGGTTGAACATGTGCGCTTCAAATTGAATGTCGCGCATACCGAGATGGACCGCACCAATGGCGGCGACGATGAAGCCGAGATCATCACGCTGCGCGGGCAGTTCGATTTTTGAAGATTTTGCGACAACGGAAGGCGGCTATGTCTTTTTCGCAAGCTTGTGCGCGTAATGCGTCTCCCCAAGCGAGCGGACATGCCTTAGAGCACATCGCCAAGCAGGGCGGCGGCGAGCAAAAGGGGCCAGCGTGCAACGCGATTTCACGGTAAAACGCATCCGCGTTGGCGAGCGCGCCATGGAGGGCGTGCTGTTCATCGCGGCCGCGCTCGCCATCGGCATCGTGGCCGGCATTCTATTCGTGGTGATCTCGGAAGCGGCGCAATTCTTCGCCGAGGTGTCGTTCTTCGAATTCGTCACCGCCACGCGCTGGACGCCGCTGTTCAGCGATCCGAGCTACGGCATCGCCCCGCTGTTGACCGGCACGTTCATGTCCACCTTGGTGGCGCTGAGCGTCGCGGTGCCGCTTGGGCTCTTGGTGGCGATTTATCTGTCCGAGTTCGCCAGCCCCCGCGTGCGCGAAATCATCAAGCCGACACTTGAGCTGCTCGCCGGCGTGCCGACCGTCGTGTACGGCTATTTCGCGCTGCTGTTTCTGACGCCGATCCTGCAGAAGATCATTCCGGGCCTGCCGGGCTTCAATCTGCTTTCGGCCGGCATCGTGATGGGGCTGATGATCATCCCCTATATCGCCTCGCTCTCCGAGGACGCGATGCGCGCGGTGCCGCAATCGCTGCGCGACGGGTCGCTCGCCATGGGCACGACGCGGCTGGAAACGGCGTTTCGCGTCGTGTTTCCCGCCGCGATTTCGGGCGTGGTCGGCGCGATCATCCTGGGCATGTCGCGCGCGGTGGGCGAGACGATGATCGTGGCCATCGCGGGCGGGCAATTGCCGCAGATCGTCACCTCGCCGACGCAGCAAGGCGCGACGGTGACGGCGTTCATCGCGCAAGTGGCGCTAGGCGACATCGCCTTCGGCACGCTTGAATATCAGAGCATCTTCGCGGCCGGCTTGGCGCTGCTGGTGCTGACGCTGGTGTTCAATTTCATCGCCTTCGCCATGCAGCGCCGCTTCCGGGAGGCTTATTGATGTCCGCCATCGACATGCAGCCGGGAGCGGACATCACCGCTCAACCGCAAGGCCTAGCGTTGCGCCGCTTCAAGGATTCGAGCTTCATCATCTGGGGCGTCTTCGCCACGCTGATCGGGCTCGGCACCCTGGTGGCGCTGGTGAGCGATCTGCTCACGGACGGCGCGCATCGGCTGATCCCCGCGTTCTTCATGAGCTTCCCATCGTCCAATCCGGCCGATGCGGGCATTCTTTCGGCCTGGGTCGGCTCGATTCTGGTGATCCTCACCACCGCCGCGTTCGCGATCCCGATCGGCGTGCTGGCGGGCGTCTATCTTGAGGAATACGCGCCGAAGAACGCCGTTACGAGCGCAATCGAAATCGCGGTGAACAATCTGGCCGGCGTGCCTTCAATTATTTTCGGCCTGCTGGCCGTGGGGCTCTTCGTGCAGATCCTCGATTTTGGCCAATCCATTCTCACCGCCGGCATCACGCTCGCGCTGCTGATCTTGCCGGTGGTGATCGTGGCCACGCGTGAAGCGGTGCGCGGGGTGCCGCAGGATATCCGCAACGCGGCGCTCGCTGTCGGCGCCACCAAATGGCAAGCGACGCAGCATCACGTGCTGCCCTATGCGCTGCCGGGCGTCGTCACCGGCGTCATCATCGGCATCTCGCGCGCGATCGGGGAAACCGCGCCGCTGATTCTGATCGGCGGCCTAACCTTCGTGGCGTTCCTGCCGATTACCCGCCCCGGCGATTCCAAGTTTGAGATCATCGGCGCGGTCGATCAATACGGCGCGCCCGTCACGCCGGACGCGGTGGAGCGCGTGCGCATCGATCATGACGGCGTGGTCGTGATGCCGGATTTCACCGAGGCGCCAGTCACGGCCGGGCAGGAGCTTGAGCTGCCGCATGGCGCCACGGTGCAAACCGTCGCCAATTGGGGCGATGCGATCGCCTCGTGGTCGCCCACCAATTGGCTGGGCTCGGATTTCACGGTGTTGCCGATCCAGATGTTCAACTGGACCTCGCGCCCGCAGGCGGAATTCCTGGAGCCTTCGCCGCGAAGCCGCGCGGCAGCTTCCCCGACCTCGACGTCTCCGCCTCCGG
>CAZWQS010000082.1:0-12138 GCA_964635925.1 uncultured Terricaulis sp. | reverse complement strand
GCGGGTTCTTCGGCGTCGGCGCGCCGCGCACGTTCATGCTGAGCCTGCGCACGGAGTTCTAAGCGCCGTCAGCATCGGAAGCGCGAAAGGGCGGCTCGCAAGAGCCGCCCTTTTTTGCTGAACCGCTGGTGGCGGGCGCAGTCGTACGCGAACCCGTCTCCGCCGCTTTCGCTGTCTATCAGCGAATTAACAGGGAAATTCGAGCGGTGTGGACCGCCCTGGCCCCCTCCTTCGCGCGTCAGGGTGCGGAAATCCTTCGCGAAACTGACGACGCGTCAGCAAGGCGGGCGAGCCAGAACAGCGAATTTTCGCGCCGCGATCAGCGAATGTCATTTCGACAACTGCGAGGCCTCGCGGCCATATTTGCGACCCTTTTTCGGGTTTACTTTTCTTGGGCGGCGCCGTTAGATGGCGCTGCCCTGCATGGGCGTCTGGAAGGACGTAGCATTGCCGAGCCCGAAATATCGCCGCGGCCAGGCCGAATGGGCGCTCTGGCGCATGTTTGACTATGGCGCATTCGCCGCGAGGCCGATGCCGGGGGTGTTCCGCACCCGCATCAAGCGTTTGCTCGACATCGACCGCGCTGGGCCGATGCCGGGCGCCGATCACACTGCGGCGGCGTTTGCCTTCAGCGAAGACGCCCCTTCGGGATCAGGCGCGGAGGCGGCGTTCACAGCGTTTGACGTGTTCTGTTTGGCGCTCGGACTTGATTTGCTGGAGATGGGCTTCAAGCAAGCGGAGATCGTGTTTCTGCTGCGCCACGCCCGCGACCCGCTGCAGGGGGCGTTCGCGCATATCGCGACCCATTATCCCCCCGCCGATCGCCAGCGCCGACGCGCGCAAGATTTTCCGCACTGCCCCGCCCTCAAACGCAAAAGCGGTGCGCTGATCGCCGACGCCAGCGTCTATATGCTGACGCATAAGCTCGACCGTCACGATCTCGCGCCCCTGCGCGGTAGGAAGGCGCAGATCGTGCCGCCTCAGATCTGTTTTGGCCGCGAGGCGCTGCACGCGGCGCTGACCGAGCTTGAAGGCAGGCAACGCAAGACCTTGGTGCTGGAAATCGGCGTGCATGCGCGCTTAGCGCCGAGGCTGCTGGCCCAAGCGCCCGAAGTGAAACGCGGGCGCCCAAGCTGAGTCCGCGCATCCTTGGCTTTTTGAAACCCTGACTGAGATTTCTTTGGAGCGTACTGTGGACGACGACGAGAAGGAAAAAAGAGAGCAGGCAGACGCGGCAGACACCCGCTCGGTGTTCGGCGGCCCGGTCGGCTATGGCCGCCCGCCGCGCGCGCATTGTTTCCAGCCTAATCAATCCGGCAATCTGAAGGGTCGTCCCCGCGGCGCGCGCGGCTTGAAGGCCGAGGCCGCCGAAGTTCTCAACGAGACATTTCCGCTGCCGGGGTCACGCCGGCGCGTCAGCGCGCGCAAGGCGATGCTGCTGAGGCAGCGCGAGAAGGCGATCAAACACGGCGACGCGCGCTCGGCGGCCATGCTGCTTGATCTTGCGCGCGAACTTGAAGACGATGCCGAAGCGCGCGCCCGAGACGGCGAACGCCGCGCCATCGATGATCAAGATCAGGCCTTGATTGCGGCGGCGCTCAAGCGCCTTGGCGGCGACGAGGAAGGCGCGTGAGCGAGCTCGGCGCCCTGCTCGCGGCGTTGCGCCGCCAGGAGCTTGCCAGCTTCGTCGCCGGCGCCATGCCCGAACTGGCGCCTGGCGAACGCTACCGCGACAATTTCCATATCGCCGCCATTGCCTATCAATTGGAGCAAGTGATGGCCGGACGCTGTCGGCGCCTATTGATCACCTGCCCGCCCCGGCATTTGAAATCCACCATCGCCTCAGTGTGCGCGCCGGCCTGGGCGCTCGGGCGCGATCCGAGGCGGCGCTTCGTCTGCCTCAGCCACACCGCAGAACTCGCGGTCAAGCACCACGACGATTGCCGGCGGCTGATGCGCTCGCCGTATTTCCGCTGGGTGTTCCCCGCCGCGCGTTTCGCCCGCGACAAAAACACCGACGTCGAATTCCGCATGGCCGAAGGCGGGGGACGCTTTTCCATCTCGGTGGGCGGCCCGCTCACCGGGCGCGGCGGCGACATCATCATTATCGACGATCCTCTGAAAGCCGATGACGCGCTCTCCGAGACACGGCGCAAGAGCGTCAACACGTGGTACCGCGAGACCCTGGCCTCGCGCCTCAACGATCCCAAGGCCGGCGCCATCGTATTGGTGATGCAGCGCCTGCATGACGACGATCTCGCCGGGCAGGTGCTCGAACAAGGCGGCTGGACCCACCTCAACCTCCCCGCCATCGCCGAGGAGGACGGCGCCATCCAAATTGGCCCGCGCGCCTTTCATCACCGCCGCATCGGCGATTTGCTGCACGCCGAGCGCATGGGCGAAGAGGAACTGGCGCTCGCCCGCGCCGCCATGGGCTCGACCGCCTTCTCCGCGCAATACCAGCAGCGCCCCGCGCCCCAAGACGGCGCCATCATCAAGCGCGCTTGGCTTCGGCGCTATGCTTGCGCGCCGGCTCGCCAACCTGGCGACCGCATCGTGCAAAGCTGGGACACGGGCGTTAAAGCTGGCGACGCCAATGACTTCTCGGCCTGCGTCACGTTTCTGCAGCGCGGACACGACCATTACCTGCTGCACGTGCTGCGCGCGCGGTTTGAGTTTCCCGAATTGCTGGCGCGGGTGATCGACCACCGCCGCGCCTTTGGCGCCCAAGTGGTGTTGATCGAAGACGCCGCCGCCGGCGCGCAGGTGCTGCAAGCCCTCAAGGCCAATCCGCGCGTCGCCAACGCCATTGCGATCAAGCCTGAAGGCGACAAGCAAATGCGCTTAGGCGGGCAGTCGCACAAGTTCGAAGCCGGCGCTGTGTTGTTGCCAGAGGCCGCGCCCTGGCTCGCCGATTTCGAAGCTGAGCTCTTGGCGTTTCCCAAGGGCCGTTACGACGACCAGGTCGATGCTCTCTCGCAATATCTGCGCTGGAGCGATGCGCGCTCCCATTACCGCATCGGCCGCGTCAGAGGCGTTTGATGTCTCACCCCAACAGGACCTAAGCGATGTTCGAACAAAAAATTGAGCGTGCGCCGACGCTGGCGCTTCGCCCCTCCCCTGGCAATGCGCGCACCCATTCCAAGCGGCAGATCCGCCACATCGCCGCGTCAATTGAGCGGTTCGGGTTCGTGAACCCGGTGCTGATCAATGATGACTTCACCATCATCGCCGGCCACGGGCGCGTCGAAGCAGCTAAGCTCTTGGGCATGGAGGCGGTCCCGGCGCTGCGGTTGTCGCACCTCAACGCCACCGAGCAGCGCGCTTATATGATCGCCGACAATCGCCTCGCCGACTTGGCAGGGTGGGACCACGAATTGCGCGCGATTGAATTGAAGTCGCTAGACGAGCTCGGTTTCGATCTCGGCGCCATCGGCTTTGAAATCGGCGAATTGGACATCCTTCTGGAAAACGCGGCCGAAGCCGATCCTGAGGGGCGCGACGCACCCGAGGATGCGGTTCCGATCGCTCCGGCAGCGCCCGTCACGCGCTTTGGCGATCTCTGGCGGCTTGGCCCGCACCGGCTCATCTGCGCCGACGCCCGCGATGTGAAGGCCTATTCCGAATTGCTCGGCGATGGGCTGGCCGACGTCCTCTTC
Source organism: uncultured Terricaulis sp. (assembly GCA_964635925.1). Lineage (GTDB taxonomy): Bacteria > Pseudomonadota > Alphaproteobacteria > Caulobacterales > Aquidulcibacteraceae > Vitreimonas. Next base: position 8,479 of record CAZWQS010000082.1, on the reverse strand, counting down.
ACCGACCCGCCTTACAATGTGCCGATCGACGGCTTCGTCGGCGGTAAGGGCAAGGTGAAGCACAAAGACTTCGCCATGGGCTGCGGGGAGATGAGCGAGGCCGAGTTCGAAGCCTTCCTGGCGTCGACCTTGGGGCCGGCTGCGCTCTACATGAAAGATGGCGCGATCGCCTTTGTGTGCATGGATTGGCGCCACATGCGCGAACTGCTCAATGTCGGCGCCAAAGTGTTCGACGCGCTGAAGAACCTTTGCGTCTGGACCAAGTCCAACGGCGGCATGGGTTCGCTTTATCGCTCCCAGCACGAATTGGTGTTTGTGTTTAAGCGCGGCCAAGGTGAGCACCAGAACAATGTCGAATTGGGCCGGCATGGGCGCAACCGCACCAATGTGTGGGCTTATGCGGGCGCCAACACATTCAAGCAGGATCGCGACGCGGAACTGGCCATGCACCCTACCGTCAAGCCGGTGGCCTTGGTGCAAGACGCCTTGAAGGATGTCACCACCCGCAACGCCATCGTGCTGGACCCCTTCGGCGGATCGGGCTCGACGCTCATCGCGGCAGATAAGTGCGGGCGCCGCGCGCGACTGATCGAAATCGATCCCGCCTATTGCGACGTCATCATTGCCCGCTACGAAGCCTATAGCGGCAAGCCCGCGACCCTGGCCGCAACCGGCGCCAGCTTCGAGGAAATCGCCGCAGCGCGGCGCGCGCCGGCTGCGGCCCCCGAATAGACCTGGCCTATTCGATGAGGGTGGCGGCCGGCACCTTCAGCGCCTTCGCCAGCCGCTCCAGCACCATAAGGGTGGGGTTGCGCACGCGTCGCTCGACCCCCGAAATGTAGGTGCGGTGCGGGCCTGCCTGGTCGGCCAATTCCTCCTGCGACCAGCCGCATTTGATGCGCATCAATCGATGGATGCACATACGCCAAGAAACGCGCTCTGTTGTCGCTGGCGCCTGCAATTTACCACTGCATTACCTTCGACTCATGGAGACTGCCCGGCGTTAGATTGAAATTGGAGCACACGTCATGCCGTTCGACGCCGATATCTCAGCCGAAATCTGGAACGCGAAGTACCGCTTCCGATCGGACGGCGACGCGGGCGATCAGAGCGTGGAAGCGACCTGGGCGCGCGTCGCCGCGGCCATTGCCGAGGCTGAAGCAGCGCGCGCGCGGCGACACTGGCGATCGGCATTTGAGGCCGCGCTGTCGGATTTCAAGTTTTTGCCCGCGGGACGCATCATCGCCGGCGCAGGCACCGGGCGCGCGGTGACGCTGTTCAACTGCTTCGTCATGGGCACGATCCCAGACAATCTGGACGGCATCTTCGAACATCTACGCGAAGCCGCGCTCACCATGCAGCAAGGCGGCGGCGTGGGGATGGATTTCTCGACCATACGCCCCGCCGGCGCGCCCGTGCGCGGGGTTGGCGCTCAAGCATCCGGCCCGCTTTCCTTTATGGATGCATGGGACGCGATGTGCCGGACGGTGATGTCTGCAGGTCAACGCCGCGGCGCCATGATGGGCTGCCTGCGCATCGACCATCCCGACATTGAACAATTCATCGACGCCAAACGCGACCCCGCCCGGCTGCGCAATTTCAATGTATCTGTTCTGGTGACTGACGCCTTTATGGCCGCACTCGCCGCCGATCAGGATTGGCCGCTGCAATTCGACGGCCAAGTTCATCGCACCGTGCGCGCGCGCGAACTTTGGGCGCGCTTGATGCGCGCAACATACGACGCCGCCGAACCCGGGGTTATTTTTACCGATCGAGTCAATTCGGAGAACAACCTCGCCTATTGCGAAACGATCGCTGCCACCAATCCGTGCGGGGAACAGCCATTGCCGCCATACGGCGCATGCCTGCTGGGCTCCATCAACCTCTCTCGGCTCGTCCAGCGTCCCTTCGAAGCCGACGCGCGGATTGATCAGCAAATGCTCGAGCAATTGACCGCCACCGCCGTGCGCTTCCTCGACAACGTCATTGACGTCTCGCGCTATCCGCTGCGGGAGCAAGAACAGGAAGCCAAGGCGAAGCGGCGCATCGGCTTGGGCGTCACCGGGCTCGCGGATGCTCTTATATTCTGCAACGCACGCTATGGCGGCGCTGACGGGCTGGCGCTCACCGAAAAATGGCTGAGCGTGATCCGGACCGCGGCCTATCGCGCCTCTGCGCAGCTTGCGGCGGAAAAAGGCGCTTTTCCGGCCTATGACGCAGCCATTCTTGATCGCCCCACGCTCGCCTCGCTTGATGAGGAAACCCGTGCGCTTATTCGCGAACACGGCCTGCGCAATGGCTGTCTGACGACCATCGCGCCAACCGGCACGATCTCGCTTCTGGCGGGCAATACATCGTCCGGCATCGAGCCGGTATTCGCCTTCTCCTATCAGCGGCGCGTGCGCCAGGCGGACAACAGTTTCGTCGAGGAGCAAGTGCAGGATTTCGCGCTCACCATGTGGCGGCGGATCAACGGAGACGCCCCACCGCCGGAGCACTGCTTTGTCAGCGCCCAAACCCTGACGCCTGCCGATCACTTGGCGATGCAGGCCATGGCGCAGCGCTTCATCGACAGTTCCATTTCAAAGACGGTCAACTGTCCGGAAGATATTCCTTTCGAGCAGTTTTTGGACATCTACGCCCGCGCGTTCGACCTCGGCTGCAAGGGCTGCACGACGTATCGGCCCAACGCAGTGACGGGCTCCATCTTGTCCGTCGAGAAGCCGGCGGACACGGCACCACCGCCCGCGAGCCAACCGTTGCTCACCGCGCGCCCGGAGGCGCTGATCGGCTCGACCTACAAGATCAAATGGCCCGAAAACGAGCACGCACTCTATGTGACGATCAACGACATCGAAGAGGGCGGCGCGCGGCGGCCCTTTGAGATATTCATCAACTCCAAAAATATGGAGCATTACGCCTGGACGCTGGCGCTGACACGGATGATCTCGGCCGTCTTCCGGCGCGGCGGCGATGTGTCCTTCGTCGCTGAAGAATTGAAGGCGGTGTTTGATCCGCGTGGGGGATCTTGGTTGAGCGGCCGCTACGTGCCTTCACTTCTGGCGGCGATCGGCGATGTGATTCAACGGCACTTGGATAGCGATGCTGTCTCGGCGCCGGCGCCGGAAAAGCCCGCTGCATCCAAGCCGCGTCCGCGCTTTTGCCCAAAGTGCAGCGCTGGCGCACTCATTCGCGCCGAGGGATGCGACAAGTGCCTGGAGTGCGGCTATTCCAAGTGCTCGTAGGCCTCACTCGCCTGGCGCCGTCACACGTCGGCGCCGGGCGAGAAGACGCGCCGAAAGCTCCTGGAGATCGGCCGCCTCGAACCGCCGTCGCGCCAGCGGCACGACGACTGCATTCTCAAGCGCCAGATGCTGCAACTCATGGTGCGCGAAAGACCGCAGCGCCTCGGCGCCGCCTTCAATCGCATGCGGCGGCTTCCGCAAGATCAAGCAGGCATTCAGGACGTCGCGCACGCGAACCGATAGAGCCTTGTCCTGCTCATGCTCGGACGACAGCCGGTCGAGGACCTCGTTGATTTCGTCGTCGGCCGCGCAGCGTCGGCGCAGCATCGGGAAGAAATCCTCTTCCTCGTCAATGACGTGCAAGGTCAGGTCGAAGCGGATAAAGTCCACCAGAGCCGCGATCGGCGCGGGATCGAAATCGGCGGCGTCTGCGAGCGCCTCCAAGGCGCGGCACATCCGCCGGTGGTTTAGATGCTCGGCCAGAATAAAATCAATCGGGTCATGTGGCGTTGGTCGGCGCGAAACATCGTCACGACCGCCGATCGCATTCATGATCGTTGCCTTGGCTGCTCAAGTTGGACCCTGAAGTCCAGGACGCGTGCGATGCAGACCGCCCCAGGATCGGCGCCGTCGCGCAAAGCTGAGATAAGCGAGGCCCATGTCTCCTCATCGGCCTCGGCCATGAAGTCGGCGGTGGCGATGCGCAGAAATTGCGCGATCGTCTCCGCGCGCACATCGGCCGCCTTGGCGAGACGCTCCATAAGCAATGGTTCCTGCACTTGGAGCCACTTACGCAGCTCTTCGCTGCTGCGGCGGTTGAAGGCAAGGAAGTCACCGAGTGTGGCGGCCTGGCTCATGGCGCCCCTCCGAACTCCAACGTCAGCCCCTCGATCACAGCGTCCGCCGCAAGCGCGCGCAGATACCGCGCGGAAGCGGCCATGCTTGCGCGGTCACGCAGCGCCGCAGCGATGAAGCTCCGCACGCTTTCGTAGCGCGCGACCTGCGCGTCAGAACGCCGATCCAGCCTCACGAGATGCCACCCGAACTTTGTCCGCACGGGCGTGGGAGCCACCGCGCCCAAATTCAGTGCAAGGAGCACCTCTTCAAGCTCCCGCGCCAAGTCGCCGGGACGGAGCTTCCCAAGCGCCCCGCCCTCCGCGCGCGAAGGACAGTCTGAAACCTTTGACGCGAGCACCGCGAAATCCGCGCCATCTTGAAGAGCCGCGACGAGCTGCAGCGCCGCCTGCTCTGCATCGGCCCAAGCGTGCTCAGTCTGTTCAGCGGGCGCAACGAGAATGTGCGACGCCTCGTACGCGGGGGGCGGCGTGAAGCGCTGCGGCGCTGCATCGTAGACCCGACGGCACTCTTCGTCGGTGGGCTCCTGGACCGGCGCCTCTGCTTCCAGCACCTGCCGTATGAGCGCTTCGTCGTCAGTCTCCTCCCGGTCCTGCGTGTCGCGCAAGGGCGACGGCGACAGCGCCAGCTCGCGCGCGCGCTGCAGCAGCAATTCTCGGATCACCAACGCACGCGCCGCCGCAGCGCGTGCTTCCGCGCCCGATTGCGCGCGGTGGTTCTGCGCCTCTTGAGCGATTGCCGCCTCATCGATGGCGACGCCGTTGACGAAGATCGGCGGCGCATTCAAAGGCCGGCGCGCGGCCGGCGCGGGCCCATGACTGCAGCCGGAATAATGTTCTGGCGGCGGCTCTTCCGGGATGGTGCTGATTAGATTGTGCTTCATCGGCCCTGCCCCGCTGCCAGCTTCTTGGAGCGCACGATCTGCCAACCACGGCGGTTCAAATACCAAACCGGGGCCGACAACATGTGTACGAGGCGCGTGAACGGGAAGACGAGGAAGATGGTCAGTCCGAGCGTCAAATGGGCTTTGAAGATCCAGTGCGCGTCCGCCACGTAGTTTGCTGCACCTGGTTGGAAGGTGAAGATGCCCTGCGCCCACATCATGAACTTGACCATCTCCTCGCCATCGCGGTGTTGGAGCGAGAGCGGGATGGTGGCGAGGCCAAGGCAAAGCTGCGCCATGAGCAGCGTAAGGATCGCCGTATCGCCAAAGGTCGATGTCGCGCGGATGCGGGGATCGAAGAGGCGCCGATGCAGCAGCAGCAGCCCGCCGACGAGGCACATGGCGCCCGCCACGCCGCCGGCGATAATCGCAAGCATCTGCTTGGCGCCGTGCGTGACCCCAAGCATCTCCCAAACGATCAAGGGCGTCAGCAGGCCCACCAGATGGCCGACAAAGATCAGCAGGATGCCGACATGGAAGAGTATGGATCCCAACACGAGCTGCTTGCGCCGCAGCAATTGGGATGACCCCGTCCGCCACGTATATTGTTCACGGTCAAACCGCAGCACCGATCCGATGACGAGCACGGCGAGTGCAATGTAGGGATAGAAGCCGAACAGCGCCTGATTAAGCCAATCCAACATGGTGTGTCCTCAGAGCCGGTACTCAATGGCGAGCCAAAACTTGTTGCGGTCAGCAAAGCGCACATCTTCGCCCTCGAAGAAGGCCGCTTTCGCCTCAAGTGAAACGTGTTCGCTGAAGCCCAAGCGCGCGGACACATCCCACTCGCTGCCGAAGTCCGCGCCGCCTGCGTCATCTGCAAAGTCGTGATAGGTGATAGCGAAGGTGGCGGGCTGGGCGCCCTGCCAAAGTGGCGTCGTGTAAGAGGCGCCCGCATACAGATCGCGTAGGCCGTCCGGCGGCGTCGTCAGAAAGACATCGGCCCATCCTTGGAACGCATGCAGCGTCGCAAGCGGTGTGGAAAAACCGCGCGCATCGTCGCCCTCAAGGCGCTCGCCGCCAACGCTCACGCCCCATTGGCCGCGCTTAAGGGCAAGTTCGGCGTGCTGATAGCCAAGTTCAAAATCGACGCTGTTGCCGCGGTAATCGACTTGGTGCGCCATCTCCAGCGTGACCCGGGGGCGATACGCGCCAGCCTCCCACTCCTTCTGCCAGCGCAAACCCAAAGTTTGGCTCGATTGCGCCGGCGCATTCTGGAAATCCAGGAGGAGCCCGTACGCGGTGATACGCCCGATAGGAAGGACCGCCTCCGCCTGCACGATATGGCTGTCGCTTTCCCACTCTCCTTGCGGGCTATCGTCTCCAAAGATGCGGCGAACGCGATCGACATAGATGTACGTCAGCGTCGTTTGCTCGAACGGGCGGAACGAGGCGCGCACCGCATCGAACGTCTGCTCATTCTGGCGGAAGCCGACATTGCCGACGAAGCGCGCGTTGCCCAGCACGATGCGCTGCCGGCCCAGCACGGCGTTCCGCCCCTCCGCGCCAGCCCACGACACTTGCAGGCGATTGAGCTCGAAAGCTTCCGGATCGGCGACGATCGCGTAGGTGGCATGGCCGTTCAGCGTGTCGTTGAAGTCGTCCGTGAGTTGGGCGACCCCTTCGAGTTCCGCCAACGCGCGGAAGCCGCGCCATGAGGGCGTCTCGTAACCAACGCGGGCGCGGAAAGTCAGCGCATTTGCATCTTCAAGGCCATCCTGGCTCACACTTTCATAGCGCAGCCGCGTGTCGACGATCCAATCGCCCTCCGTCGCGCCGGTTTGGGCCATGGCCGCGGGCGCACAGAGGAAAACGCCCAGCGCGAACGCACACGATCTAAAGTTCACCGCGCTCATGCCGCATCGCCCTTCATCTGTGCAATCATCGCTTCCGCCTTGGGACAGCCGACCTTGTCAGGACCAAACGTCACCTGCTCCTCGGCCCAAGCCCTATCCAGCGCGTCGAGATCGTTGGGGTCGTCGTCCGGCTCTTGCAGCAGCGCCTTCAGCGCCTCGGCGTTGCGCTCGGAATCGGCGAGCGCAAGCAGCGCGTCGAACACATGCGCGTAGACGGACTCGCGTTTCTTCAGCCGCTCACGCAACGCCTCCAGCACATGCGCCGCCTCGCCGAGCAGCGCCGCCGCCTCGTCCACCGGCTGTTGCGAGAGAAACTCCAGGAACACCGGCAGATGATCCGGCAACTCCTTGGCCGTCAGCTCAAGGCCGCGCGACGAATAGAGCTTGAGCAGCTCCACCATCGCCTGGCCGCGATCGCGGCTTTCGCCGTGCACGTGTTCATAAAGCTGCAGCGAGAGCGAGCGCGTCCGATCGAACAGATCTACATAACGCGACTGCGCATCATAAAGGTCCGCCGCTGAGAGCTCCTCCAGCAATAGCGATAGCTTTCGCAGCACCGAGGTCGAAACGAGTCTCTCCCCTTCGAGCGCTGACATGACCGCCGGCATCAAAGCCGCGGCTTCGTTGGTCGGGTAGCTCAGCAGCACCGCCAAGGCGCGATAGGTATCGGCCATCTCACGCCTCCATCGGGTTTTTGGCGGTGCGCCGTTTGTTTGGCCCAAAGAGCCCGAGCTCCGTGCGCCCGCCCGAAGCTTGATTACCGAAGCTGAAGCCGCACTCGCCGCGGACATGGTAGGCGTCTTCGGCGCCTTCGCGGTGCGATGTCGGGATTACGAAGCGATCTTCGTAATTGGCGATCGCCATGATCCGATACATCTCCTCGATCTGCGTGGATTTAAGACCCACGCGTTCGGCGACGCCGTGATCGATCACGCCATCGATGGTCTTGGCGCGCATGTAGGAGCGCATGGCCAGCATGCGTTCGAGCGCATGGACAACCGGCGCCTCCTCGCCCGCCGTCAGCATGTTGGCGAGGTACTGCACCGGGATGCGCAGCGATCGTACGTCGGGCATCACTCCGTCATGCTCGATGGCGCCTATAGCGGCCGCCGATTGGATGGGCGAAAGCGGCGGCACATACCAGACCATAGGCAGCGTGCGATATTCAGGGTGCAGCGGAAACGCGACCTTCCATTCCATCGCCATTTTGTAGACGGGGCTCTTGCGCGCCGCTTCGATCCACGCCTCCGGTACGCCATCTGCGCGCGCTTGTGCGATCACCGCGGGATCGCTTGGGTCGAGAAACACGCCGAGCTGCGCGTCGTAGAGATCCTTTTCATCGGCGCTGGCCGCAGCCTCGATGCGATCGGCGTCGTACAAGATAACGCCGAGGTAGCGGATACGGCCGACACAGGTTTCCGAACACACGGTAGGTTGGCCCACCTCAATGCGCGGATAGCAGAACGTGCACTTCTCGGATTTTCCGCTCGACCAGTTGTAGTAGATCTTCTTGTACGGGCAGCCGGAGACGCACATGCGCCAGCCGCGGCACTTGTCCTGGTCGATCAGGACGATGCCGT
>CAZWQS010000081.1:0-12206 GCA_964635925.1 uncultured Terricaulis sp. | reverse complement strand
GGATCTCATCAGCCCCTTCAAGGCGGCGATCGGGCTCGATTACAAGGCGTTCGAGGCCAAGCTGGAAAGCGCGATCCATCTGCGTTTCGGCTTGCCCGCGCATATGCCCGCGGCGGTGAAGGGCGTGATCAAGCGCGCCGACATCATCTGCGCCTATTTCGAAGCGACCCAGCTTGCCGGCTTCACCCAGGCCGAGGCCAAACGCTATTTCGGCGCGCCCCCGCGCGGGATGGCCTTCAAACTGACGCCGCAAAGCACGGGCGTGGTGCAGGAAGCATTCCTGAAGCGCTTTCGCTCGCTGATCGAACCGGCCTAGAATGCGGCGCTCATGACCATCCTTGTTTGCCCCCTCTCGCGCGCGCCGCATCTGGCGCGCGAACGCAACGCCTCTCATGTCGTCAGCCTGCTTGATCCGCACTCACGCTTTCCAGTGCTGAACGAATATGGCGAGAGGCATCTGCGCATTTCCATCCATGACATCGAAGCCGAGGCTGAAGGGCTGGACGCCTGCGGCGATACGCACATGCGCGCGATCCTCGATTTCGTCGGCGCCTGGAAGCGCGATGACGCGCCGATCCTGATCCATTGCTACGCTGGCATCTCCCGCTCCACCGCGACCGCGTTCATCACGGCCTGCGCCCACAATGCGCGTGCGGATGAGGAAGAGATCGCACAGGCGCTGCGCGCGGCCTCGCCCACCGCGAGCCCCAACCGGCGCCTCATCGCGCTGGCCGACGCAGAGCTTGGCCGCGCCGGCCGCATGAGCCGCGCCATCGAAAAGATCGGGCGCGGCGGCGATTGGTACGAGATCGGCGAGGCCGAACCGTTCGCGCTGGCGTCGAGGTTCGGGTGATGCGGCAATCGGCAATCGGCAATCGGCAGTCGGGTTTCATCCGGCTGCCGGAGCGCGCGTGATGAGCGCGCCGCGCGTCGTCCTCGGCCTGTCGGCCGTCATCGTCGCGGTGACGGAGGATCAGCCCTATGTCGTGGTGACGCGCGAGGACGCGGACGCGCCAGGCTTGCCGTTCGGCCCGTTCGATCCCGCCGGCGACCGCACGCTGGAGCTTTCGCTGCGCCGCTGGGTGAGCGAACAGACCGGCTTTGAGATCGGCTATGTCGAGCAGCTCTACACGTTCGGCGATCGCGGGCGCGAGGCGCCGCTGCCGGAAATGAAAGGCCACGGACCAGATCGGCAAATCTCGATTTCGTATCTGGCGCTCACGCCTTCGCGCGCGGTGCTGGATCGCGCCGGCGCCCGCTGGCGGAGCTGGTACGACTTTTTTCCCTGGGAAGATTGGCGCGGCGGGCGCCCGCGCGTGATTGACGCGCTGATCGCGCCCAAGCTGATGCAATGGGCGCAAAGCGCGCGTGAAGGCGACGTCGGCGCGCAACGGCGCACGCGCGCGCGCCTGGCCTTCGCGTTGGACGGCGCGGTGTGGAACGAAGAGCGCGCGCTCGATCGCTACGAATTGCTTTACGAAGCCGGCCTTGCGCCCGAAGCCGCGCGAGACCGCGCGCATTTCGGCAATGCCGAGGCGGAAGACATGATCGCGTTGCCGGGCCTTGGCCAGCCGATGGCCTCCGATCACCGCCGCATCCTGGCCACCGCGATCTCGCGCCTGCGCGCCAAGATCAAATATCGCCCGGTTGTGTTTGAACTTGCGCCCGATCTGTTCACACTGCTGAATCTGCAGCGCCTGGTGGAGGCGATCGCGGGGCTTTCGCTGCACAAGCAGAATTTTCGCCGGCTGCTTGATCGCACCGGGCTGGTCGAGGGCGCGGGCGAATTCGACACAAGCGCGGGCGGGCGCCCGGCGGAGCTGTTCCGCTGCCGGCGCGAGGCGCTGAGCGAGCGCCCAGTGGGCGGCGTGCACGTGCCCGCGCCGCGGGAATGATCACTTGAACCGCCGGGAAAACGGAAGTCTGACTTTGCACAACCATCGGCAAATGCTACCGTGGTCCATCCAGGAGATGATGATCTTGGGGCCCTCGAAAACCCGCGCAATTCTTCTCTCTATCGTGCTGCTTTTCGCGCTCACGCCGACTTGGCTGATGGCGCAACAAACCGATCCTGGCCTTGCCCCCCAAACAAGCAGTTTACCAGCCACAGACGCCCGCGATGCGCCCGAAAAAACGCTGACAACGGAAGAAGCGATACGACTGGAACACAGGCTCACCGCGCTTGAGGTCAATGTCGCAAATCTGCGCGACAACATCCTCGTGGGGACAGGCACGCTCATCGCCCTCGTAACGCTATTCGGCGTGGCGCGCTCCGTGTGGAATTATTTTTCTGGTCGTCAAGCACGCAAGCTTCAAGATGATTTTCTTAAGAGCTCAGCCGACACCGTGCGCTTAGTCAACGACACGCTCCGGCTAGCAAAAGAAGCAAACGAACGCGCGGCCGCTTCGGTTGAACGACGCGCGCGCCTTGAGCTTGAGGCAATCGACACCGCTGTCAAAGACCTGCTGTCGGAGGCTAACCGCCAAGGCGTGAGAGAAATTGTTTCACGTCCAAACTTCCGCACCGCGCTGGAAGGCCTCGCCGAGCGCATAAATGCCTTTGATATCTACAGAATTATCCTTGATGAAAAGATCTCGCTCACATCACACTGTCATTTCCTGAAGGGCTTAGCGGCGCACCTAAAGAATCACTTTGACGCCGCGCTCGATCATTGGCGCGTCGTCGCCCAGAATGATGGAGCAGAGCGCGACTTGAGGAGCCAAGCCTTCTATTGGATGGGTTACGAGTTCAACAACCTGGGACAGTTTGGACGTGCAAAGCACAGCTTTGACGAAGCACGCAAATACTCGGAAGGATCACGCTCGTTTGAGCTCGAAAGAATTGCCATTGAGTCCGAATTCTTCGACAGCGATCGAGCGGACGCTGCTGCAAAGAAGATTACGCAACTGGTCGATCGCATACAGAAGGAGCCCGGTGGAGACGATGTTCTGAAGGTAAGAGACGCTGTTCAAATAACCGCCGGCAACATCAACTACGCGCTTGGGCGCGAACGGGCGGAGCAAGGAAACAGCACCGGCGCCGAGGAGGCATTTGATCGTGCGCGCGGATATTTTGGCTCGGTTTCCCGGCCCAATCCGTACTCTCAGCTAGGCCTCGCTCAATGCTGTCTTCAACTTCACGCGGATGAAGATGGAGCGCGTAAGATACTGCGCACGACGGTTCTCGACGCAGCGCAGAGGGACTTCGTCAACCGGGTGGAGCGGCGCACCAAGGCGCTCGCACGTTTCACCGAGCTTGTCTGCTGCCTCGCCAACCCTTCATTACGAAAAGATGCGAGCGCGCTTCAGAGCCAAATCCTCGCTGAAATCGGCGATGTTGACAGCAGGCTGACGCTTTATTCTCTTATCCGCAGGCGGAATGTGAGCAAGGACGAGTTTCAGCGCGATGTCGCGGTCGCACTCAGCGAAGGCACTGGCGCATAGGCTAACTGATCGGCGCCGTTTCTTCTAGCACGCCGTAACGCAGCGGATCGACGCGCAGGCCGTCGACGTGCACTTCGTAGTGCAGATGCACGCCGGTGGCGTTGCCGGTGCGGCCCATGCGGGCGACTGGCGCACGCGCCGGCACGAACATGCCCGGCTGCAGGCGCGGATCGATTTCTTCGAGATGCGCATAGAATGTGCGCACGCCCTGGCCGTGATCGAGCTCCAGCAGATTGCCGTAACCGCCGCGCCAGCCCGCGAACGCCACCCAGCCGTCCGCCGCCGCATACACAAAGCCGCCGCGCGGATTGGCGAGATCAAGCCCGGTGTGTTCGCGCCCTTCCCCGCCCATGGCGTTGCGCCAGCCGAAGCCGGAAGAGAGGCACGCGCCTTCGACCGGCGCGCGCATCAAGGCGCCGGCGCCGGTTTGCATGTAGGGCGTGTACCAGATCGCCTCATTGCGTTCGCCGATGTCGCCGAGATTGGAGCCGTAGGCGTTGCACACGAAGAGTTCGCTGTGCAGCGGCGCGAACGGGGCGCTGGCGTAGATCTCGCCCGCTTGCGGCGCGTTGTACGGCGCGGGCGGATAGTGGCGCGTGATGGGCGCGCCAGTGGAGGCGCAGGCGGCCAACACCCAGAGCGCGGCCAAGCTTAAGATCGCTCGCAACATCCCGCCAAACCTTGCCCGATCCCCTTTCTCAATCTCAGGGGGCGACAGCTTTCGCGCTGTAAGCTGAATTCAAGCTGAACGCGGCGCGCGTTTATAGTTGCGATGCAGTTAGCTAATCGGCGCCGCGCGCGGGATCAGCGTCCACCAACGCGCGGGGCCGTTCATGCGCTCCGCGGCTTGGCCCGCTTGCGCGCCCGAACCCCAGAAAACGTCCCCGCGTAACGGCCCGCGCCGAATGGCGCCGCCGGTATCCTGCGCCACTAACAAACGGCGGAACGGCGCGTTGTCATACGCGCCGTCCACGAACACGACCGCGCCGTAAGGATGATAGGCGGGATCGACCGCGATCGAGCCGAGCGGCGTCAACGGCACGCCGGACGCGCCGCGCGGGCCGGCGGCGGGATCGGTGATCGGCTCTTCCTGAAAGAACACGTAAGAGGGATCGGCGTTGAGCGCTTGGCGCGTGGCGTCGGCGCCGTTCTGATCGGCCCAGGCGCGAAAGCCGGCCCATGTCGCGCTCGGCAATTGGCCGCTGTCGCGCAAGGCCCCCAACGCGGAGCGCCAGCGATAGCCGTTCTGCGCCGCATACGCCGCGCGCGCCTCAACGCCATCTGGAAACGCGATGCGGCCTGAGCCTTGAATCTGCAAATTGTAGACATCCACCGGATGGGCGTACGCGAACGCCTGGCCGGGCGTCGGCGCGATGGACTCGCGCTTCGGATAAGGCTGCACCTCGGCGCCGACGAGCCGCCCCATCAACGCGCGCGGAGCGCCGCGCAGCGCTTCGTTATCGTAGGCCTCGGCGAATGCGGCGAGGTTGACGCTGATCATGTCGGATGGACGCGTCAGCAGCGGCGCGGAAAAATGTTCGTCCGGCGCGCGGCGCGCCTCGATGATCGGTTCGTAATACGCCGTCAGCCGCGCTTCGCCGTCGCCGCGAATGAGTTGCGGCGTGAAATAAGCTTCAAAGAACGCGCGCTCCTGGCCCGGCGCGACGCTGGCCGCGCCCGCGCATGCCGACGCCCAATCGGCCACCACGCCGCCATAGCGGCCCCCGCCCGGCAGCGCCGCATCCGCCGCGCGCAAACGCCGCCCCTCGCAGGAGCGCCGGAAGGCGAGCAGCGCGGGCGCCATGTCGGCCTCGGCCCAGCCAGGGATGGCGCTGAAATGCGTTGGCGCGAGCGCGAACGGGACTTCCACCGGCGTCGGCGTGGGCGGCGGGCGGCTCGTGGCGCAGGCGGCGAGCGCCAGGGCGGCGAGGGCGAGGCTGATGGCGCGGCGCATATTGTCCTCCCGTTACGCGCCCCTCTTTAGCGGCTCTACGCCCGGCTCGCAGCCTCGCGGCGCCGTTCGGCCTTGGTCGCTTTTGCTTGCACAGGCCGAGTCAGGGGAGTAGTTTGTCCCTGGTTATGCTCAACCGAAGCATAAGGGGTCGCCGGGGTCTTGCCCGGTCTTTTTGACACCTTATATATGCTCCGTAAGAGCATAAATGGCCCATTCGGGGCAAGGAGGCCGCTGATGGCCCGCATTATCGACGCACCCCTCACCTCCGGCGAAGGCTCGGGCTGTGACCCACGCGCGGTGCACGGCCAATGGGGCGCGCTGGACGCCGCCGCGCGCCGCGGCCTTCCCTACACACCCGAGGTCGAGGCCGAAACTGCGCCGCTTTATCAGAAGGTCAGGCACGTCATCCCCGCGATCGAGTGGCCGGCGTATGCGCCGCTGATCAGCGCCATCAACGCGATCAAAAAGCAGAAGAACGCCGTGATCCTCGCGCACAATTACATGACGAGCGAGATTTTCCACTGCGTCGGCGATTTTCGCGGCGACAGCCTGCAATTGGCGCGCGAAGCGGCGGAGACGGACGCCGAAGTGATCGTGCAAGCGGGCGTGCACTTCATGGCGGAGACGTCGAAAATCCTCGCGCCGGAAAAAACCGTGCTGATCCCCGACATGCGCGCGGGCTGCTCGCTCGCCGCCTCGATCACCGGCGCGGATGTGCGGCTGATCAAAGAGCGTTTCCCCGGCGTGCCGGTCGTCACTTACGTGAACACGTCGGCCGAGGTGAAAGCCGAAAGCGACGTGACGTGCACATCCTCCAACGCCGCCGCGGTGGTCGAATGGGCGGCGCGCGCATGGAAAACCGATCGCGTGATCATGATCCCCGACGAATTCCTCGCCAAGAACGTCGCGGCGCAGACGGGCATCAAGATCATCGCCTGGAAAGGCCGCTGCGAAGTGCATGAGCGCTTCACCGCCGAAGACATCGCCGAAATGCGCGCCGCGCATCCGGGCGTCGTGGTGCTCGCGCACCCGGAATGCCCGCCCGAAGTGATGGCCGCGGCGGACTTCGCGGGCTCGACCGCAGCGTTGCAGGATTACGTGATCGAAAAACGGCCCGGCAAAGTGGTGCTGCTCACCGAATGCTCGATGAGCGACAACGTGGCCGCCGCCGCGCCGGACGTGGATTTCATCCGCCCCTGCAATCTCTGCCCGCACATGAAGCGCATCTCGCTGGAAAACATCTACGACGCCCTGATGGAGATGAAGCACGAAGTGATCATCCCCGAGGATGTGCGCGTGCGCGCCAAGCAGGCGATCCAACGCATGCTGGAGCTACCGAAGGAAAAGCCGCGCGCGTTTGAAACCGGGCGCGCCCCGGCCGAGGTGGAACTCGTCTGAGGCGTTCGCCCCAATGCCGCCCCTTTCCCCGCCCAACACACGCGCCGAAACGCGCGCGAATGCGCGCGAAGAGGTTGATGATGAGACCCATTCTGTTCGCCGCGTTCGCGGCGCTCGCGGCCTGCACGGCCACCGCCCCCAGCGCGGACGCGCAATCGGGCGATCCCTACGCCGGAACCTGGGCGTTCCAGAGCCAGCCCTACGGCAACGAACAGTTCGGCGTGATCATGAGCGGGGCGATGATCGCCACGCACGAGCGGGGCGACGCCTATTCCGTGCGCCTGACCGCCAACGAATTGATCATCTCGCGCGCCGACGGCCAATCACGCCTGCTGACGGCGCATCAAACCTGCCGGGGCGAGCGCTCGGGCGAGGTATTGAACATCACGTGCGAGATCGCCGAAGCGCCCGAGGGCTACGCGGCGGACAATTTCATCCTGCAGCGCGGCGAGGGCGAGCAGGAAAGCCAACTCGTCGGCGCGATGACCGGCAACGGCACGCAAGTGACGTTCGCGCGCGTGCGCTGACGCTTCAACAACAAAGCAGGCGCCATGCGTAGCGATGTGCTCATCGTCGGCGCGGGGCTGGCGGGCTTGTTTCTGGCGCTGAAGCTTGCGCCGCGCCGCGTCACGGTGCTGGCGCAAGCGCCGCTCGGCCAAGCCTCCTCCTCCGCATGGGCGCAAGGCGGGCTCGCCGCCGCGCTCGCGCCGGAAGACGATCCGAAGCTGCACGCGCAGGATACGGTCGCGGCGGGCGCGGGGCTGGTCGATCCCGCGATCGCCAAGCTGATCGCCGAGGAAGGCCCCGCGCGCGTGATGGATCTGATCGCGCTCGGCGTGCCGTTCGACCGCACCGAAAGCGGCGCGCTGGCGCAAAGCCTGGAAGCCGCGCATTCGCGCCCGCGCGTGGTGCGCGTGTCGGGCGATCTTGCCGGCAAGGCGATCATGGACGCGCTGATCGCGGCGGCGCGCGCGGCCGAGCACATCGAAACCGTCGAAGGCGTGCGCGCCTATGCGCTGCTGCGCGACGCAAACGGCGCGGCGCGCGGCGTGCGCGGCGTGCGCGATGCCGTGCACGCGGATTTCGCCGCAAACGAGGTTGTGCTCGCGACCGGCGGCGCAGGCGGCCTCTTCGCGGTGACGACCAATCCGGTGACCGCCACCGGCGGGGGGCTCGGCATGGCCGCGCGCGCCGGCGCGCTGATCGCCGATCCCGAATTCGTGCAATTCCACCCCACCGCCATCGATATCGGGCGCGACCCCGCCCCGCTCGCCACCGAAGCGTTGCGAGGGGAAGGCGCGCACATCGTCAACGCCAAGGGAGAAGCGTTTGTCTCCGATCTCGCCGCGCGCGACGTGGTGGCGCGCGCGATCCATTTGGAGCGCGAAGCCGGGCGCGGCGCGTTCCTCGATGCGCGCGAAGCGATCGGCGCGCATTTCCCAGAGCATTTCCCCACTGTGTTCGCCGCCTGCATGAGCGCTGGGCTCGATCCGCGCACACAGCCGATCCCGATCGCACCGGCGGCGCATTATCACATGGGCGGCATCGTCACCGACGCGTGGGGCAAGACGACGCTTGAGGGGCTTTCAGCCGTCGGCGAATGCGCGTCAACCGGCGCGCACGGCGCAAACCGTTTGGCGTCAAACTCCCTGTTGGAAGCCGTCGTGTTCGCCCATCGCATCGCCGCGCGCCTGCGCGAGAGCGAAGCCGCGCCCCCCGCCGGCGCGCTCACCGGCCCTGAGATCAATCCCCTGCCCGCCGATGTGCGCAATGCCTGGCGCGGGCGCATGCAAAAGCGCGCCTGCGTGGTGCGCGACGGGGCCGGACTCGACGCGGCGCTGGCCGCGCTCGACGCCGACGAAGCCGCCATAGGCGCGACCAATACGCTGACAACCATCCGCCTGATCTTGACCGCCGCGCGCGAACGCACCGAAAGTCGCGGCGCGCACTTTAGGAGCGATTTTCCGCATGCCCACGCGCCGGCCCGCAGCTTCCTCACCCGCCACGACCTTGCCGCCCCTGCCGGACGTGGTGCTTGAGCCGATCGTCAAGCTCGCGCTGGCGGAAGATTTGGGCGCGGCCGGCGATGTCACCAGCGACGCGCTAATCGATCCCGAAGCGCAAGGCCGCTGGGCGATCGCGGCGCGACGCGGCGGCGTGATCGCGGGTTTGGACGCGGCGATGCTGGCCGCGTGGCTGATCGACACCGACCTCGAATTCGCCATCGCCGCCGGCGACGGCGCGCGCGTAAAGCCAGGCGAAACCGTGGCGCAGATCAGCGGCAGCGCGCGCTCCATGCTGATGGCCGAGCGCACGGTGCTGAATTTCATCGGGCACCTTTCCGGTATCGCCACCCTGACGCGGCAATACGTGGATGCGGTGGAAGGCATGGGCGTGATCATCGCCTGCACGCGCAAGACGACGCCGGGCCTGCGCGCCTTGGAGAAGCGCGCGGTGCGTCTGGGCGGAGGCGGGGCGCATCGTTATGGCTTGAACGACGCCATGTTGATCAAGGACAACCACATCGCCGCCGCCGGCGGGGTGGCGCAGGCGTTGGAGCGCGCGCACAAGGCGGCGGCGCATCTCTGCGCCATCGAGATCGAGGTGGATTCGCTCGATCAATTGAAACAAGCCCTGCCCTTCGCGCCGAGTGCTGTGCTGCTGGACAATTTCTCGCTGGGCGATTTGCGCGCCGCCGTAAAGCTGGCGCAAGGTAAGACGCTGCTGGAGGCCTCCGGCGGAATCACGATCGAAAACGTGTTCGCGGTGGCGGAGACGGGCGTAGATGTCATCAGCGTCGGCGCGCTGACGCATAGCGCGATGAATTTGGATGTGGGGTTGGATGTGCTGTGAGCCCTCCTCGCCCTTGATGGGCGAGGTGGCTCGCGGCGGCGGCGCGAGACGGAGTGGGTGGGAGCGCCAAGCCTTCAGTGCCACCCACTCAGTCATCGCGCTCGCGCGCGCTGACTGCTCGCCCATCAAGGGCGAGCAAGTTTAGCCCTCAGCACGCGCTCCGTGCTCGCGGGATGTTTCGCAAGCGCCGCCGCTGGCCTAACCGGCCGACGCACCAATTCGCCGCCGCAATTGGGGCAGGCGCCGTTGAGCACGCCGTCTGCGCAAGCGGCGCAGAAGGTGCATTCGAAGCTGCAAATGCGCGCGTCCAGGCTTTCGGGCGGCAGATCCCAATCGCAGGCTTCGCAGTTCGGCTTAAGCAACAGCATCAGGCGTTCCCGGTCACTTGATCGATCGCTTTCTCGCGCTGCGCGGCGAAAGTGGAGAACAATTGCTTCACCGCCTCTACGGTTTCGGCGTCCGCCGTTTCGGGCCGGCCGGAATTGAACGGCGGCGCGGGGGCGTATTCGATCGCGAGCTGGATCATCTTGGCGACATCCTCGCCCGCGATATCCGCAACAATCGTCAGCGCGATGTCGATGCCGGCGGTGACGCCCCCGCCTGTAATGATATTTCCATCACGCACCACACGCGCATCATCGGCGATTGCGCCAAAGCGTGTCAGCAGATCGCGATACGCCCAATGGCTGCCGGCGCGCTTGCCGGCAAGCAGCCCCGCGGCGGCTAGGATGAGCGAGCCGGTGCAAACACTGGTGATGTAGCGCGCGCCGGCGCCGAGACGCTTCACCTCAGCCATAAAGCCCGGATCGAGCATCGCCGCCGTCTGCCCCGGCCCGCCGGGGATCATGATGAGATCGGCGCCTTGCACATCGGCGAGCTTAGCAAGCCCCGCGAACGTAAGCCCCATTTCCGTCTCCAGCGCGCCGCCCTCTTTCGAGGCGAGCGTCACCTTAACGCCGGGCATGCGCGCGAGCACTTCGTAGGGACCGGTGAAGTCGAGCTGCGTGAGGCGCGGATAGAGGATGAAGACGATGCGGAACGGGCTGGCCATCTCTGCCTCCTGGGCGATTGACAAGCCGAACCTAGCGCGCGCACGCTCTGGCGGAAATGTCAAAGAAGCCTCGTTTTCCGCCAACACCGCGAACGATCGCCGTTTTTCTGTTTCCCGGCTTCCAGATTCTGGACGCCGCCGGCCCGATCGCGGCGTTCGAGGTGGCCTCGCGCTTCTCGCCCGGCGCTTACAATGTGCGCGTCTGTGCGCTGGAGGCGGGGCTGGTTCCTTCCTCAGCAGGTGCGGCGATGCCGGCGGAGGCGCTCTCACGCCTGCGCGGCATCGACACCTTGATCGTGGTCGGCGGCGAGGGCACGCGCGCGGCGCTGCGCGACGCCAAGCTGATCGCCGCCATCAAGCGCGCCGCCGCCCGCGCGCGGCGCACCGCAAGCGTGTGCTCAGGCGCGTTCATCCTGGCGGCGGCGGGCTTGCTTGAGGGCAAACGCGCCTCCACACACTGGCGCCGCGCGGGCGACCTGGCGCGCGCTTTCCCGAACGTGCGCGTGGATGCAGACTGCATCCATATCGAAGACGGCGACGTCTGGACTTCCGCCGGCGTCACCGCGGGAATCGATCTGGCGTTGGCCATGATCGCGGCCGATTGCGGCGCGGCGATCGCCGACGACACGGCGCGCGAGATGGTGGTCTACGCCAAACGCCCCGGCGGGCAGACGCAACACTCGGCCTTGCTCGATCTCGACGCGCCACGCTTCAACGACCTGAACGCCTGGATGCGCGCGCATCTGAAGGAAGACCTCTCCGTCGAGCGCCTGGCGGCCAAGGCGGCGATGAGCCCGCGCACGTTCGCGCGCGCCTATGCGGCCGAAACCGGCGTCACGCCGGCCAAGGCGGTGGAGCGGCTGCGCGTGGAGGCCGCGCGCGCCATGCTGCAACGCGGCGGCGCGCTGCAGACGATTGCCGCTAAGACAGGCTTCGGCGACGGCGAGCGCATGCGCCGCGCCTTCGTGCGCCTCTACGGCGCCCCGCCCGCCGCCATGCGGCGCACGCTACGGCGCGCT
This sequence comes from uncultured Terricaulis sp., assembly GCA_964635925.1. Lineage (GTDB taxonomy): Bacteria > Pseudomonadota > Alphaproteobacteria > Caulobacterales > Aquidulcibacteraceae > Vitreimonas. Next base: position 487 of record CAZWQS010000081.1, on the reverse strand, counting down.
TGACGGATCGCCCGATGCGGAAGAGCGTCGCGACCCATGAGCGATCAGAAAACCATCTTCATCACCGGCGCGGGTTCGGGCATCGGGCGCGCCACGGCGCAACTCTTCGCCGAGCGCGGCTGGTTTGTCGGCCTCACCGACATCAACGCGCAAGGCTTGGAGGAAACCGCCGCGCTTTTGCCCGAGGGCCAACGCATCTCGATCACGCTCGACGTGCGTGATCGCGCGCAATGGGCGCGCGCGATCGAAACCTTCGGCCAAGCCACCAATCGGCGCATGCATGTGTTGTTCAACAATGCAGGCGTTGGGCGCGGCGGCTGGATCGAGGAGATGAGCGGCGACGACATCGATCTCGTGCTCGATGTGAATCTGAAGGGCGCGATCAACGGCGTGAACGCGGCGCTGCCTTTGCTGCGCGAAACCGCGGGCGCGCGCATCGTGAATGTCGCGTCCGTCGCCGGCGTCGTCGGCGCGCCGAAGCTTGCGG